>JACQYA010000121.1 GCA_016208425.1 Betaproteobacteria bacterium
CAACCGGAAACGGCAGCATCCGACCCTCGGCTACAAGTCGCCCAAGCAGTTTCTCGAGAACTGGATCAAGCAACAGCATCAGGAAAAACTGGTAGCATGAAATCCACCCTTTGGCAGACGAAAAACCGAGGGAAGCTCAGTATCGACAGTTCTCTCGCTCTCATGATCCTCTCCGCTTCAACCCCTTCTATTCATTTATAGACCATCCACAGCCTTTGTCACTAACGTTTCAGACTAGAGCCTTGTATTTTGACCCGCCATCTCGTGACGACGCAATCTAGCGTGATCGGCGCGGCAGTTCGATGTTCGCCCCGACCAGGTTACCGGCCGGAAGACGCAACTGATGGATCGGTCGGCACAAGTGTTTGGCGATAGCGCGGCGAAAGCCGCTGAACCGGACATCAAGACGCCGCGCGCCAAGATTGGCCGGCCGTCCCCGGAGAACGGTTTTTTTAGGGCGCGCGCCCACCGGGGCGGGCGCGCCGGGCGCAAGACGATGATCGACCGCACCCATGACCTGCCGGTCGTCCGGCAATGCCGGCTGCCCGCCTTGGCCAGATCGGCGGTCTACCCCCAGAAACCGGCCTCGCCAGAGGATTTGGCGCCGATGCGCCGAACCGGTGAGCCGCATCCGGAGCATCCCTTCGCCGGCAGCCGCTGCCGCGCGACACGCCCAAGCTCGGGGGGCGGATGATCGGCCGCAAGCGCGCCCGTCGGCCGATGAAGAAAATGGGCATCGAAGCACTCTACCGGAAGCCGAACCTGAGCCGCCGCCATGCCGCGCATCCGATCTGCCCGCACCTCCTGCACAACCTGGAAACCGAACGTCCCAACCAAGTCTGGGCGACCGATATTGCCTACATTCCGATGCGCCGGGGCTTCGTCTATCTGATTGCCGCCATCGGCTGGTACAGCCGCAAAGTCTTGTCCTGGCGACTCTCCAATACGCCGACGACGGCTTTCTGCCCGGACGCCGTGCGTGAAGCAATGGTTCGCTACGGTACCCCGGAGATCTTCAACACCGACCAGGGCAGCCAGTTCACGAGCCTTGAGTTCGCCCAGCTGCTCAAGGACAACGAAATCCGGATCAGCGTGGGCGGCAAGGGCTGCTGGCGCGATAACGTGTTCGTCGAACGGCTCTGGAAGAGCGTCAAATACGAAGAGGTCTATCTGAAGGCTTACGACCCGGTATCGGCCGCCAAAACCCATCTGTGTACCTATCTAAACTTCTTCAACACCCGTCGGCCGCACCGGTCGCTTGACGGCAAGACGCCCGATACGATTTACTACGCCGGCCTGCCGCAAGAAAGGGTCGCGGCATGATGTCCGGGTTACCCCCAGAGCCGCCCGCCGCCCGCTTGATAAACCAGCGGGCGGCGGCTCCGTGGATAACCCTACGCCGCAAGGCTACACTTATCTCCGTGGATATTCTGTCCAATCAAACGAGACCAGCTCTGAGAACTGTACCCGCTCATTCTTGCGGATATGGCCGATCCGATACGAGCTACTTGACATAGGAGCGTCAAGGCGCCCACGGGAAGCCGCCGGGGTTCCCCGAAGACCGAGCCAGTCCATCACCGTCGCTTCACTACGGGGGAACAAGCAAAACGCGAGATTACGGAACCCATCGAAATCTGCTACCACCGGATCCGAAAGCAGGCTCGGCCCGGCCATCTGTCGCCCGCCGCTTTCGGCCAGCAATACTATGCGCAACAGATAGCTGCTTGAACCGTCGGACTCACGGTTTACAACCGATCTCATTACAAGACAGTTCGGAATGGATTGACACGATGTTTTGAACCTGTATATAGTCTGGCTCATGGTCACGCTCTTGCACACCTCCTGCTTTTCCCTTCGCGCCCTGCTGCTGGCGCGGCCGCTGCTGCGCGTCGCGCGCTAAAACTTTCCCACACAATTTGCGTAGTTTCGGTCGGTGTCCCGTGAGGGGACACCGTTGCAAGAGTTTTGTCTCAGGAGTCAGGACATGAAAGATCATTTGGTAATTTTCGATACGACTTTGCGCGACGGCGAGCAAAGCCCCGGCGCTTCGATGACCAAGGAAGAGAAGTTGCGCGTCGCGCGGCAACTGGAGCGCATGCGGGTGGACGTGATCGAGGCGGGATTCGCCGCCGCTTCGCCCGGCGACTTCGATGCCATCAAGGCGATTGCCGAGGTGGTCAAGGAATCGGCCGTCTGCTCGCTCGCTCGCGCCAACGAGAACGACATCCGGCGCGCCGGCGAGGCGGTGCGGCCGGCGGCGCGCAGCCGTATCCACACCTTCATCGCGACCAGCCCGATCCACATGGAGAAGAAGCTGCGGATGAGTCCCGACCAGGTCGTCGAGGTGGCGATCAAGGCCGTGCGCTGGGCGCGCGAGTATACCGACGACGTCGAGTTTTCGGCCGAAGACGCGGTGCGTTCGGACATCGATTTTCTCTGCCGCATCTTCGACGAGGTCATCAAGGCCGGCGCGAAGACCATCAACGTGCCGGATACCGTCGGCTACAGCATCCCGTCGGTGTGGGGCGAGCGCATGAAGACGCTGATCGAGCGCGTTTCGGGCGCCGACAAGGTGATCTGGTCTACGCACTGCCACAACGATCTCGGCATGGCGGTGGCCAACTCCTTGTCGGCGGTGCTGGCCGGCGCGCGGCAGGTCGAATGCACGATCAACGGTTTGGGCGAACGGGCCGGCAACGCCTCGCTCGAAGAAGTGGTGATGGCGGTCAGGACGCGCGGCGACCTCTTTCCGGTACAAACGCGCATCGACGCGACGCAGATCGTTCCGGCGTCGAAGCTGATCGCGCAGATCACCGGCTACGCGGTGCAGCCGAACAAGGCCATCGTCGGCGCCAACGCCTTCGCGCACGAATCGGGCATCCATCAGGACGGGGTGCTCAAGCACCGCGAGACCTACGAAATCATGCGCGCCGAGGATGTCGGCTGGGCGCAGAACAAGCTCGTTCTGGGCAAGCATTCCGGCCGCAACGCCTTCAAGTCGCGCCTTTCCGAGCTGGGCATCGTGCTCGATACGGAGGAAGCTCTGAACGCGACCTTCGCGCGCTTCAAGGATCTGGCCGACAAGAAGCACGAGATTTTCGACGAGGACTTGCAGGCGCTGGTCTCGGACGAAACGCTCGCACCGGCGGGGGAGCACTACAAGCTCGTCTATTCGCGCGTGTGCTCGGAAACCGGCGAAACGCCGAAGGCGGATGTCACGCTGACCGTCGGCGGCGTCGAAAAAACGGCGTCGGCCGTCGGCGGCGGCCCGGTCGATGCGACCTTCAAGGCGATCGAATCCATTGTCGCCAGCGGGTCGGAGCTGATGCTCTACTCGGTGAACGCGATCACCACCGGCACCGATGCCCAGGGCGAGGTGACGGTGCGACTGTCCAAAGGTGGGCGTATCGTCAACGGCAACGGGGCGGATACGGATATCGTCATCGCCTCGGCCAGATCCTACCTGAATGCCTTGAACAAGCTGCATTCGTCGCTGGAGAAGGTCAATCCGCAGGCGGACGTTTGATTGGATGGTGGGAGCGACCTCGGCCGCGATCAAGCGTTGATTGCGGCCGGAGCCGTTCCTACAGGATGGCCGACGGGCGGGTCAATCTGGCGTAGGTGACGGTGGCGACGAAGAAAATTAGTGCGAGTACAGTTTCGGCAATCGCCAGCCACTGTCCGGCGCCGGTTTCCGTCGTGGCACGCACGATGCCTTCGGTGAAATAGAGCAGGATCAGCATCGACGCCCACTGGTACGAGTAACGGCGGCCGTTCAGTATGCCAAAGAGCGGCGCCAGCAGCGGCAGGCACTTTAAGGCCAGCCACGAGCCGCCCGGCTGGATCAGCGCGAGGCGCAGCTCCCAAGCCAGACAAAGGAAAATCAGCGCGATCAGGCTGGCGCTGGCGGCGAGAGTGAGGGTGCGGAACATCGGTTTATTATAGCGGGCTTATAGCCACCGAACCCCGAGCATCCGCCGCTTTGTCGTGCGTATCGCGCGGCGCTTCAACGACGAGAATTTCGACCAGATCAGAGCCAGTCTGGCGTTGACCACGCTCCTTTCGCTGGTTCCGCCGGTTGCCCCGATGCTCGGCCTGGTCGCCGTGTTGCCGGCATTTCAAGGCGTCGTCGGTGAAGTCGACCGCTACCTGGTGCGCAATCTGTTGCCGGAACGCGGGTCGGCCTGATTTTTTCGTGCTGCAGAAGGGGCTTGCGCTGTATCTCGAACAGTTTCCTTCGCATGCCGCCATTTACGGCGCTTTCGCGACGGTACCGATATTCCTGCTCTGGCTCTATCTGTCGTGGGCGGTGGTGCTGGTCGCCGCGACGCTGCCGGAGTTTCGTTAAGCAGTCCGGTCGGTTTCGATGGCGAACACTTCGACGCTGCTGGTTTGTTCTTCGACGCCGGTGGTTCTGACTTCGCGGACTTTGATGTTTTCCCGGTCGACGATCAAGACGTGCTTCGAGCCCCGGTTGTTCAGTGCGCCGGAAGTCGTGACCAGTATTTCGGTCGAGCGCAATGCCGGTATTTTCGGGAGGAGCAGTACCGGCAGGCGCTCGCTGATGTCGTGCTCGACCGGCAGGGTGACGATGGCGGGAACCGCGTTCGGCGCCAGAATTTGCAGCCCCATTTCGAGGTGCTCGGGATTTTCCGAAAGCGCCCAGCGCACCAGGCAGATTTGCCAGCCGTTCTCGGATTCGGAGCGAATCGCCGTGATGTCGCCGACGGCGAGTGTTCCGGTTCTGCCGCCGACGTGCATGATCGCGTAACCGTCCGGGCTTTGGTTGGTAATCATCCAGGTCGAGACTTCCGGCTTGGCGGTTTCTTCCAGTTGAAACAGCAGCCAGATCCGGTGCAGGCCGGCGCAGACCTCAGCCCGTAGGTTGCGCTTGCGGTGCGGAAACCGGCGTTTCCCCGGGTTGCCCCAGTGCCCGGCGAGGCGGGTAAGGACGCCACGGCCGGCCGGGGTACCGGCGAAATCCGGCAAGTTGGCTTGCTGCGGCGTGCTGCCGGAATTCAGTTCGTCGATTTGCCGGTTGAGCAACCCGGCCAAGTGTACGCAAGTGAAATAGCGGATGCTGGCTTCCTGCGGCGCGGGTTTGCGCGCGCAAGGTAGGGCGGGCGAGTCGCGTAGCGGGTCGATCCAGAAGCCTGCCGCGTTATCCGGCACGATTTCGCCGGGCGGCTCGACGCAGTGCGCGAAGCGTTGCAGATAGGCTGCGATAAAACCGATCTCGCGGGCGGTGAAGGAATCCGGCTGCGCGCATCCGAGCAGGAGCGCGGACTGGTAAATATCCTGCACGCTATCCGGCTCGCCGTCCGGCAGGTAATGGGTGGCCTGCAAGCGTTGCGCCGCCGAATAGGTACGGTGAAGCTGGCGCCAGATGCCGGCGCCGGTCGGGGCGGCGGCCAGATGGCTGATCGACAGGTGTTGCGCCAAGGCGTTGGCAGTCCGCCAAACGGCGAGTTTCTGCGCTTCGCCGGGCACCGCATTTTCCGGCGCGTCTCCGGGCGTGACCCGCAGGTTCTCGATCAGCGATTCCAGCAGCTCCTGCAAGCGGTGCACCGTTTCGCGCGTCTTGCGCGGAACCGGCAGAGCGACGTTTTCTAGAGCGGCGATCAGTTGAGCGACAACCGGGCCGCTGCGGCGGCAAAGCCGATCCAGCACCTCGGCGCGTTGTTCCCCGTTTCCGCCAGGCGCGCGCAAAGTGCGAAAATGTTCGAGCAAGGGCGGCAACTCGTCGGATGCCCGCGCGGCCTGCGGCTTCGCCAGCCAATCGAGAACGGGGCGCAAGCCCTTCCCGGCCGGGAGGTTTTGTGCTGCGCTGTCGGTATCGAAAATCGTATCGGTCATGGCGCTCAATTCGGCCGGCGTCGGCCGGATCGTACAGCGAAGATTATAACCATCGGCCGCAGGCAAAGTTCCGACGAAATATCGGGGTGGACGCTTCGGTGCGACAAACGGTAGCCATCGCCGGTTTCAGCCTGTCGGGGTTCCGCTTTTTGCTCTACATCTTGCGCGGGCGCGAACCGCGGTTGTGCTTCCCGCTTGGTGGCGCGCTGCGGCGCTGCCCGCCGTCGCCGTAGCGCAGGCCAGGGCGCCTTTTCGCGCCTTGCATCGCATTCCGCCGAACGTGCCCGGCCCCGAAAATTTGCCTGCGCACGGATACCGGTTTGTTTTCCCGCGATTTATTGTTACAATTCTGCCCTTTTTCTGGATTCGGAAGAGAACACAATGGTTGTTATTCGTCTCGCCCGTGGCGGCGCCAAGAAGCGTCCTTTCTACAACATGGTGGTGGCCGATTCGCGCAACCGCCGCGATGGTCGTTTCATCGAGCGCGTAGGTTTCTATAACCCGCTCGCGTCCGCCAAGGAAGAAGGCCTGCGCATCGCTACCGATCGCCTGGCCTACTGGCAGCAACAGGGCGCGCAGTTATCGCCGACCGTCGCCCGCCTGGTCAAGCAGTCGGGCGCAAAAGCGGCCGCCTGAGCGGCTGTTTGGGTTGTTCGCATCCGTTGCCCGATATTGTTGTCCTCGGCAAGATCGTAGGGGCGTACGGGTTGCGCGGCGCGGTCAGGGTGCACCCCTTCGCCGACGACCCGCTGGCGTGGGGCAAACTGTCCCACTGGTGGCTCGGGCGCGAGGGCGACGCGCCGGCGCTGTGGCGCCAGACCCGGCTGCTCAAGTGCAAGGCGCATAACGGGTCGCTGGTCGCCGAGCTGGAATGCGTGCCGGATCGCGATACCTCGGAAACCCTGAAGGGCGTGCTGGTCGGCGCGCCGCGCGAAGCGCTTCCGCCGGCCGGCAAGGGTGAATTCTACTGGGCCGATCTGATCGGCCTCGCGGTGGTCAACTCGCACGATCAAGCGTTGGGTCGTGTGCTCGGCCTGATCGAAACTCCCGCCAACGATGTCTTGCGGGTTGGTGATAGAGAAGGGGCAGGAGCGGGCGCCGAGCGTTTGCTGCCTTTCGTGGCGGCGGTGGTGCTCGATGTCGACGTGGCCGCCGGACGCATACGTGTCGATTGGGAAGCGGATTGGTAGATTCTGGATCGGCAAATTCGGGATTGGTCGCCGATGTGGTGACGCTGTTCCCGGAGATGTTTTCCGCGCTGACGCAATCCGGCGTAACGCGCAGGGCGCTGGAAGAAGGTCGCTGGAGCGTCGATTTCTGGAATCCGCGCGATTTCACCGAAGACAGACACCGCACGGTCGACGATAGACCCTACGGCGGCGGGCCGGGCATGGTGATGATGCCGGGGCCACTGGAAGCGGCGATTGTCGCCGCCAAAGCGCGGCAGGCGGCGGCCGGGGTACGCCACAGCCGGGTTGTCTGCCTGTCGCCGCAGGGCGTGGCGCTGACGCACCGGCGTGTTATGCGCTTTGTCGGGGAGGCTTGGCGAGGCGCGCAGGGTTTGGTGCTGCTCTGCGGGCGTTACGAGGGAATCGACGAGCGCGTGATCGAGCGTTGCGTCGATGAGGAGATTTCGATCGGGGATTTCGTCCTCTCGGGCGGCGAGATTCCGGCGATGGCGCTGCTGGATGCCATCGTCAGGCAGTTGCCGGGCGTTCTTAACGACGCCGGATCGGCACAACAGGATTCGTTTGTCGCGGGCTTGCTGGATTGCCCGCACTACACGCGGCCGGAGGAGTACGGAGGCCGGTGGGTGCCGGATGTTTTGTTGTCCGGTCATCACGAGCAGATTCGTCGCTGGCGCCTGAAACAGGCGCTGGGTCGGACGTGGCAACGCAGACCCGAGCTGTTGGCGGGACGCGCGTTGTCGAAAGAGGAAACGCAACTCCTGGTGCAGTTTCAGGAGCAATGCGGTCAGGAAAACAAAACGTAACCGGAGTTCATAAAATGAATCTGATTGAGCAACTGGAGCGGGAAGAAATTGCCCGCTTGGGCAAAACCATCCCCGATTTCGCGCCCGGCGACACCGTCGTCGTCCAGGTGAAAGTGAAGGAGGGCACCCGCGAGCGTTTGCAGGCGTACGAAGGTGTCGTCATCGCCAAGCGCAACCGTGGCCTGAATTCGAGTTTCATCGTGCGCAAGATCTCGTCCGGCGAGGGCGTCGAGCGCACCTTCCAGACCTATTCGCCGCTGGTCGCGGCAATCGAGGTCAAGCGTCGCGGCGACGTGCGTCGCGCCAAGCTGTACTACCTGCGCGAACGTTCGGGCAAGTCGGCGCGGATCAAGGAAAAACTCACGCGCCGGCAAAAGCCCGTAGCGGCCTGATTTTTTTGGATCAAGCAACGGGGCGGCATCGAAAGATGCCGCCCCGTTGCTCTTGGGGGGGGGGGCGGAAAAATGGGGGGATGGATGACTCTGTAAACCACCGGTTCACACGGCCTCCATCCGTTCCGTGCTTAGATGATCTCCAGGTCGGCACGCAGCGCGCCGACCGCCTTCATCGCCTGAAGGATCGCCAGCAGATCTTGCGGGTTGGCGCCGAGCGCGTTGAGCGCCTTGACCACGTCGGAAAGATTGACGCTGGCTTTGACCTGCATCAGCGCGGCGCCTTCCTGCTTGATCTGGATATCGGCCTGGTTGGTCGTTACCGTCTGCCCGCCCGCCAGCGCGTTGGGCTGGCTGACCTGTTGTTCGTTGTTGATGACCACCGACAGGTTGCCGTGCGCCACGGCGCAGGAGTCTATCGTCACCGTCTGGTTCATCACCACCGAACCGGTGCGCGGATTGACGATGACCTTGGCCATCGTCTGCATCGGACGCACTTCAAGATTTTCGATGCGCCCCATGAAGGCGACCCGGCTATCTGGCTCTTCCGGCGCGCGCACGCGAATCTGGCGCCCGTCGACGGCCTGCGCGGTGCCGGCGCCCATCTCGCGGTTGATGACGTCGACGACGCGCTGCGTGGTGCCGAAATCGGCGTTGCTCATCTGATAGTGGATGAACGGCCCCTGACCCAGCGCGGTGGGCACTTCGCGTTCGACCGTCGCGCCTCCGGCAATGCGCCCGGCGAGCAGATGGTTGATCGTCACCTTGCTGCCGCCGGCCGACGCGCCGGCGCCGCCGACCAGAATGTTGCCCTGCGCCATCGCGTAGGCTTGGCCGTCGGCGCCTTTCAGCGGTGTCATCAGCAAAGTGCCGCCGCGCAGGCTCTTGGCGTTGCCCATCGACGACACGGTCACGTCGATCTGCTGCCCGGTGCGCGCAAAGGGCGGCAGATTCGCCGTCACCATCACCGCCGCGACGTTCTTGAGCTGTAGGGATTGTGTCGTCGGCAGCGTGGTGCCGAGCTGGGCGAGCATGTTGATGATGCTTTGCGTCGTGAAGGGCGTTTGCGTCGTCTGGTCGCCGGTTCCGTCGAGGCCGACGACGAGGCCGTAGCCGACCAACTGGTTGTTGCGTATTCCCTGTACGGAGGCCAGATCCTTGATCCGGTCGGCCCACGCTAAAGGTGTCGTCAGCGGCAGGAGCAAGCATGCGCCAACGGCAATAATTGCCGCACGTGCCGTGAGTTTTCCACTGCTGTTTCCACGATTTTCACGCATGATTTTCATCCACCCGATATCGCTCAAAATGGCAGGAAGCTCAAGAAGAAACGCGATAGCCAGCCCATCACCTGCGCTTCGCTGATCGCCCCGCTTTCCTTGTACTCGATCCGCGCGTCTGCCACCTGCGACGAGCTTATGCTATTGGCGGAGTTGATGAAGAAGGGGTTCACCACGCCGGAAAGGCGGATGTATTCCTGCCCGAAGCCGATCGCCACCTGCTTTTCGCCGGAGACCAGCAGGTTGCCGTTGGGCAGTACCTCGATCACGGTGACGGTGATCGTTCCGGTGAACACGTTGTTCGCTGCCGCCTCGCCCTTGCCGTCCAGGCTGTTCGCGCCGCTGGCTCCCAGCTCCATCCCCTGCAGCGATTTGCCGGGCAAGCCGATGATCGTTCCGGCTTTGGCACTGATGCTGGTGGCGCGGTTGACCTTGGTGTTCGACTTGGTCGACGCCGAGGTGGTTTCGGCGATGGTGATCGTCATCGTATCGCCGACGTAGCGGGCGCGCCTGTCCTCAAACAGCGTGCGCGCGTTGCCGGACTGGAAGATGCTGCCGTTGGCGGCCAGGGTCTCGGTGCGCGCCGCCGGACGCGCTGTCATCGGCTGGTGCACGTTGGTCGGCGGCACCGAGTTGCAGGCTGCCAGGGATAGTGCAAGCAAGGTCAGCGCTATCGGCAGCAGCCATCGTTCCGATTCAAATTGACGGGGCTTCGGATTTTTCATGATCGTCTCCTTACAACTGGGTCAGTCGCGCCAGCATCTGGTCGGATGTCGACACTACCTTTGAATTCAGCTCGTAGGCGCGTTGCGTCTGGATCATCGTCACCAGTTCTTCGGCGACGTTGACGTTCGACGTTTCCACGTAGCGCTGGTTGAGCACGCCCGCGCCGTTCGTCCCCGGCGTGCTGGGGGTCGGCGTACCGCTGGACGCGGTTTCCAGAAACAGGTTCTCGCCGATGCTCTGCAAGCCGCCGACGTTGACGAAGGTCGCCAGTTGTATCGTCCCGACCTGCACGGTGGCGGACGATCCCGGCTGCGTGACCGAAACCACGCCGTCGGTGCCTACCGTGACGCTCAGCGCATTGGCCGGAATCGTGATGCTCGGCTGTAGCGGGTAGCCGCTCGATGTCACCACCTGACCTTGGTTATCCTTCTGGAACGAGCCGTCGCGGGTGTAGGCCGTCGTGCCGTCGGGCAACAGCACTTGCAGGAAACCAGCGCCGTTGATCGCGATGTCGAGATCGTTGCCGGTCTGCTGTACGGCGCCCTGCGTGTGTATGCGCGCCGTAGACACGGGCCGCGCGCCGGTGCCGAGCTGCAAGCCGGAAGGGATCTGCGTCGACTGCGACGATTGCGCGCCCGGCTGACGCAATGTCTGATAGAGCAGATCCTCGAATATCGGCCGCGCGCGCTTGAAGCCGTTGGTGCTGACGTTGGCCAGGTTGTTGGCGATCACGTCCATGCTCGTCTGTTGGGCGTCGAGGCCGGTACGGGCAATCCAGAGTGAGCGGATCATTTTGCGTGCATCCTGATTTTT
Organism: Betaproteobacteria bacterium; assembly: GCA_016208425.1. Classification (GTDB taxonomy): domain Bacteria; phylum Pseudomonadota; class Gammaproteobacteria; order Burkholderiales; family Rhodocyclaceae; genus JACQYA01. The sequence goes on from JACQYA010000121.1 coordinate 11,058, forward strand.
CGGTTTCTTCGGTTTCTTGGGTTAAGCGTTCATCGAGAGAATCTGGCTGGCCTGTTTGGCGTTCGCGTCGGCCGTTTGCAACATTTTGATCTGCATTTCGAACTGGCGCGCCAGGCTAATCATGCTGACCATGGAATCGACCGGATTGACGTTGCTGCCTTCGAGCGTCTCCGGCGCCAGCCGGACGTTGGTGTCGGCGTCGGCCGGGTTGCCGCTTTTCAGGCGGAACAGCCCGTCGGCGCCGCGCACCAGCTCGCTTTCCGGCGGGTTGACCAGCTTGATGCGGCCGACGACACCGACGTTGTTGGGCACGCCGAACAAGGGCACGGTCGACACGGTGCCGTCGGGCGCGATGGTGACGCGGTTGTCCGGCGGAATAGCCAGCGGCCCGCCGTCGCCCTGCACGTTAAGGCCGCCCGCCGTCTGCAGCTGGCCGTTGGCGTTGGTCTGCAAGTTGCCGGCGCGGGTGTAGGCTTCCTTGCCGTCGGGCGTTTCTACCGCAATCCAGCCGGCGCCCTGCACCGCGACATCGAGCGGCCGGCCGGTGGCCATCATCGGCCCCTGCTCGAACACGTCGGCCACCGAAGCGTCGACGACGAACGCGCGGGTCGGCGCGCCTTCGCCCTGAACCGGCACGGCACGAAACTTGTGCTCCATCGCGCGGTAGCCGGTCGTCGTCGCGTTTGCCAGATTCTGCGCGACGCCCGCCTGTTGCAGGAAAGCGTGCTTGGCGCCGGTCATCGCGGTGTAGATCAGGCGATCCATGGAGAGCCTTTCACCTTATCTCAGAAGACGGCTTAACGCAGATTGACCAGCGTTTGCAGGATCTGATCCTGCGTTTTGATCGACTGGGCGTTGGCCTGGTAGTTGCGCTGTTCGACGATCATGTTGACCAGTTCGGACGTCAGGTCGACGTTGGACTCTTCGACGGCCGCGGACTGCAAGATCCCCAGGGTCGCCGAATTGGGCGATCCGGTCAGCGGTGAACCCGATGCGGCGGTTTCCAGCCACTGGTTGCCGCCCAGCGAGGCCAGTCCGTCGGGATTGGTGAAGCTGCTCAACGCAACCTGCCCCATCGTGCGCGATTGGCCGTTGGAATAGGTGCCGAGAATGATGCCATCGGCCGCAACAGTCATTCCCGTCAGGCGACCCGGCGCGTAGCCATCCTGCTTAAGCTGATTGACGCCGAAATTGCTGCCGAACTGGGTGCTGCCGGTAAAATCGAGATTGAAGGCTAGAGGAGTTGCCGCACCGTTTGAAAGGGCAATGCTGAGAGGAAGAACACCGTTGGGTGCGGCGGTCAGTTTTCCCGACGAATCAAACGCCACCGAGACCGGGCCGGCGATAACGGGAACCATACTCGTGGCCGGCGGCACAGGTGCGCCGGTATCGGTCGACGTATACACATCCCAGGTGTTGGCCGCGGCCGCCTTGCGCGCGTAGATCGTCAAGGTGTGCGGGTTGCCCAGGGTGTCATAGATCGAGACCGCGGTCGAATAGTTATACATCCTGGTTGTCGGCGTTGTCGCCGGCGCCACGATCGCCCATGCGTCCGTCGGCACGGTACTGCGCGAGTCAAAGTTAAGAACCGCCTTGACGCCGTCGAAATCTCCTCCGACGGTACCGGTAGCCTGCGGCGGCTGGTCTGAGGGGTCGAGCAGCAGGTCTACCGGGGTAGAGATTACGGGAGCTCCGGTCGCCACATCGACGGCATAACCCGTCAGCCTCCGCGCGCTGTCATCGACGATGTAGCCCGATTTGTCCAGATGAAATTGCCCCGCGCGGCTATAGGTTACCGATCCGCTGTCGTTCATGCGGAAGAACCCGGAGCCGTTGATCGCGATGTCCAGCGGGTTGTTGGTCACCGTCACGTTACCCGCCGCAAAATTCTGCGCGACGGCCGGAACGGAGACGCCGATGCCCACTTGCGAGCCGCCGGAGGCGCCCAAGGTGCTGGCGTAGACGTCGGCAAAATGGGCTTGCGACGATTTGAAGCCGACCGTCGCCGCGTTGGCGACGTTGTTGCTCGTCACGTCGAGCGCGTTGGAGGAAGCTCTTAGGCCGCTTAATCCTTGCTGGAATGCCATTTTATTCTCCCGCCTTAAACTTAAAGTATCTGTTGAACATCCTTGAAATCGACGGTGCCGAGCGCGCCGAGATCGAGAAGGAAGCCGCTCTTGCCTCTGACGAGAGCAGAAACCGTGCCAATCTGTAGCGCTTCGGCGGTGACCGCCGCGCCGCCCGCCGACGCCTCGACCTTGAACTTGTAGGTGCCGGGAGGAGCAATCGTCCCGGCCGCCGTTTTTCCGTCCCACGAGAAGTCCAGCAGGCCGGTGCCATGTGCGCCGAGATTTTGCGTCTGGACGACGTTTCCTTTGCTGTCCAAAATGCTGACCGTTACCTGTTCCGCCGGAGCCGCCAGCTTGACCCCGCCATATGCCTCGCCGTTGGCCAGCGCGAGGCCGGTGCCGGGCACCAGCACGGTCTTGCCGATCAGCCCTGCCGCCTGCATGGCCTGGCTGTCGCTGTAGGCGCCGAGCAGTGTACCGAGCGTGGAATTGAGCTTGTCGATGCCGGTCACGGTATTGATCTGCGCCAGTTGGGTGGTGACTTGCGCGTTGTCCATCGGGTTGAGCGGATCCTGGTTTTTCAGTTGTGTCACCAGCAATTTCAGAAAGCGGTCCTGCGACTCCTGCGTCGTGGACGCCGACGTGGAATTCGCGCTGGCGCTGGCGTTGAGCGACGCAAATATTTCGCTTGGCGAGCTGGTCGATTGGACGGTTGACATCGATTTCTCCTTGAAAATACCCGGTTACTGGCCGAGCGTCAGCGTCTTCAACAAGAGCTGTTTGGCGGTGTTCATGACTTCCGCGTTGGTCTGGTACGAGCGCGAGGCCGAGATCATGTTGACCATCTCATCGACCACGCTGACGTTCGGCATCGTCACGTAGCCCTTGTCGTCGGCGGCCGGATTCCTCGGGTCGTAGACCATGCGCCCGGGGCTGCTGTCCTCGACCACCTGTTTGACCCGCACGCCCTGCGCGGCGTCGCCCGGCATCGGCGTGGCCTGGAACACGACCTGTTTGGCGCGGTAGGGCTTGCCGTCGGCGCCGGTGATGCTGTCGGCGTTGGCGAGGTTGCTGGCCACCGCGTTCAGACGCATCGACTGCGCGGTCAAAGCGCTGCCGGCTATGTGAAAGACGTTGAAAACACTCACGGTTATTGCCCTTGAACGGCAGACATCAGCGTTCTCAGCTTGCTGGAGAGAAAGGTCACCGCAGCTTCGTACTGCATCGCGTTCTCGGCAAACTGGGCGCGCTCGATGTCCATATTGACGGTGTTTCCGTCGACGCTCGACTGGGTTTCCTTGCGATACAAAAGCGCCGGCATGCCGGCATCGCTGCCGCTCTGAATGTGGCGCACCGAGGTTGTGGCAAGCGCCAGATCGCCGCTGGCACGACCGGATATCGCGTTCTTCAGCGCCGACGAAAAATCGAAGTCGCGCGCCTTGTAGTTGGGCGTATCCGCATTGGCGATATTTCCCGCCAAAACCTGCTGGCGATGTGCCCGCAGATTCAAAGCCTGTGCTTGAACCGAAAGTGCATTATCCAGCGCGCTGACCATGATGGCTCCCAGGCAATTGTCGAGAACATAAAAGCAACTTGTGTGCCATATTGCAGTCCGGGGTTATTGAAGGAGATCGCCGGCTCTCGCCAGGGGTGTCGGGCGGCAAATCGGCAATAATTGCCGGCAAAGGCCGACCGGAGCCGGCGCAGCGAGGATGTGTCACGGGGAGGTTTCGCGATCTGCCGGCGATAGTGCAAAATGGCGGGATGATTCGCGTGACAAGCTCTCTTGCTTCCCTCCGGCTTTTGCCCTTGATCGCTGTTTGCGTTGCCGCGCAGGCGACACCCAAAGAGCATGATCCTATAAAGGGTGCCGTGGAGAGCTTTTTGCATATCCAGACGCAGGGGCTCCCGGGGAAAGTCAGTTACAGCGTCGGCCAGCTCGACCCGGCCGCGCAAATTTCGTCGTGCGGCGCGTTCGAGCCGTTTTTGCCTCCAGGTGGCCGCCTGTGGGGGAAATCGACCGTCGGCGTGCGCTGCCTAGGTCCGGCGGCGTGGACGGTTTATGTGCCGGTGCAGGTCAGCCTGTTCGGCGATTACCTGGTGAGCGCGCACTCGCTTGCCGCCGGCAAGGTGCTCGCGCCCGGGGATTTCACCGCGCGCAGCGGCGACCTTGGGCTGCTCGCCAGCAGCACGCTGACCGACCCGGCACAGGCTCTGGGCAAGACGGTGAAAAATGGTGTGGCGGCGGGCCAACCGCTACGCGCCGACCAACTGGTCGCGCCGTGGGCCGTCCAGCAGGGACAGAGCGTCAAGCTGGTCTCCAAAGGCAGCGGTTTTAGCGTCAGCAATGAAGGCAAGTCGCTCAACAACGCGGTCGAAGGTCAGGTCGCGCAAGTCCGGACTCCTTCCGGGCAAGTCGTCAGCGGGATTGCCCGAAGCGGCGGAACGGTCGAGATTTCTTATTGAGAAGGCCGCGCAAACGATGCTAAAGTTCTGTATGTTGGTGCCGATATATCAGGCGAGAAGGAATATTCAAGAGGCCTCACCATGAAAATCGACAGCTCGATCAAGCCCGCCGGCGCGACCAACGTCGGGGAAGCGCGCGGCCGCACAACGGCCAAACCCGCCGCCGGGGTGCCTGGAAACAGCTTTTCCGACGTTCAGTTGAGCGGGCTTTCGGCACAGTTGCAGCTTGGCGGCGACACCCCCGCTTTCGATGCCGGGCGCGTTTCGGAAATCAAGCAAGCCATCGCCGACGGGCGCTTTACGATCAATGCCGGAGCGATTGCCGACCGTTTGATAAGCAGCGCCAGGGAACTCGTCGCCAAGGAACTCGCCAACCCGCAGCGCCAGGCTTGATCGCCGGCCATCCGATCGCTCCCCGATGGCCGCTCTCCTGCACAGCATCGATGCCGAAGCCGATGTCGCGGCCAGATTTATCGGGGTGCTGAAACTTGAGCGCGAAGCGCTCAATAGCGGCGATCTCGACAGTTTGGACGCGCTGTTGCAACGCAAGAACGATCTTGCCGCCGAACTTGGGAGGCTAGCCGAGCAAAGAGAGGCGTTTTTGGCAAGTCACGGCCTGGGTTCTGATCGGGCAGGCATGGAAAGCTGGCTCGTCGCGCACCCGGCTCGCAAGGTCGCACAAAAAGCGTGGTCTCGCTTGCTGTTGTTGGCCGGTGAAGCGCGCGAGATCAACCGGCTGAACGGCGAATTGATCCAGATCCGGGTGCAGCACAACGCACAGGCGCTCGAAGCGCTGCTCGGCGCTTCGCGCCCGCCGAGCCTGTACGGCCCGGACGGACAGTCAGCTCCGCACAGCCGCCGCCGCATCGACGACGCCGCCTGACCGTCCCGCCACCGGCCGACTATCTGACCGGTAGCGAAGCCGGCGTCGTTACCGCAGAAGCGGACTTTGCCGCCTGCGCTTCCAGATCTACCTCGGTTCCTTTTTCCGGAATCGCCGAATCGATCAGTATCGACACGCGGCGGTTGCGCGCGCGCCCGTCAGCGAGAAGATTGGGTTCGACCGGACGGGTATCGGCGTAGCCGATTGCCGTCAAACGGCTGGCTGCTACGCCCGCGTCGTTGAACAAACGCAACACTGTCGTCGCGCGTACCGCAGACAGCTCCCAGTTTGAAGGGAACTGCGCTGTTTTGATCGGAACGTCGTCGGTGTGGCCTTCGATGGTAATCGGAAAATCGGATGCGGCGAGCAGCGCCGCGATAGCGCTCATGGCCTTGACCAGCGCCGGTTGCAACAACGCCTGTCCGGGCGAGAAGAGAATGCTGTCGTTGATTTCGATGGTTACGCCACGGCTGGTTTCGAGTACCCGAACCTTGCCTTCGGCGATCAGCGGCGCCATGACATCGAGAATATCCTTGGCGACGTTGCGCATTTTCTCGCGCTGCTTCTGTTTCGCGACCTCTTGCGCTTTGTCTTTGTTGCTCATGATCGTCGGCTTTTTTGCCATGGGCGGTGTCGGCGCTATCATGGGCGTCGGGCCGCTGGTCGGCATCGGCGCGTTGCGGAATGCGCTGACCATCGAGTCGCTCAGGATGCGGTACTTTCCTTCGTTGACCGAAGAGAGCGCGTACATCACGACAAAGAAGGCAAAAAGCAAGGTGATGAAATCGGCGTACGAAACCAGCCAGCGTTCGTGGTTTTCGTGCTCGTCTTCCCGCTTGCGGCGCGCCATGGCCTAAAAAATATAGCCCTTGAGGCGGCTTTCGATGATGCGCGGGTTGTCGCCGTTGGCGATGCCGACCAGCCCGTCGACCATCATTTCGCGCTGCACGACGAGTCGTCCGATGTGTGCCTTGAGCTTGTTGGCGATGGGTAGAAAAAACAGGTTTGCCAGCCCGACGCCATAAATCGTGGCGACAAAAGCGACCGCGATCCCCGTCCCCAGCTTCGAGGGGTCGGAGAGGTTCTCCATGACATGGATGAGACCCATCACCGCGCCGAGGATTCCGATGGTCGGCGAATAGCCGCCCGCCGCTTCCCAAATCTTGGCCGAGAGCCGCAATTCGTCCTCGAAGGTGTTGATTTCGACTTCGAGCACTTCGCGCAAGCGCTCCGGCTCTGCGCCATCGACCAGGAGCTGCAGCCCCTTGCGGGTAAAATCGTCCTTCAACTGGTTAATCATCCCTTCCAGCGCGAGCAGTCCCTCGCGCCGGGAAACCTGGCTCCAGTTGCCGACTTGGCGGATCACCGTCGGATAATCGACGACGGGGGGAAGCCATACCCACTTGACCATACGCATACCCCTCACAAAGGTCGCGTAAGGGCTTTGCAGCATGACCGCGCCCAGTGTGCCGCCCAGCACGATGAGCAAGGCGGTCGGCTGCGACAGCGAGCCGACATTCCCGCCTTCGAGGATCTGTCCCCCGATGATGGCCAGGATACCGACCAGCAGACCAAGAACGCTGATCTTATCCATTTCGGCCGGCTTTCTTCGGCGCGACCCCGCCGCCACAGAACATCTTCGCCCGCAAGCGGGCTACGGCCTGGCTGTGCAACTGGCAAGCGCGCGACTCGGTGACGCCCATCACTTCACCGATTTCGCGCAGGTTGAGATCCTGTTCGTAGTAGAGCGCCATCATCAGCTTTTCGCGTTCCGGGAGCGCTTCGATGCCCTGCACCAGCGACTTGCGCAGACCCTGTTCCTCAAGGATCTTCGACGGATCCGATGCGTCGTCGGTCAGATGGCGTTCGAGAAAGCCCTCTCCGCCATCTTCGACCATATCGTCGAAGTAGATGAGCTGGTGGCCGCGCGCATCGTGCAGCATCTTCTGGTAATCGGCCAGAGACATATCGAGCGCGCCGGCCAGTTCCGTCTCGCTGGGCGCCCGCCCGTTCTGCTGTTCCAGTTGGGCGATGGCTGTTTCGATGCGGCGGAAATCGCGCCGCAGGCTGCGCGGCAGCCAGTCGTTTTCGCGCAGGCCATCGAGCATGGCACCGCGCACGCGCTGCGCGGCGTAGGTTTCAAACTGGGCGCCCATGCCGGCCTCAAAACGGTTGATCGCATCCAGAAGACCGATCATGCCGTTCTGCACGAGATCGTCGACTTGTACGCTCGACGGCAGGCGCGCCATCAAATGGTAGGCGATCCGCTTCACGAGCGGAGCGAAACGCTCGACGAGCCGATCCTTGTTGAGCTGACCAGCAGCGTTATACATGAGCGTCTGAACCGTTTGGAGCCGTCGATGAAGTGCCTTGGCAAACGCCCGGGCTATTCATTGGCGAGCCGTTATGCGTGGATGGCGATGGGGTCTATCCGTTGGCTCAAGTGTAACAGGTGTTGGACGAAGTGTTCGAGCCCCCCGGCGTCGCTATCCGGCGAAGGCCACTCCAGCAGATCGCGCGCCAGACCTCGGTACGCTTTCGCGGACGGCGCATCGGGGAACATACCGAGCACCGGCTGGCGGAGGCCGGACGCCTGCCGGAGATGCTCGTCGATCGGGACATAACCGGCATAATCGAGCCGGGCCAGCCCGCGGCTGCGTGTCACCTGCTCGATGTTGCCGTGAATCGCCTCCGCTTCTTCCGCGCTCTTGACCCGGTTGACGAGAATGCGGAAGTGTTTGCGCGAGTAACCTAGACTCACTTTTTTTATCAGCGCATAGGCTTCGGTAATCGATGCGCCGGTCGCCGAAACGACCACCACCGTATCGTTGGCGGCCAGCCCGAGCGGGGAAAACCCGAGCGGATGATCGAGCGACGCGTCGACCAGAATCACGTCGGCCGGCTGCTTCATTTCGCCAAAGCTTTCGAGCAGCGCCAACTGTTGGGTCGCGCTCAGGCGGGCAAGCTTCTGCACCGCGTGCGCCGCCGGCAAGACACGCACACCGGGCGCCACCGCCAGAAGAACATCGGCCAGAGGCATGTCGCCATCGATGACGTGATAGAGATCGTAGGGCGCAACAAACCCGAATCTGGCCGCGACGTTGTTGCCGGTATTTTCGTCGAGAACGAGCACTTCCTTCCCTTGGCGCGCCAGCGCCGAAGCCAGATTGGCGACAGAGATGCTCTTACCCACCCCGACGTTGCCTGCCGCGAAGGTGACGATGCGCGATTGTCCGCGACCGAACAAGCGCCGCAGACCCGCCGCCTGATCCCCGCCGAATTCACCCATAAGCGCACCTGCTAGCACACCCGTGAGAGCGCCCACGAACGTCACGCACGGCTACCTCCCGCGACGAGCTTGCCTGGCGCCGAGTTAGCCATCGCCAGCGCCGGTTCGGCATCCTGCAAGCGGTGCGGCGAATTCTCCGGTACATCTTTGAAGGCGCGGTGCAAGAGATAGGCGCGGTTCGGCAAATGCAAGTCTTCCGGCACCCGCTGACCGTTGGACACGTAGTGCAAGCGCAGGCCGTGGCGCATCACGACGTCGAGCGACGTTGCCAGGCTCGCCGCTTCGTCGACTTTGGTCAAAATGCAACCCGCCAAGTCCGGACCGTTGTAGGCGTGCACCACGTCGTCGAGCGTATCGCCCCGCCCGGTCGCCGAAAGCAGGAGCAAACGCTTGACATTGCTGGCCTCGAACATGGCGACCTGCTCGCCGACCAGCCGGTCGCGCTGGCTCATGCCCATCGTATCGACCAGCACCATGTGCTTGTGTTGCAGATCCTGCAAAGTTTGGCGCAGATCCTCGGCATCCTTGACCAGGTGAACGGAAACGCCAAGGATGCGCCCATAGATACGCAACTGCTCGTGCGCGCCGATCCGGTAGGCGTCGGTCGTCACCAGCGCGACCTTGCTCGCGCCATGGCGAAGGACGCAGCGTGCCGCCAGCTTTGCCGTTGTCGTCGTCTTGCCGACTCCGGTCGGGCCAACCAGCGCATAAATGCCGCCCCGGTCGACGATATCGCTGTCGGAATCGATGGTCAGCAGCGCCCGGTCCGCGCCACCCTTGACCCAGGCCAGCGCCTGGCGAATATCCAGGTTGCGGGGCAGTTGAGCCAGCAACTCGCGAGAAAACTGCGGGGAAAATCCGGCGTCCAGCATCTGGCGGAGCATCTCTGTCTTGACCGGCTCCAAACGCGAGCTTTCGCCGAACGCAAAACCGGCCAGATGCTGTTCGACGATGCGCCGTAGCGCGCGAATCTCGTCCATCACGGCGACCGGCACCACTTCGGCCTCGGATTTTGGCTGGCCCTGCTGTTCCTGCGGGCGCGGCAAATCGATTTTGGGCGCGGGGCGCGGCGACAGCGGCGGCAGGTCGGAACGGGCGGGCGGTGCGGATCTCGGCGGCAACGCCTGCGCGGCGACGGGTGCCGGTGTGCGCGGCGACGCCACGTTCCTTGCCGGAACGGGTCTTTGTGTCTGGGTGGAGAGGTTGACGGTGTAGTCGTCGCCGACGGTCGCGGTTTCGGTCGCCGGTGTCGGCACGATCATCGCCATGTCGCGCGCGGCGACGGCCATGATCTCGACACCGCCGGGCACGCCACGATTGGACAGGATAATCGCGTCCGGGCCGAGTGTATCCTTGACCTTGTGCAGCGCGTCGCGCGCCGTTGCGGCGATAAATTTCCTGACGTTCATGCTCTACCTCCAATGATCGAGGTCACTTTGATGATCTTGCTTTCGGGCACCTCGGCGTGGGCCAGCACCTTGAGTTGTGTGATCCCGCGCCGCAAGAAGCGGGAGAGGAGGGTGCGGAGGTTGCCCGGCACTAGCAACACCGCCGGCAATCCGAGCTCCTCCTGGCGTTGCGCGGCGGCAACCGCCTCGCGCACCAGCGTGTCGGCAAGCCCGGGCTCGATGCTGGCGTTGTCGCCGGCTCCGGCAACCGCCTGGACAAGGACGCGCTCCAGTTGGGGATCGAGCGACATGACCTGAATCTCGGCTCCATCGGGATAGAGCTGCTGGACGATAGAACGGCCGAGGGCGACGCGAACCAGGCCGCTCAACGCCTCGGAGTCTTGCGTGCGCGGCGCATTTTCGGCCAGCGTTTCGATGATGGTGCGCATGTCGCGGATGTGTACACCTTCTTCGAGCAGGTTTTGCAGAACTTTTTGCAGGACGCCGAGCGGCAGCACTTTCGGTACCAGATCCTCCACGAGTTTTGGCATTTCCTTGACCAGATGGTCGAGCAAGGCTTGCGCTTCCTGGCGCCCGAGCAACTCGGCAGCATGCGACAGGATCAGGTGGTTCAAATGCGTGGCGACCACCGTGCTCGCGTCGACAACGGTATAGCCGTAAGCCTGGGCCTGTTCGCGCAACGAAATTTCGATCCATACGGCGGGCAGACCGAAAGCCGGATCCTTGGTGACCGTGCCCTGTAGCTGCCCGGCAACCCGTCCCGGGTTGATGGCCAGAAGATTGCCCGGGAAAGCTTCGCCCTGACCGATTTCAACGCCTTTCAGGAGTATCCGGTAGGCGTTCGGTTTCAGCTCCAGGTTGTCGCGAATATGTACCGGTGCGACGAGAAAGCCGACTTCTTGCGCAAATTTCTTGCGTATGCCGCGAATGCGGCGCAGCAACTCGCCGTCTTGCGATTTGTCGACCAGCGGGATCAGCCGATAGCCGACTTCCAGCCCGAGCACGTCGAGCGGCGCCACGTCGGCCCAGCTCGCTTCTTGCGTTTCGGGAGCCACCGCCGGCGAGACGGCGACCGGAACCGGAACTTCGGCCGCTCTGGAACGCTTGTCGAGTTCCCGGGCGAGAACGCCCAACCCGGCGGCGAGCAGCAAAAAGACAAAATTCGGCATTCCCGGAATCAGGCCCAGCAAGCCGATGATCGCGGCCGTCAGCCCGATGACTTTCGGGTTGTTGAAAAGTTGGGCGACGAGTTGCTGCGAAACGTCCTGCGCGTCGCCGACCCGGGTAACGACCATGCCGGCGGCAATCGAGATGATAAGCGCGGGAATCTGCGCGACCAGACCGTCGCCGATGGTCAGGAGCGTATAGGTTTTGGCCGCCGTCCCGACATCCAGGTTGTGCTGCAACACGCCGACGATCAAGCCGCCGATCACGTTGATGAACATGATGATGATGCCGGCGACGGCATCGCCCCGGACAAATTTCGAGGCACCGTCCATCGATCCGTAGAAATCCGCCTCGTCGGCGATGGTCGCGCGGCGCTTGCGCGCTTCGTCTTCGCCGATCAGGCCGGCGTTGAGGTCGGCATCGATCGCCATCTGCTTGCCGGGCATCGCATCCAGCGTAAAGCGCGCGGCAACTTCCGCGACGCGGCCCGCGCCCTTGGTAATCACGACAAAGTTGATGATGACCAGGATCGCGAAGACGACGAGGCCTACCGTGTAGTTGCCGCCGACCAAAAAGTGGCCGAAGGCTTCGATCACCTGGCCGGCGGCACCTGGCCCGGTGTGGCCTTCGAGCAGCACGACCCGCGTCGATGCAACGTTGAGCGAGAGGCGCAAAAGCGTGGTAACGAGGAGGACGGTCGGGAAGATCGAGAAATCGAGCGGCCGCATCACGTTCATCGCGACCAGCATCACGATCACCGAGATCGCGATATTGAAGGTAAAGAACAGATCGAGCGCAAACGGCGGCAGCGGTAGCACCATCATCGCCAGAATCAGCAAAATCAGCACCGGGCCGGCCATTTGCCGTAGCCCGACGCGGCCGAAAATGTCGTTCAGCGCCATCGTCGCGTTAGCCATTGGCCGCCTCCGGGATCAGCTCGGCGGGAACAACGATCTCCCTGGGCGGCCGGGGGTAGTTGCCGCCGGCCTGACGCCAGTTGCTCAACTGATACACGTAGGCCAGCACTTCGGCGACAGCGGCGTAGAGCGCCGCCGGCACTTCCTGGTCGAGATCGGTGTGGCGGTAGAGCGCGCGCGCCAGCGGCGGCGCTTCGAGCATGGGCACGCCGTGTTCGGCGCCGATCTCGCGTATCTTCAGCGCGATATCGCCCCTTCCCTTGGCGACCACCTTGGGCGCCGGCATGCCGCTCTTGTAGGCGAGCGCCACCGCAAAGTGGGTCGGGTTGGTGACGATCACATCGGCCGTCGGCACGGCGCCCATCATGCGCTTGCGCGCCGCTTCCCGCTGCAACTGGCGAATCCGGCTCTTGACCTGCGGATCGCCCTCCATTTCCTTGCCTTCCTGCCTGACCTCTTCGCGGCTCATCTTCAGCTTGTCGTGGTATTGCCAAAGCTGAAACGGCACGTCTACCGCCACGATCAGCAACATTGCCGCGACGACGACGAGAAAACTGAAGTTAATCAGGTGGCCGGCGCTGGACAAACCGACCTCGACCGGCTGGCCGAAAATCGCGAAGATGTCGTTGCGCGCGCTCCACAAGACCCAAGCCGCGACGCCGCCGACCAGACCGGCCTTGGCCACCGCCTTGACGAGTTCGGCCAGCCCCGACCACGACACTAGCCGCGACAAGCCCTTCAGCGGATCAAGACGGGTCAGATCGGGTTGCAGGGCTTTCAGGGAAAAGTTCCAGCTCCCCAGAAAATAGGGCGAGACCAGCGCGGCGACGATCAGTGCGATAAAGAGAGGGGCAAACGCCAGCAAGGCGTCGAGCGAAATGTCGGCAAAGCGCGCCAGCATGAACTGCGGCTCCCGCGTCAAGGACGCATCGACGCTCAAGCCACGCCGGAAGATGGAAGCTACCCGTTGCATCATCCACGGCCCCATGAACCAGAAAGAACCCGCAGCAACCACCAAAACCAGAAAAGCCCCGACCTCGCGCGAGCGGGGAACCTGCCCTTGCTCGCGTGCCTGCTCCAAGCGTCTGCCTGACGCGGGTTCGGTTCGTTCGAGATCGCTTTCTTCGGCCATGACCGGCTTCCTAGGTGTTGACGGTCATTATAGGAAAAAACGATAAAAAATAAAGGGGTATGAGATCTTTTTTACATGGATTCTCGAATAGTAGCAGATGAGCAACACCTATCGATGGCGTGCAAAAGCAGACGGGGAGCCGAGGCTCCCCGTCTAACTCCATGATTCACCTGTGGTTACGAAGAATAGTCCAGCGCCCGCACGCGCCCGCTGCCGCGCGTATCGAAATCGATCAGAGAACTCAGGTCGGAGAGCAATTCTTTCATGTCGAGAATCAACACGATCTGGCCGTTGGAGAGCGTCGTCACGCCGGCGACGCCGCGCGGGCGGAAGTCGTCGAGCGACTTGATGACCGCGTCGTCCCGCCCGGCAAAACTGTCGACCGAAAGAATGAAACTGCGGTCGCTGGTCTGCATCAGCACGCCGTACTCGGGCGATTGCAGCTGCGGCCAGCCGAGCAGGCGGGATAGCGCGATTACCGGCAGGATCTCGCCACGCACGACCAGCGTTTCCTTGCCGCCGACTTCCTGCATCTTGTCCTTCTCGATCGGCAGGATTTCGCGCACCATCGAGAGCGGCAAGGCGAACGGCTGGTCGCCGAGCAAAACGAGCAGCACCGGGAGAATGGCCAGGGTCAGCGGCAGCGAAATAACGAATACCGATCCCTTGCCCGGCTCGGAGCGTATCTCGATCGAGCCGTTGAGTTTCTGGATGTTGGTTTTCACCACGTCCATGCCGACGCCCCGCCCCGAGACGGCCGACGCCTGCGCCATGGTCGAGAAGCCCGGCAGGAAGATCAGGTTAAGGCTCTGCCGTTCGTCCAGCGTGTTGGCCTCTTCCTCGCTGATAATGCTCTTTTCGATGGCCTTGGCACGTATCCGTTCGGCGCTCATGCCGCGGCCGTCGTCGGCGATAATCAGCACGATGTGGTCGCCTTCCTGGCGCGCCTCCAGTCGCACCACGCTTTTGGCCGGCTTGCCGGCAGCCTGGCGCTCGTTCGGTAGCTCGACCCCGTGATCGACCGCGTTGCGGATCAAGTGAATCAAGGGATCAGCCAGATCCTCGATCATCGTTTTGTCGACTTCGGTTTCCTCGCCGATCAGCGCCAGCTCGACATCCTTGCCCAACTGCCGTGCCAGGTCGCGCGCGATGCGCGGGTATTTCTGAAAAAGCCGGCCAATCGGTTGCATCCGCGTTTTCATCACGGAGTTCTGCAGATCGGAGACCAGCAGATCGAGCTGGCTGACCGCCTGGTCGAGCGCGTGCAAGGTTTCTGCATCGGTTTTGCCGGCCAGGATGTCGCCGCGCAGACTGTTCAAGCGGTTCTTGGTCAGGCCGATCTCGCCCGACAGATTGAGTACCTGATCGAGGCGCGAGGTATCGACGCGAATCGTGCTTTCGCGCGCGGCGGCGCGCTCCTCGACCCGCCGCCCGGCCGTACCGCCCGTCGCCACGGCGGCCGGCTTGTCGGTCGCACGACGGCCCTCGGGCGGGAAGTTTGGCTGCAATTCGGCGGCCTGGCTGGCAGAAATCACCTCTCCGTGAGAAGGGGCGGCTTGCGTCCGAACTTGAATCCGATCTTGCGTCCGACCTTGTGTTTGACCCGGCTGCGGCGGCGGATCGACCGGCACTTGCCCGGTAACCGCCTGGTGCAGCATCTGCCAGTCGGGCGCGTTATCGGCCGGCGCGCGCCGGGGCGGATCGGTTGCCGCAACCGCCGGCGCCAAAGAAAACCGGGGAGCTGAAGGCGCCGGGTGCTCGGGCGGTGGCGCCGCGTGCTCCTCTTCCCCCTCCAGTGCGGCGCGCAACGCCGCCAGCACATCAGCTTCGGCGGCGCGCGGCTGACGGGCCTGCGACAGCTCCGCAAACATGTTGCGCACGCCCTGCGTGGCGGCCATGATGACATCCATCAGGTTGTGCGAAAGCGTCATCTCGCCGTTGCGCAGCTTGTCGAAGAGATTTTCGGTCAGGTGGCAGAGGGTCACCAGCTCGGCTGCGTTAAGAAATCCTGCGCCGCCCTTGATCGTATGAAAGCCACGGAAAATATCGTTGAGCAGGCGCGCGTCGCCCGGTGTTTTTTCCAGATCGACAAGCTTGTTGTCGACATCCGACAGCAGGTCGCTGGCTTCCTGCAGAAAATCCTGCAACAGATCTTCCATCCCGGCAAAATCACTCATGCTTGACCTCCCGCTAAAATCCCAGACTGTCGAGAAGGTCGTCGACCTGCTCTTGACTGGCGACGACGTCGGCACGCCCTTCGGCGTTGATGACCGGCCCGTTGAGCAGTGAATTGACCGATTCGGTGCGACACTCGCCGGGAATCGTTTCGATCAGTACGCCCATCAACTGCGATTCGAGTTGCTGCGCGACGCCGATGACTTTCTTGATGACCTGGCCGGTCAGATCCTGAAAATCCTGGGCCATCATGATTTCGAGCAACTGCGCCTTGGTGGCGCCGGTTTCCTTGTGCAAGCCGTGCTTCAGAAACGCGCGCGTTTCTGCCGCCAGATGCTTGAATTCGTCCACCCCCATCCGGTTGGCAAACAAGGCGTCCCACTTCGCGCCGAGCGCGAGGGCGTCGTTTTCCAGTTTGTCCTGAAGGGGGTTGGCGATATCGGTTGCGTTCAGCACGCGGCAAGCCGCCTGCTCGGTCAAATTGGCGATATAGGCCAGCCGGTCTTTGGCGTCCGGCAACGCCGCCACCGTGTCTTCGACCAGCTTGTCGTACCCCAGCTCGCAAAGCGTGTCGTGCAACTGCCTGGCCATCGTGCCGACGCGATGGAAAACTTTGTCCTTACCCTGCCAGCCATCATCTTCGCGGAGAGGCGCGCCGCCGGCCGACAAGGCAGACGTTCCCGACGGGGGCGGGGCAGTTTTTGCGGCCGGCGAAAACAAACCGTACTCGTCTACCACGGAGTCGAACAAGGCCTGTAACTCGTCGGAATCGTTGTTCGTTCCGCCCGGGCTGGCGGGTGCCGGAACCGGCGCCGGGGGAGCGGCGGCCGGCGCGGCGGGCAGGTTGCCGCTGGAAGCGATGCTGTCGAACAACGCTTCCAGCTCGTCGGAATCGCCCGACTTGTTGTCGCCGCTCATCTCACGCCCCCATCTTGTCGAAGATCTTCTGCAGCTTCTCGGCGAGCGTGGCGGCAGTAAAGGGTTTGACGATATAACCGCTGGCTCCGGCCTGGGCTGCCGCGATGATGTTTTCCTTCTTGGCCTCCGCCGTAATCATCATCACCGGCAGGTGCATGAACGCCGGCGACGCGCGGATGGTCTTGAGCAACTGCAGGCCATCCATATTCGGCATGTTCCAGTCGGTGACGACGAACTCGAAATCGCCGTTTTGCAGTTTTTGCCATGCCACGGCGCCATCCTCGGCCTCGTCGACGTTGGTAAAGCCAAGCTCTTTGAGCAGGTTGCGGACAATTCGGCGCATCGTCGAAAAGTCGTCGACGACCAGAATCTTCATTTTTGGATCGGACATTCTCTACTCCAGGTTTTCTCTAGTAGCCGGCCAACATAAAACCTGTGGACAGTTCCGTCATTCCCGCGCAGGCGGGGAACCAGAGGCGCACCTCTGGTTCCCGGGCCAAGCCCGGAATGACGGATTGTCTATCTGTTCGTTTCATCTTGACTGACTACCGGTTCTTTTATCGCTCAAGCATCGGACGCAAGGTATCCGCGAGAATTTCCGCATCGAATTTCGCGACATAGGCGTCGACCCCGACTGCTTTGCCCATCGCCCGATTGGCCTCGGAGGACAGCGAAGAATGCATGATGACCGGGATGCCCTCGAAGCGGACGTCACCCTTGATATGCTTGGTCAGCACATAGCCATCCATTTCGGGCATTTCGGCGTCGACAAGAACCAGGCGAACCTCGTCGCGCACCGGCTTCCCCATCTGCTGTGCGTGCGCGGCGATGGCCTGCAAGCGGCTCAGCGCCTCGGCGCCATTGGTCGCGTGTTTATGCTTGACGCCCAGCTTGTCGAGCACTTCCGAGATCTTGCGCCGGGCCACCACCGAATCGTCGACGAAAAAAACCGTCACGTCTTCGCTCAACTGCGCCGGCGGAATATCGATGATGATCGCCTCGCCAAAAGCGTTGGCCAGAATCTGTTCGACATCGAGAATCGAAACCAGGTGGCCGCTGTCCAGTTCGATGACCGCCGTAATCAGCCCCTGGTTGGCGGCCAGCACCGTCTCCGGAGCTTTTACCCGCTCCCAATCGACGCGGATGATCCGATCCACTTCGTGCACCAGGAATCCCAGCGTCCGCTTGGAGTACTCAGCGACCATCATGGTTTTTCCCAGACCCGGCGAGACGCTCTCGTGGCCGAGAAAGGACACCAGCGACAGGACGGGGATGACGTTTCCGCGCAGGGAAATCAGCCCCTCGACCCCGCGTGGCATGTTGGGCGTTTTCGTGATATGCGGCGTACGCCCGACTTCCCTGACCTTGAACACGTTGATGCCGAAGGTTTCCCGCGTGCCCAGCGAAAACAGCAGGATCTCCATTTTGTTGGAGCCGGCCAGCCGGGTACGTGCATCGACGCTTTCAAGCAGGTTTTTCTTGTCCGCCATATCCATATTCTTACTCCAACGTCAAGCGGGCTGGGGAACCTGAGCGATTCCGAGGAGACGGCGCTCCAGCGCTTCCGACAACCGCTGCGGTTCGAACTTCGCGACATACTCGTCGACCCCGACCGACTTTCCGAGCTGCTGGTTGGACATGCCCGACAGCGATGAGTGCATGATGACCGGCACACCGCCAAACCGCGGGTCGCTTTTGATTTTCTTGGTCAGGATATAGCCATCCATTTCCGGCATTTCGATGTCGGTCAGCACCAGGCTAATCATATCCGTCGGCTTTCGCCCGACCGATAGCGCGTAGTTGGCGATTCGCTCAAGCTCGTTCCATGCCTCGCGACCGTTCATCGCCGAAATGTATTTCACCCCCATCGCCTCCAGCGTGCGCTGGATCTGTTTTCTGGCAACGGCGGAGTCGTCGGCGAAAACCACCATCAGTTCCGGCTTGTCGAGCGGCTTGATGCTCCGAAAGACAAGCTCGTCGTCGTTGCTCATGTTTTCGGCCAGCACCTTCTCGACATCCATCATCATCACCAGGCGGCCATCGTCCAGCTCGGTCACGGCCGTTACCAGGCCGCCCATTTCCGCCATCAGCATCGCCGGGGGCACGCGCATCTGGCTCCAGTCGAGGCGCAGGATCGTGTCCACCGCCTCGACGAGAAAACCCTGGGTATGTCCGGCGTACTCGGTGACGATCATGATGTCGCGCGGCGTATCGGTCTGCACGCCGGAATAGCGGGCGAGATCGACCACGGGAACCAGCGCGCCGCGCAGGCTGACCATCCCCTCGACGGCGCCGGGCATCTCGGGCGCCGAGGTGATGGATGGCGTGCGCATCACCTCGCGCACCTTGAAGACGTTGATGCCGAAGGTTTCGCAACGACCGGTCCGGGTGTCGCGTCCCAGAGAAAACAGCAGGATTTCCAGTTTGTTGGTGCCTGCAAGCTTGGTACGCGCATCAATATTCCTGAGCAGCTCTGACATACCTGAACTTCCTCTAGAAAATACGGCCCGGCGGGCTTATTGGCGCATCTTAATGGAACAATCACCGGCGCGCTATGGCTTCTTTCGGGCGGCGGGACGGGGCGACAGCCCGTAGTCCGTAGGATGCCGCTATCTTCTGCCTTCAGATCCTGAACCGCGAAACCGACGCGCGCATGGTATCCGCGAGTTCTTCCAGATGTTTTGCCGCGCTGGCCGACTGGCTGGCGGCCGAACTGTTTTCTTCGGACATTTGCGCCACTTTTTCGACATGGGTAGCGATGTCGTTGCTGGCGGCGCTCTGTTCGACCAGAGCGGCCGAAATGTCGTTGACGACTCTGACCACCTGCCCGGCGCCATCCCTGATCTGGTTGATGGCGCTGCCGGCCTGCTGCGCCTTCGCCACGCCACCGCCGACCTGGCCGACCGCGTTGCCCATCGTGGCGACGGCGGCGTGAGCGCTGGACTGCATGTCGGCGATCATCTGGGTGATTTCTCCCGTGGCCTTGGTGGTGCGCTCGGCCAGCTTGCGCACCTCGTCCGCGACGACCGCGAAGCCGCGCCCCTGCTCGCCGGCGCGCGCGGCTTCGATGGCGGCGTTGAGCGCCAGCAGGTTGGTCTGGTCGGCCACGTCCTTGATGACCTGCACCACGCTGGAAATCTGGTTGGAGCGCTGACCGAGCTCCTCGATCGAGAGCGAGGTCTGGCGCACGGTTTCGGCGATCTGCTCCATTTCCGACGTGGCGCTATGGATGATGTCGCCGCCCTGACCCGACAGTTCGCCGGACTTTTGTGAAATGTTCAAGGCCTCGCGCGCGCTTTCGGAGATGTGGTTGATGCTGACGGTCACCTCCTCCACCGTCGCCGCCATGCTGGACGCGGCTTCGCTCTGGTTGGCGGAACTGGCGGCGACCTGGGTGGACGCGGCGGCCAGGGTGCGCGCGGCGTTCGATACCTGCTCGACGTTGTCCAGTATCTGGCGCAGCATGGCTTGCAGCGTAGACATCAACTGGTTGAAAGAATTTGCCGTCTGGCCGACCTCATCGTTGCCGCCGGCCTTGATGCGCCGGGTGAAATCGCCGTTTTTCTCGACGGCGGCGATGGTGCTGCGCATCTGGTCGAGCGGGCCGGCGATGGAGCGGATAATCCATAAAGCGATCAACAAACCCAAGCCCACGCCGCCGACGATCGAGCCGATGGCGAGCATGCGCACGGTGCTGTAATCCGCCTTGGCGCGCTCGTATTCTTCCCGGGCGACACGCAGTTGCAGATCCATCAGGTCATCGAGGTTTTTTGCGGTAGCCGCACCGTGGCTGCGGTTGCCTTTGAGGAACTTACCGACGGTTTCGGTGGAATAATCGCCCTCTCTCAGCGACTGTACGATGGGCCGCAAAATATCGCCGACCCAGAACGCCCGGTTTTTCTCGAACGCGACGGCAATCTGTTTTTCCTCCGGCGTCAAGGTGGTCGCCATGTATTTTGTCCATAGATCCGAGATCGCTTTGATATTGGCTTCGATACGGTCGGTGTGCTCGGTGACGGGGTGGTCGTGCAGTTTCGCCAGCTCGCTGGCCGGGTTGTGCTGGATGGCGCGCAGCGCTTCGGAGAAATTGGCGGCGAACAACCGCTGGATTTTGTCCAGATCGGCCAGCGGGACGGTGCGGTCGTCGTAAACGCTATGCAGGCCGTCGACCACGCCGGACATCCCGCGCAAACCGACAACGCCGATAACGATCATGAAGACCGCCATGATCGCGTTTAACACGATCAGCCTCGAACTGACACCCATATTGTTGAACATGCCCCTCCCCGTTTGCAATTGCCGCGCCCGACGGCGCCGCCCTTCTATAATAATGCTGGTGTCACGAAAAGCCGCGCGCCCCGACACCCCCTCCGACAACCGCGCCAGCGGCCATTCTACAAAGAGTCTGGCGGAAGAGCCACCCATTGCTGCGCCCGGGCAAAAAGCCCGGCCGGCAACGGTCAGACATCGGTTCGGTAGCCGATGCGCAATCCGCCCCAATGCCGGCCCTTGACGTAAATCGGCGAGGAAATGTCGTGCATGATCTCTCCCGTATCGCGCCGGTACGTTTGCAGCAGAAATGGCAGCTCGTGATCTCCGCAACGCTTCCCGACCGGGTCGTCGAACAGCCGTTTGGTGCGGTTGTTGACGAAATCAAGCTTTTCGTCCCCCGTCAACGGCTGCGAAAAACGGCGGTTGTGGGTGGGAACGTAGCCTTTCCGGTCGCAGGAAATCGCATAGACCAGCCATTTGTGGCTGTCCACCAACGCCTCCTGCACCGGCAACAGGAACTGGTCGGTAAAGTCGTCGAACCGGGTCTTGAACTTTTGGGGTTTGGTGTCGGGGATGGGCTGATACTTGTCGTCGAAGAGATCGTCGGTTCCGATCCGTCCCGCATCGACCGCCTTGTCGAGCAACTCGCCGATTGCCGCTGCCGCGTTCTGGACGATTTCGGGCATCCTGGCGTGCGTGCCGACCGCCTGCTTTCCGGCCGATCCGAGCTGGAACACGTTGCCGATATCCTTGAGGTTGTCGGACAGATGTTCGAGCTGCCGGGCTTCTTCGAGCGCTTTTGCCGCCGACGCGCTGTTCGTCTCGGCCATATCCATGATGTTGCAGACGTGCGCGGCAATATCGTTCCCGGTACGGCTCTGCTCGGCGACGGCCCGGGCGATGGCGTCGACCTTCTCCATCGTTTCGCGCGCGCCGCCGTTGATCCGCTCCAGCGAAGACGCCGCCTGCCGGGCAAGCTCGGCGCCGTTCCGCGCCTGCGCGGTGCCCGCTTCGATGCTGGTGATCGCGCTCTGCGTTTCGCCCTGGATCGCACTGATCATCTGGCTGATTTCGCCGGTGGCGCGGGAAGTCCGCTCGGCGAGCTTTCTCACTTCGTCCGCGACGACGGCGAACCCGCGCCCCTGCTCTCCCGCCCGGGCGGCTTCGATGGCGGCGTTGAGCGCCAAGAGATTGGTCTGGTCGGCAATTTCGCGGATCGTCTGAACGATCCCGCTGATTGCCCGCGAGCGTTCGCCAAGCGCGCAAACGACCGCCGCCGACTGCGCGACCGAGCTGGAAATCAGCTCCATTTCGGCCGAAGCGTTATGTACGATCCGCATACCTTCCTCCGATAAAGCGCTGGAGGTTTCGGAAATGCTCGCCGTTTCGGTCGCCTTGGAGCTGACCAGGTTCATGTTCTCGGTCAGTTCGGTCATCGCCATCGCGGTTGCCAGGGCGGCATCGCGCTGCTGGCTCGAATCCGACGCCACGCGGTTGGCATCGCCGATCAACTGTTGCGACGCGCGGCCAACCTCTATCGAATTGAAGACCACCTTGCCGATAATCAACTGAAAGCTTTCGATGAGCTTGTTGAACTCCCCGGCGGTGCGGGCAATTTCGTCGCCGCCGGCGACCGGGGCGCGCCGGTTCAGATCCCCGTCCTGGTACATGCGGCAAATGACGGCGCGCAGTTCTCCCTGACGCTTGTCCAAACCTCTTTGCAAGGCCATGCCGAGCAATAAGGCGATGCCGGCCAGCAGCGCCAGGGCACCCCCCCAGCCGAGCATTCCACCGCCCAGCGCCCCTGCAGCCAGCCAGCCGGCGAACGCGGCCGCCAGCACTTGAAGCAACATCACGAACCAAATTTTCCTGGCGACTCCGTTCATGCGCCGGCTCCTTCAGGCTATTGGGCGAACCTGGCTTCCCATCTACGACGTGTTGTCGAAAAACTTGAGACCGCGATCCTGAAACCCGGCTACACCATCTTGAAAAGCTTGCCGAAATTGGCGATATCCAGCACCTGCTTGACGCCGGGTTGCGCGTTGGCGAGCGTGACCGCCTTGTTCGCCGACCCCGCTTTGTCGCGCACCATCAACAGCATGCCCAAGGCCGAGCTGTCGAGATAGTCGACACCGCCCAGGTCGATCACCACCGTGCGCACATCCGCATTGTCCAGCAGCGGCTCGTAGGCGGCCCGAAATTCGCGGTGCGAGTTGAAGTCGAAGCGTCCGGCCAGCTTGATTCTCGCCTCTCCGTTGTTGGTGCTTACATTTGCCTGCATATTTGCCCCCATCTCCATGAATAAAAAACCGGCGGCCCAGGTGGTCACCACACTCCTTCCCCTTCAAGGGGAGGGTTGGGGAGGGGATGGGGAAAAAGCGTGCGGCGGCGCACTCCCCCTTTCCCCATCCCGGCCTTACCCTTGAAGGGGAAGGAGAGAAACGGCAGCCCCTGAGCCGTTACACAAATCCAGCTTACTCCCCGCCGGGAGACTACGCCACCGCTTTACCGAGCGCGCTCAACACGCGCCGCGACATCGCGTCGAGAGGAACGACCTCCTCGACGGCACCGGCCAGCGCCGCTTCGCGCGGCATGCCGTAGACCACGCAGCTCGCTTCGTCCTGCCCGAAAGTCCGCGCGCCCGCCTGGCGCATGCGCAGCAATCCTTGCGCGCCATCTTTGCCCATACCGGTCAGGATCACGCCCACGGCGTAGCGTCCGATCAGCTCGGCGGCCGAATCGAAAAGGACGTCGACCGACGGACGGTGACGGTTGACCGGCGGCGTTTTTTGAAGTTCCGTCACGTAGCCCGCCGCACTGCGTCTGACGACCATGTGCGAATGGCCCGGCGCCACGTAGACGGTACCCGACTCCAGCCGTTCGCCGCCTTGCGCCTCGATGACGCGGGGCGGACACAAGGTGTCCAGACGTTTCGCGAAGGATGCGGTAAAAGTCTCCGGCATGTGCTGCACGATCATGACCGGCGGGCAATCTTCGGGGATGCCCATCAGAAAATCCTTGAGCGCTTCGGTGCCGCCGGTCGATGCGCCGACGAACACGATCCGGCTGCCGGCCTGCGCCGGCCTGCCGGTTTGGCGCGGAGCGTGGGCGGCCGCCGACGAGAGTTGGAGCGACAGCGGCGGGGGCGATAGCGGCAGGGACGACAGCGTGGCGTTGCGGCGAACGCGCGCGCCGTGCGCGGCACGGATCTTGTCGAGTAGCTCCTGCGCGTACTCCTCGGTAGATTGGGCGCTGTCCATGCGCGGCTTGCCGATGAAGTCGACGGCGCCCAGCTCCAGCGCGCGCAAGGTCGTTTCCGACCCGGCTTCGGTAAACGAGGAAACCATCACTACCGGCATCGGACGCAAACGCATCAGGCGTTCGAGAAATTCGATGCCGTCCATCTTCGGCATCTGAACGTCGAGCGTCAGCACGTCCGGGTTGAGCGTCTTTATCAGCTCGCGCGCCGAATGGGCGTCCGGCGCCGACCCGACCGCTTCGATATCCGGCGCGCTGTTTATCAGCTCCGCCAGCAGCTTGCGCATGACTGCAGAATCGTCGATGACGAGAACTCTGATTGTCATGATTTGCAACACCTCAAGCGCACATAGAAAACTCTGTCATTCCCGCGCAGGCGGGAACCCATGCTGCGGTACTCGAACGAAGGCGCTTTGGGTTCCCGCCTGCGCGGGAATGACAGAGCAAGGTGCTGAACGGTTACCATGATCTATCCCCAGACTCTCTAAAGTAATTTTTTGTATTGAACACGAACACCTCAAGTAAATAATTCGACATCGCCCTCGACCTTGGATTCCCCGAGCCGGCTGCGATACTCTTTTTCACGCGTAAACAATGTGTCGTTGTGCACCCTGTGCAGTTTGCGCACCAGCACCCGGCCGTTCTTCGGAAAAAAATAGACTTTGCGCGGATACGAATCCAGCAAGTCTTTGGCGACGACCGGGATTTTTTCGATCTTCAGGTAATTGAGCACGAATTCCGCGTTGCGCGTCCCGACGTTGCTGCTGGCCAGGCTCTCCATTACCGCGCCGCCGCCAAACACTTTGGCTTCCATCCGGTTACGCCGGGCGCCGAGTTTTTGTAAATGGTTAATCAGCACTTCCATCGCATAGGTGCCATAACGGGCGGAGGTGCTGGTCAGGGCGCGCCCGGCCTCTTCCGGCAGCATGAAATGGTTCATTCCGCCGATTCCCGAATCCGCGTCGCGGATGCAGGCGGTCACGCACGAACCGAGCACCGTGACCAGCAGCATCTCGCGCTGCGTCACATAGTACTCGCCCGGCAACACCTTGGCCGCTTCTGACTCGAAATGGCGGTCGAAATACAGGTTGGTCGCCATGTGCTCGACGTAGCCATGCTCCGCGTTCACGCGCGACGCCGCGCCCTGCGCGTTATTGGTGTGGCTGGCGTGCGAGTTCATAAACCGTTTTCCCCATCGATTTGAACAAATCGGCGGCGTGCAGAAAGCTTTCGGAGTGCCCGGCAAACAGCAGGCCGTGACCGTGCATCAGCGGCGCAAAGCGGGACAAAATCTTGTATTGCGTCGGTTTGTCGAAATAGATCATCACGTTGCGGCAGAAAATCACGTCCAGCGGGCCGCGCAACGGCCAGCTTGCATCCAGCAGATTCAACTGCTGGAAGCTGATCATCTGACGCAACTCCGGGCGTACCCGGACATAGCCTTCCTGCCCGCCGGAACCTTTCAGGAAAAATCGCTTCAGGCGTTCGGGAGAAAGCTTTTCCACCCGTTCCATCGGATAAACGCCTTTCTCGGCAACGGCCAGCACGTTGGTATCCAGATCGGAAGCCATGATCGTCACCGGAACGTTGGCCGTGCCGAAGGCTTCGATGACCGTCATCGCAATACTGTACGGCTCTTCGCCGGTCGACGCGGCGGAACACCATATCTTGATCGGCGAGCGAGTGGCGGAAGTTGCAAATTGCGGCAATCGCTTCAGATGATCGGCAAGAATCGGGAAGTGGTGCGGTTCGCGGAAGAACGAAGTGAGGTTGGTGGTCAGCGAGTTGACGAATTTTTCCCATTCGTCCCCGCCGCCTTTTTCGTCTTTTTCGAGAAAAGCCAGATAGTCGCCGAACGAGTCCAGCCCGGTCGCCCGCAAGCGGCGGGCTAAACGGCTATAGACCATATCGTGTTTGACCGGAGACAGCGAAATGCCCGCATGCTGGTAAATCAGCTTGCGCACGCGCTCGAAATCCGCCGACGTAAAGTCAAACTCGCGCTCCCCTTTTTCACGCTGGGCCAAAGGCGCAACCGGGGGTCGTTTTGGATCGGTCATCGTCGGTCTCTCGTGCGGGCTATCGGGTTAGCCCGGATGTACGGGTTCTATGTGACTTGGCGTGGGTAAGGCAACAAACATCGCCGCCGTTCCCGCGCAGGCGGGAGTCCATGCGGTAGTGCTCAGACGAAAGCGCCACAGATTCCCGCCTGCGCGGGAATGACGGTAATTTGATACGTAGGGGGTTCATTTTGCCCCTCTACAAATCACATCGAACCCAAAAAAACAACCATCAAAACTCATGCCATTCGTCGTCGAGCGTCGCGGGCTGTCTGGCGGCCGGTTTCTGTCCGCTGCGCATGCTGGAAGGGGAGGGTGCGGTGGAGGGGGCATCTGCCGGCGCCGCGTCCGACAGCACCCGGCTGGCGGTGGCCGGCTGGCGGGCTTGCCCGCCCGGGCGACCGGCCAACCGGAATACCGATACCGCCTGGGCCAGCGCCTGCGCCTGTTCTTCCAGGCTCTCGGCCGCCGCCGCCGCCTGTTCGACCAGCGCGGCGTTCTGCTGCGTCACCTCGTCCATCTGGCTCACCGCCAGGCTGACCTGCTCGATGCCGGCGCTCTGCTCGCGGCTGGCCCCGGAGATGTCGGCCATGATGCGGGCGACGCCCTTGATGCTGGACACCACCTGCTCCATCGTCCGCCCGGCCTCTTCGACCTGCTTGTTGCCGCCCTCGACCTTGTCCACGGAGTCGGAGATCAGCTCCTTGATCTCCTTGGCCGCC
>JACQYA010000122.1 GCA_016208425.1 Betaproteobacteria bacterium
GTTACCAGCCTCGACGAGGTGGACCGCGCCACCATTCCCGTCGCTCAGGCGGCTGTCGTCCTTACCCGCCGAGCACTGAGCCTGCCTGGACTGGCCGTAGTGCTACCTTATGTGGAAGGACAACTGCGGCACAAGGTATTCAATCCCTTGCACGATTTCTCGCCGGATTTGCATCAGACCTTCTTGGTCAACCTGGAACACCAGCATCCAATCAAGCCACCCGAAGGCATGGAAATTGAAGAATTGGTGATGAGGTTATATTTTGCCGAAACGAGCGGAGAGGGCAAAGAAATAAGCAAGGACAAGGAAAAAAACGGTGAGAAGCTGAGACTTCCCAAATCGACACACTGGAGTATTCGGCGCGAGCTGCATGAAGAAGCATTGCTTCGGGATTTCTGGAATCTCCATGAAGATAAACGAAAACGCCTGATCGAACAGACCGAGGAAAAGTATCTTAGCCTGCGAGTCAATCTTCCTCGACTCATCGACAAGGATATTCCCGATGTGCTTCATTTTCCTTCCGTTCTACCTTCCTTGCCGAAAGACTGGCGTCCATTCCTTCCAGATGAGCGGCGTGGCCTGGCATTTGGCTTGGGGACGATACGTGCGCCTTCCGAGCTGATATTCGGAGACAGACCGCCACCAGCCATTCGCCATTTCGAGGGCTATTTGACTGAATACCTTGAACAATTGAAATATTTTGCCTCCCCCGCAGCAAGAAAATACAAAGATTTATTGATTTTGAGCTGCACGGTATTGGCCTGGCGCAAGGCTCAACAACTCGCCCCCTGAGGATGGAAAATACATGAACTCATCAGAAGAACACACATCGAAAACAACCCAATCGCTGAGTAGCGACACTTATTCAGGCAAAGTAACAGGGGAAAACATCCCAACAGAAAAAACCGGCGAATCCCAAAAATTAAGCGATAGAAAAGTAGGCGAAAAAATTCCAGATAGCATTCAGGATCTCTTTTCGATTCTGCTGGAAACTGCCTTCAAGGAGTATTTTGCCAACCTCCCACAGGAATTGGACAACCAAGGCGGCAGCCCCAATCCCGACGAAAAGGAAAGACAGGCACTACTCCAGGAATTCGCCAGATTCGCCGCTAATAACCCCGTTATCGGATACTCCTTCTTCCTTTCGCTGGAGCAACCCACCCCACGCGTATTGGACGCCACGGCAACTCGCGATATTGAACGCAGGGCTGCGGAGTATTTACGCAATAACCTCGTCACACCCCCTGTGGATACGGCCGAAATACGCGACGAGAATGAACATGCAAGAGATGCAAAACCGATTCACAATCCCGAAGAAAAGCAGGCAGAACCAACCCATGAGGAGGAAATCGATACCCCACTGGAAAATCACATTCTCCAGACCCATCAACAATATGGCTGGCAGGGTATAAACCAGTTTCGACAACAAATGGCCATGCATATGGCGAACGACACCGCTCACAGGGCAAATTTTGACAAGCAGATCGAACTCATTCTGCGTAAACATGGCATCGGCCCGGATAGAGATCCCGTCGGCGAAGTGGCCGGACTGCCTGATGAGTTGACCGGCAGCTTCGAGGAAATCGCACTGCAAACATCCATGCTGTTGAAGAAACATGTCGGTGATGCCCGCTTCGCCCTGGAGATGACCGCCGGCCCACTGGCCCAAGCTGTGGAGCGAATGGAGAAAATCGGGCTTTCCAGGGAAAAACAGGTAGACCTTATGATCCACGCCTTCGCTGGCGAACCGGTCTACACCGGCGCGGATGCTCGCCGCCCCCCCTGCAACCCTGGGTTCCTCCAGTTCATGGCAAGGCTGCGCGCCATGCTGGCGGACGACGCCCAGAAGAAAACCACACCCGATCTGCTCGAAACCCAGGTCAACCTCACCACCTGGTATGGGCAGGCACGTAGTGACAAATGCCTGACTTGCGGGTTGAACCTGGCACTGAAAATCCTGCCCGCATTTTTTGAATTGAAGGAGGAGCGTGTGCGTGTGGCGAAGATGCTGCACCAGCTTGCTAACAATACGGCGGGTTGGTTGAGCACGCTACTAGGCTTCAAGAGCAACGAGGAGTCGATGGATAACGAAAAAAGGGAGCAGGCTGTCGCAAGTAATACCCTGCACGCCCTCGGCACGGTTGCCTTCCTGCGCCAAGAGCCGGGGCAAGGTTGGGATACAAATGCGGCTCCGATCTATGCAGTGCTGGGAGCTCAAACCGCCCAATCAATGGGGAGTATGGCGCGCGCCTTTCTGTTCATGAGCAACGTCCCCTCGGCTTGGCGCGTATTCGGAAGATTGTTCACGGAGGAAACGGCTCGCTTCGGAAACGCCACGCCTCGCTTCCGTACTGCCGTTCTGTCCCTGCTCTCCGCGCTCATGCGCGCCCGCTTCAACGCTGGTAAGGATGGCAACGAGATCGCCTCCGCCCTGTTCAACTTGGGAGTGGACATCAGCCTCCATGCCAAACAGAAAAACAATGCGCCGCGTTTCACCCCACTGCGTGTGCTGGCCAACGGCTTGGGCCTATGGTGGGCGCTGAGCCGGGCGCGGAACGACGACGAGGCCATCGGCGCCTTCAATGGCGGCGATTGTGCGGTGAACCTGTTCGGCGCCTTGACCGAAAAGACGATGGAACAGGCGGTGCGTGACCAGGAAAAGAACATTCGAAAGCTAGGCGAAACCGTCCACACGCAATTGAAAAACGACATGGATGCTGTCCGGCTTGGCAACTCCTACAAGCAGTTGTTCGGCGAGGAGCCGAAGCCCACGACCACTTTTGACCGGGTTGCGGCGGCGAAGACCTTGACCGAAATACTGTATTTTTTCCTGGCCGACTGGAAGGTTGCTGGCATCTCTTCGTCCGACACGCTGGCAAGCAAACTGCAAGACGATTTCCCCGTCACTGCGGCAACTTTTCTGCAATGGGCGTTTCTCCATACAGAACAAGGCGGCGATACATACCGGCGCTGCGTGGATGGCTGGATCGCCGTGGCGACCAAGTTGGTCACGCTGGCGGAAGGCGAAGATTACACTATGTTCCGGGGCTTGATCTCCGCCACTTTGTCGGAGTTTGGCCTTCAGCATGTCTGTAAGGACTATCCAGACTCCATTGACACACACTTCCTCAGCCGTACGCTTCGCGACAAAACACTCATGCGCAGTGTCTTCGGCCTGCCAGGGTAAGTAGCACGCACAGTACACGCTTGGGCAGCAAACTGCTCCTCCTACAGATTGCATAGCCCTCGCTTGCAAAACGGACTTTGCAGTGAGGCCGGGTAATATTCCGGCTCGCTCCGACAATCGGCTGGCGTCGGGGTGGTGATACAATGCGCGGTCAAGCGGTCAATTTTTAACGTTTTGCCACAGGAGAGTCCCGTGCTGATTAGTTCCGCTTACGCACAAACCGCCGCTGCCGCCGATCCCAGCGGTGGACTGATGCAGATGTTGCCTATCGTCGCAATGTTTGCCGTGCTCTATTTTCTGATGGTTCGCCCGCAGATGAAGAAGGCCAAGGAGCACAAAACGTTGCTCGACGCGCTGGCCAAGGGCGACGAGGTCGTCACGCAGGGCGGTCTGGCGGGTCGCATCACGAAAATCAACGACAATTTCGTCAGCATCGAAATCGCCCCGAACGTAGAGATTCAGATGCAAAAGCCCGCGATTACGCTGGTTCTGCCCAAAGGCACGCTCAAAAATCAGTGAGCAGGAAGGATTGAGGGGGAATGTGCCATATTCCGCGCCACATTCCGCTTTCCGCCCCCTCATTGACTTTCTCCTGACGCCTCACCCCTCACCCCCACAAAGCCCATGAACCGCTACCCGCTCTGGAAATACATCACCGTCGCCGTAGCCTTGGCGATCGGTTTCATCTACACCTTGCCGAATTTCTTCGGCGAATCGCCGGCTGTCCAGGTTTCCAGCGGCAAAGCGACGCTGAAAGTCGACACCAAAACGCTGGATCGGGTCGAAGGCGCACTCAAACAGGCGGATGTCGCCACCGAAGGGCTGTTTCTCGACAGCAATGGCGTCAAGGTTCGTCTGAAGGACACCGACACGCAGTTGAAGGTCAAGGATCTGCTGGAAAAGCAGTTCAATCCCGACGCTGCCGACCCGCAGTATGTGGTGGCGCTGAATCTGCTCTCCAGCTCGCCGAAGTGGCTGACCAATCTCTATGCGCTGCCGATGTATCTCGGCCTCGACCTGCGCGGCGGCGTGCACTTCCTGCTCCAGGTCGACATGAAGGGGGCGCTGACCAAGCGCCTCGATTCGGTCGGCGCCGACCTGCGCAGCCTCTTGCGCGACAAGAACGTTCGCCACGGCGGCATTGGCCGCGAAGGCGAGCGCATCATCGTTCGCTTCCGCGATAACGAAACGCGCAGCAAAGGACGCATTGCGCTGGAAGACAACCAGCCCGATCTACTGCTTGCCGATCAGGGCGAAGGCAGCGATCTGAAACTGGTCGCCTCGCTGAAGCCGGAAGCCAGCAAGCGCATCCAGGAATTCGCGATCAAACAGAACATCACGACGCTGCACAACCGCATCAACGAACTCGGCGTCGCCGAGCCGGTCATCGCCCAGCAGGGCGCCGACCGTATCGTGGTGCAACTGCCCGGCGTGCAGGATACGGCCAAGGCGAAGGACATTCTCGGGCGCACGGCGACCCTCGAAATCCGCATGGTCGACGATGCGCCGGGCGCGCTCGAAGCCGCACAGTCCGGCCAGACGCCCTTTGGCACCGAGCTATATACGGAACGTGGCGGCATGCCGCTGCTGGTGAAGAAGCAGGTCGTCTTGACCGGCGACCGTCTGACCGATGCGCAACCCGGCTTCGATACTCAGACGCAGGAACCGGCGGTGCATCTCACGCTGGATTCGACCGGTGCGCGCATCTTCCGCGACATTACGCGAGAAAACGTCGGCAAACGCATGGCCATCCTGCTTATCGAGAAAAACAGGGGCGAAGTCGTCACCGCGCCGGTGATTCGCGCCGAAATCGGCGGCGGCCGCG
This sequence comes from Betaproteobacteria bacterium, assembly GCA_016208425.1. GTDB lineage: Bacteria > Pseudomonadota > Gammaproteobacteria > Burkholderiales > Rhodocyclaceae > JACQYA01. Next base: position 5,013 of record JACQYA010000122.1, read on the forward strand.
TGCAGATTTCGGGACGGATGAGCACCGTCGAGGCCAACGACACGGCGCTGCTGCTGCGCGCCGGCTCGCTCGCCGCGCCGATGGAGATCATCGAGGAACGCACGATCGGCCCCAGCCTCGGCGCCGACAACATCAAGAAGGGCTTCAACTCGACGATGTGGGGTTTCGCCGCGATCGCCGCGTTCATGATCGCCTACTACATGCTGTTCGGACTGGTTTCGGTGCTCGCGCTGGCCGCCAACCTGCTCTTCCTGGTCGCCTTGCTCTCCCTGCTGCAAGCGACGCTGACACTGCCCGGCATAGCCGCCATCGCGCTCGCGCTGGGTATGGCGATCGACGCCAACGTGCTGATCAACGAGCGCATCCGCGAGGAACTGCGCAACGGGTCGACGCCACAGGCGGCCATTCACACCGGCTACGAGCGCGCTTTCGGCACCATTCTCGACTCCAACATCACGACCTTGATCGCCGGCATCGCGCTGCTCATCTTCGGCTCCGGCCCGGTACGCGGCTTTGCCGTCGTGCATTGTCTGGGCATTCTGACCTCGCTGTTTTCGGCCGTGGTCGTCTCGCGCGCCCTCATCAACCTGATCTACGGCCGCCGCCGCAAGGTCGAATCGCTGGCCATCGGGCAGGTCTGGAAGCCGGGCAACGCTGCTGCCACCAGCGCAGCGAAATAAGGGAACACGAACATGGAATTCTTCCGTATCCGCAAAGACATCCCGTTCATGCGCCATGCCTTGGTGTTCAACGTGATTTCGCTGATTACCTTTCTCCTTGCCGTGCTCTTCCTGTTCACGCGCGGCCTGCATTTGTCCGTCGAATTCACCGGCGGTACGCTGATCGAGGTCAATTACGCGCAAGCCGCCGATCTGGAGAAGATCCGCAACGGCCTGTCCAAGTCCGGCTATACCGACATCGCCGTGCAAAACTTCGGTTCCAGCCAGGACGTGCTGATCCGTCTGCCGCTCAAGGCCGAGCAGAACACCGCGCGCATCGGCGAAGGCGTGATGCAGGCGCTCAACGCCGAAGCGCCGGGCGCCACCTTGCGCCGCGTCGAGTTCGTCGGGCCGCAGGTCGGCAAGGAGCTGGCGGAGAACGGCGCTCTGGCGCTGCTGCTGGTCGTCGTCGGCATCGTCATTTACCTCGCCTTCCGTTTCGAGTGGCGCTTCTCGATCTCGGCGATCATCGCCAACCTGCACGACGTGATCATCATCCTCGGCTTCTTCGCCTTCTTCCAGTGGGAATTCTCGCTGTCGGTGCTGGCGGCGGTGCTCGCCGTGCTCGGCTACTCGGTCAACGAGTCGGTCGTCGTCTTCGACCGGGTGCGCGAGACCTTCAAAAAGGTGCGCGGATTGACGACGCCGCAGGTACTCGACCATGCGATCACCAGCACCATTTCGCGCACCATCATCACGCACGGCTGCACGCAGTTGATGGTGCTCTCGATGCTGCTGTTCGGCGGCGAAACGCTGCACTACTTCGCGCTGGCGCTGACCATCGGCATCCTGTTCGGCATCTACTCCTCGGTGCTCGTCGCCAGCCCGCTGGTCATGTGGCTGGGCGTCTCGCGCGAGCAGTTCAGCAAGCCGAAAAAAGTGGAGAATCCTGGCGACAACGGCGCGGTGGTGTGAGCAGCGGGCACATCAAAGTCTGGGATCTCCCGACCCGGATCTTTCATTGGTCGCTGCTTGTCCTCGTCGCCCTTGCCGTCGTTACCGGCCAGATCGGCGGTAACGCCATCGACTGGCACGGCAGGATAGGCTTGGCGATTCTCGGCCTGCTGGCATTCCGCCTGGCCTGGGGATTCGCCGGATCGACCTACGCGCGTTTCGCCAGCTTCCTGCCGACGCCGGCAGCGTTGTCGGCTCATCTGCGCGGACAATGGCGCGGCGTCGGGCACAATCCGCTCGGCGCGTTTTCCGTGTTAGGACTGCTCGCGTTGCTTGCCGTTCAGGTCGGCACCGGCCTTTTCGCGAATGACGACATCGCTTTCAGCGGCCCGCTTTCCGGGCTGATCGGCAAGGAGTTTAGCGACCGACTGAGCGGCCTGCACGAACGCTCCGCCAACCTGCTGCTGGCGCTCATTGCGCTGCACGTTGGCGCCATCGCCTTCTACGCTCGCGTCAAGCAAGATAATCTGGTGCGGCCGATGATTAGCGGGTGGAAGGAGATCGGACTGGAGCAGAGGGATTCGGCAACGCCGGCTACGGGCGGCGTTGCAATCGGCTTTGCCGTGGCGCTGCTGATTGCGCTGGCGGCGGTTTATGGCGGTTCCGGCGCGTGGATTCCGACGCCGCCGCCCGCCGCGACGACACCGAGCTGGTAAAGGGTGCAAGGCCGCCTGCGGGCGGCCTTGTCGTTTCCGGCGCGAGAGTTCGCCAGTCCACATCAGTCCTCGTCAATCCTTGCGCTTGAACTTGTCGTGGCACCCCTTGCAGGTCTCGGTCAGCTTGCCGATCTGAACCTTGACCGCCGCGGCATCACCCTCGGCAGCGACTTTCGCCATCTCGTTCGCCTCCTTGTTGAAGGCCATGGCCACCTTGCCGACCGCCTCCTTGTCGGCAAACAGTTCCGGCTTGACGCGGGTCTCTTCCCAGCCCTTGCCCTTGTCGGTGCCTGGCGCGTAGAGCTTGCCCATGCCCGAATTGGCGATGGCCTGGATGGCGTTGGCGGCCTGGACGACTTCGTCCTTGTTGTACTGACCCTCGACGTTGCTCTTGATGCGCACCACGCTCCAGGCCATAAAGCCGTAGCCGGACTGGCGCCATTTGATTAAATCCTCGGGCTTCGGTCCCTGCTGGGCAAAAACGACGCCGGCGCAGCCGGCAAGGATGAGAGCAGTGGCGATTTTCTTCATGGGGGTTTCCTCCGTGTTTGTTGAATGGCGATGCATCCCGCAGACACCGATGCGGCCAGAAATATTCCATGCAGCGTGAAATTCTTCACCCGCGACCGAAACGGAAACCCTCAGACCGCGAAAACGTGTTTGGCGCGCAGTGTTCGGCCTTCGTCGATCAGCGCGATCAGCCGGTCGATATTGGGATGTTTTCCCGGATGCGCGCGGGCGTCTTCGGCATGCTCGGCGAAGATTTCCTGGCCTTTTCGGGCGGCATCCGACGTAATCGCGCCCCAGGTTTGCGCCAGGTGGTTGTACACGGCCAGCGATCCCTGGCTACCCGGCTTGTTTTCAATAGTAGCCAGCACGCTGCCATCGGCATCGAGCAGATGGATCGCCGCCAGATGCGAAATACCGGGCAGCTTTTTCATATTTTCAGCGAATTGCGCCATGCTTACCCCTTGCGTTGACGCACCATGCCCAGGATCAGACCGGTGACGGCGCAGCCGAGGGTGATGCCGAAGACCATGCCCCAAGTGCCCCGCTCCGGGCCAACGATGGACGACCAGAAAGCAGCAATCAGCCCGCCGGCGATCATGCCCATCACGCCGCCAATGAATCCGCCACGCTTGACCGCGCCAAGCTGGCCGTCCTCGCCGCAGCAATAAGGACAATAGATCGAACCGTTGGGCACCTCGCGCTCGCAGCCTGCGCAAACTACGGTGTCTGCGGTGTCTGCAGAAGCGGCCGGGTTTTCTTCCGGGCGCATCAGATTCTCCTCGCCAGTTCGGCGGCTTTGCCGGTATAAGCCCACGGCGTCAGTTGCAGCAACTCGGCCTTGGCCGCTTCGGGTATCTCCAGCGACTGGACGAAAGACTGCATGCCCTCGCGCGACACCCGATTGCCGCGCGTCAGCTCTTTCAGTTTTTCGTAGGGATTGGCGATGCCGTAGCGGCGCATCACCGTCTGGATCGGCTCGGCGAGCAATTCCCAATTGGCGTCCAGATCCTCGTGCATGCGCTCGGGAGCGGCTTCCAGCTTGGACAGGCCGCGCAACAGCGAGTCGTAGCCGAGCAGCGCATAGCCGAGCGCCACGCCCATGTTGCGCAGCACCGTCGAATCGGTCAGATCGCGCTGCCAGCGCGAGACGGGCAGCTTTTCAGCGAGATGACGCAACACCGCGTTGGCCAGACCGAGATTGCCCTCGGAATTCTCGAAATCGATCGGATTGACTTTGTGCGGCATGGTCGATGAACCGATCTCGCCAGCCTTCAACTTCTGCTTGAAGAAGCCGAGCGAGATGTAGCTCCACGCATCCCGGTCGAGGTCGACCAGAATCGAGTTGGCGCGCGCGAAAGCGTCGAACAGCTCGGCCATCGCATCGTGCGGCTCGATCTGGATCGTGTAGGGATTGAATTCCAGCCCGAGCGACTCGACGAAACGCCGGGCAAAGGCTTCCCAGTCGTAGGCCGGATACGCGGCCAGGTGCGCGTTGTAGTTGCCGACCGCGCCGTTGATCTTGCCCAGCAGGTTCACGGCGGCGATACGCGCGCGCGCCCTGCTCAAACGATAAGCGACGTTGGCCATTTCCTTGCCGAGCGTGGTCGGCGTCGCCGGCTGCCCGTGCGTGCGCGACATCATCGGCACCGCCGCATGCTCGTGCGCCAGCTCCGTAAGCCGCGCCAGCACCTTATCCAGCATCGGCAACATCGTTTCGTCGCGCGCCGACTTGAGCATCAACGCATGCGCGAGATTGTTGATATCCTCGGAAGTGCAGGCGAAATGGATGAATTCCGAAACCCGCATGACTTCGGCGTTATCCGCCAGCTGTTTCTTGATCCAGTATTCCAGCGCCTTGACATCGTGGTTGGTCACCGCCTCGATGGCCTTCACTTCCGCCGCCTGTACGGGGTCAAAACCGTTGACCAGCACATCCAGCATGCTGGCCGTGGCGGCCGAGAAAGCCGGGATCTCGGCAAAGTGCGGCTCGGCGGCCAGCGCCTTGAGCCATTCGACCTCGACCTGAAGGCGGCGATGGATCAGGCCGAATTCCGAAAACTGCGGGCGCAGCGCGTCGACCTTGGCGGCATAGCGGCCATCAAGCGGAGAAAGCGCCAATAGCGGCGATGCGGGGGAAGCGACAGACATGGTGAATTTCCTCGGGCGATAAGCCGGCTATTTTACCCGCCCGCGAAACCTGTGAATATTAGCCCCGGCAAAACGGATACAGCCTCGATGTTATAATGGCGCCTAGAAGTTAATTTCAGGAAACAGATGAAGCTCATAGGATCGCTGACCAGCCCTTACGCCCGCAAGGTGCGCATCGTCCTGGCAGAAAAGAAGATCGATTACGATTTTGAAGTGGATTCCCCGTGGACTCCCGAAACCAGGGTTCCCCAGGTCAACCCCTTAGGCAAAATTCCGGTTCTCGTGCTCGACGACGAAACCGTGCTCTTCGATTCGCGCGTGATCGTCGAATATCTCGACAACGTCGCGCCGAACAACAAGCTGATGCCCGCGCCGAACCGCGAGCGTACCGAAGTCAAGCGCTGGGAAGCTTTGGCCGACGGCGTTTGCGATGCCGCCGCGTTGATTTTTCTCGAAAGGAAGCGCCCGCCCAAGCAGCAAGGCAAGGAGTGGGTGGCGCGCCAGGAAGACAAGATCGAACGCAGCCTCGAATTCATGTCGGAACAGCTGGGCGAAGGCGCTTGGTGCATGGGCACGCACTTCTCGCTGGCCGACATCGCCGCCGGCTGCGCGCTCGGCTACCTCGCCTTCCGTTTCCCCGAAATCGACTGGCGCGGGAAACATGCCAACCTCGCCCGTCTTTTCGACAAATTGATGCTGCGTCCCAGCGTTGCTGAAACCGCTCCGCACGATTGACCGCTGGCGCCGGATGAGCTCCTACGCGCCGGCGTCACCGAATTGTGTGTGGGGGTGATCGCGGCGGAGCCCGGTTCGGGCGGCCGGTTAGCGGGATGATGCTCTACGGTTTCGCCGGCAACGGCGGCATGATTCGCTGCGTCGCCTGCCCCTCATCGACCGAAATCACCTTGCCGACGAAGTAGCGGGTTTCCCCGAAGCACGAGGTGGGAATCCCCATTTTCTCTTCGTAATGCAGCGCCACGCGCTTGCCCATCGAGCGGTTGATGGCTTCCACGGCGGCGGGGTCATGCACGGTGAAGAGGAATTTCTCGACCGTCGTTCCGGGCACCGAGACCATCGCCAGTTCGCCCTCCCAGGTCTTGCACAGCCAGCCCTTGTGCGAGAATTTCTGCACCCAGCCGGCGCGCTCTCCGCTGGAATAGCTCCACGAGAGGACGAGCCAGGTATAGCCGGCGACCAGCGTGATCGGGATCAGCGCGCCAACGAGCAGGCGACGCAGCAATGTACTCATGACAGACGTTCCTCGACCCAGGCTTGCACCGACGCTAGCGCGGCCGGCAATTTGGCCGGCTCGGTACCGCCGGCCTGCGCCATGTCGGGCCGCCCGCCGCCTTTGCCGCCGACCTGGCGGGCGACCATGTTCACGAGATCGCCGGCCTTGACCTTGGCGGTCAGGTCGGCGGTGACACCGGCGATCAGCGTGACCCGCTTTTGCGACCCCTCGCCGGCCGTCGACGCCAGCACGATGGCGGCGCTCTTCAGCTTGTCGCGCAGCTTGTCCATCGTCTCGCGCAAGGCCGTGAGATCGGCGCCGTCCATCGTGACGGCGAGAACCTTGGCGCCCTTGATATCGACCGCCCGGGCGAGCAGATCGTCGCCTTGAGCGGAGGCCAGCTTGCCTTTGAGGGCGGCCAGCTCGCGTTCGAGCTTGCGCACCTGCTCCAGCATCGCCTCGACGCGCGCCGGCACTTCTTTCGGCAACACCTTCAGCGTGCCGGCCACGCCGCCGAGAGCGGTCTCCATGCCTTGCATGTAGTTCAGCGCGTTGTCGCCGGTCACCGCCTCGACGCGGCGCACGCCGGCCGCCACGCCGCCTTCGGCGAGTATGCTGAACAGGCCGATGTCGCCGGTGCGCCGCACGTGCGTTCCGCCACACAGCTCGCGGCTGCTGCCGATGTCGAGCACGCGCACTTCGTTGCCGTATTTTTCGCCGAACAGCATCGTCGCGCCGATTTTCTGCGCTTCGTCGATCGCCATCACGCGCGAGAGGACGGAGACGTTGGCCAGAATCTCGGCGTTGACGAGGTTTTCGACCTGGCGGATCTGCGCGTTGCTCATCGGCGCATTGTGCGCGAAGTCGAAGCGCGTGCGCTCGGGATCGACCTGCGAGCCTTTCTGCTGTACGTGGCCGCCGAGCACCTCGCGCAGCGCCTTGTGCATCAGGTGCGTCGCCGAGTGGTTGCGCGCCGTGCGCGCGCGCGCCAGCACGTCGACCCTGGCCGAAACGCCGTTGCCGACGGTGATCGTTCCGGTCTTGACCACGCCTTGATGGCCAAAGACGCTGGCCTGGATCTTCTGCGTGTCTTCCACCGCGAAGATGCCGTGTACCGATTGCAGCACACCACGGTCGCCGACCTGGCCGCCGGACTCGGCGTAAAACGGCGTGTCGTCGAGCACGACGACGCCCGGCTCGCCTTCCTTCAGCTCGTTGACCGGGTTGCCGTCCTTGTACAGCGCTAGCACGTTGCCTTTGAATTCGAGCGCCTCGTAGCCGTGGAAAGTCGTCGTCGTCCCCTCGTATTCGAGCGCGGCAGCCATCTTGAACTTGCCGGCGGCGCGCGCCTGTTCTTTTTGATGCGCCATCGCGGCGTCGAACGCGGCGCCGTCCACCGTCACGCCGCGTTCGCGGCACACATCGGCGGTCAGATCGAGCGGAAAACCGAAGGTGTCGTGCAGCTTGAAGGCCGTCGCGCCATTGAACACGCCGTTGCCACCCATGGCTGCGAGTTCCGATTCGAGAATCACCATGCCGTGTTCTATCGTCTCGAAGAACCGCACCTCTTCCTGGCGCAACACTTCGCCGACGCGCGCTCGGCTGCTCGCCAGATCAGGATAGGCGGCGCCCATTTCGGCGACCAGATCGGGCACCATCTTGTGGAAGAAAGCGGCGCGCGCACCGAGCTTGTAGCCGTGGCGGATGGCGCGGCGGATGATGCGGCGCAGCACGTAACCGCGCCCCTCGTTGCCCGGAATCACGCCGTCAGCGATCAGGAAGGCGCAGGCGCGGATATGGTCGGCGAGCACCTTGAGCGACGGGCTGTCCCGATCCGCGCACGCGGTTTCGCGCGCCGCCGCCGCGATCAGCCGGACGAAGAGGTCGATTTCGTAGTTGCTGTGTACGTGTTGCAAAACGGCCGCGATGCGCTCCAGCCCCATGCCGGTATCGACCGACGGCTTGGGCAGCGGGTGCATGACTCCGGCTTCGTCGCGGTTGAACTGCATGAAGACGTTGTTCCAGATCTCGATGTAGCGGTCGCCGTCTTCATCGGGTGAGCCAGGGGGGCCACCGGGAATGTCTTCGCCGTGGTCGTAAAAGATTTCGGTGCACGGGCCGCAGGGGCCGGTGTCGCCCATCATCCAGAAGTTGTCCGAAGCGTAACGGGCGCCCTTGTTGTCGCCGATGCGCACGACGCGGCCCGCCGGAACGCCGATTTCCTTCGTCCAGATGTCGTAGGCTTCGTCGTCTTCGGCGTAGACCGTCACCCACAACTTTTCCTGCGGCAGCTTGTAGACCTCGACCAGCAGTTCCCAGGCGTAGCGGATCGCGTCGTGCTTGAAGTAATCGCCGAACGAAAAATTGCCGAGCATTTCGAAGAAGGTGTGGTGGCGCGCCGTGTAGCCGACGTTTTCCAGGTCGTTGTGCTTGCCGCCGGCGCGCACGCATTTCTGCGAGGTGGTGGCGCGCTTGTATGGGCGTTTGTCGAAACCGAGAAAGACATCCTTGAACTGGTTCATCCCGGCGTTGGTGAACAACAGGGTGGGATCTTCGTGCGGAACCAGCGAGCTGGAAGCCACGATCCGGTGGCCTTTGGATTCGAAGAATTCGAGGAACTTCTCGCGGATTTCAGCGCTTGTCATCGTACCGTGTCCCGATAAATCGGCGTGTTCAAAGAGATGCGATTTTAGCATCGAAACACTGCGGCAACCCGGCGCTGCACCCCGGCGTCAACGCAGGAACCCGCCACGTGGCGGGTTCCCCGTGAAAATGCGGCGGAGCTGCCGCCAGGTTTATCGGCGATCCATCCTGCCGTTGTGGTTGTAGTCGTGCTGACGGTCATGCTTCTGTTTGGCGATCCTCTTGCTCTGGTTGTCCTGCGCGTTCTGGATTCTGGCGCGCTCGCCGGCTGTCACGACACCGTCGGCCTTGGCTCTGTTTTCCATGTTCTGCACATGCGTCTGGCCTTGTTCGAGGCGCGCCGCCTCCCGGGGCGTCAGCGAACCGGACTGCACGCCTTGCTGGATGCGCTGCTCCTGGTTCGCCTGGCGCTGGTCGATGCCTGGGGTGGGCTGGGCGAGTGCTAACAGCGGCGCTACGAGAACAAGGGCGGCGAATGTTTGCTTGAGGTTGTTCATGATTGATCGTCTCCATTCGTTATCGGATCATGGGGGGCTCCCATGTGCCGGTTAACGCGCCTCGCAAAGAAGGCGCCGACCGGAAATGTGTAACAACTCGTAAGGCCGATCATGTAAGTGCGCGCGATATTTGGCGCATTGAATATTTGCGCGTAGCGCAAGTTAATTGCAAGGGCGGATTCAACCCAGATTATCCGCTAGCCCGAAAAGTGGTCGTATTGCTGACGTTTCTAATGGATACCATCAGAGCAACTTATTAATTTACAACGATATCATATTTTAATGGACAATCTGGGATCAAATCTCCGCGCCGATCAAAGCGCCGTTCGCTTCCATCCAGGCGCGCCGCCCGGCCGATTCGTTTTTGGCCATCAACATGTTCAGCACCGGGTTGGCGAGGTCGGTGCCGGGCATCCGCACACGCATCAAACGGCGCGTGTCCGGTGACATCGTCGTCTCCCACAGTTGCTCGGAATTCATCTCGCCCAAGCCTTTGAAGCGCGAGATCGACACCGCGCCGGGCTTGACGCCTTCCAGCCGCAAGCGGTCGAGCGAGGCATCGCGCTCGTTGCCGTCGAGCGCGTAGATTTTGCGCGGCGGCCGGTTCTTGCCCTGCCCCGGCACGTCGAGGCGGTAGAGCGGCGGCTGCGCAAAATAGAGGTGACCTTGCGCGATCAGCTTCGGGAAATGGCGGTAAAACAGCGTGCATAGCAACACGCGGATGTGCGAGCCGTCCACGTCGGCGTCGGTCATAATGACCACTTTGCCGTAGCGCAGATTGGCGAGCACGCCGTCCGCCGCGTCCGGGCCGTGCGGGTCGATGCCGAGCGCGACCGCGATGTCGTGCACCTCGCGGTTGGCGAACAGGCTGCCGACCTCGACTTCCCAGGTGTTGAGCACCTTGCCGCGCAAAGGAAGAATCGCTTGCAGCTCTTTATCGCGCCCGGATTTCGCCGAGCCGCCCGCCGAATCGCCCTCGACGAGGAAAATCTCGTTGCGTGCGGTGTCCTCGCTCTGGCAGTCGGAAAGCTTGCCCGGCAGGATGGCAACGCCTGACTGTTTGCGTTTCTCGACCTTCTGCCCGGCGCGCGAACGCGCTTGCGCGGCGCGTATCGCCAGGTCGGTGATCTTGCGCGCCGCTTCCGGGTGTTCGTTCAACCACAGTTCCAGCGGATCGCGCACCATGCGCGCGACCAGCGCCACGGCATCGCGCGAATTGAGCCTTTCCTTGGTTTGTCCCTGGAAAGAAGGGTCGAGAACGCGCGCCGCGAGGACGAAGCTGGCGCGCGAAAAAACGTCCTCGGCGGCGAGTTTGACGCCCTTGGGCAGCAGCGCGTGATGTTCGGCGAAGCTCTTGATGGCGTCGAGCGCCGCTTGCCGCAGCCCCGTTTCGTGGGTACCGCCGGCCGGCGTCGGGATCAGGTTGACGTAGGATTCGCGCGCCAGGCCGCCGTCGGCCGTCCAGCAGATCGCCCACGCCGCGCCGGAGCCGGGCGGGAAATTCTCGTCGCCGGGAACAGCATATTTCTCGGTCGTGAAGATCGGCGCCACCAGATCGCCGTCGATCTGCTCGGCGAGATACTGTTGCATGCCGGCGCCGTAGCACCAGTCCTTGCCTTCGCCGCCTTCGACGATCAACGAGACTTGCAGGCCGGGCAAGAGGACGGCCTTGCTGCGCAGCAGACGCTCAAGCTCGGCGCGCGGGATGGTCGGCGAATCGAAGAAAACGGTGTCCGGCCAGACGCGCACACTGGTGCCGCTTGCCCGCTTCGCCGCGTCGCCGGTGCGCTGCAGCGGCTCGACGACTTTGCCGGCGGAAAAAACGATCCGGTGCCGGCCGCCATCGCGTGTCACCTCGACCTCCAGCCGCAACGAGAGCGCGTTGGTCACCGAAACCCCTACCCCGTGCAGCCCGCCCGAAAAACGGTACGCCGAGTCGCCGTCGCCCTTGTTGAACTTGCCGCCGGCGTGCAGTTGGGTGAACACGACTTCGACCGTCGGCACGCCTTCGAGCGGGTGAATTTCCACCGGGATGCCCCGGCCGTCGTCCTGCACCGACACCGACCCGTCGCCGTGCAGCGTCACCGCGATGCGCTTGCAGAACCCGCCGAGCGCCTCGTCGGCTGCGTTGTCGATCGCTTCCTGGATGATGTGCAGCGGGCAATCCGTGCGCGTGTACATGCCCGGCCGGTGGCGTACCGGCTCCAGCCCCTTGAGAACCGAGATCGATTCTGCGGTGTAAGTCATGCTGCAAAACTCCCCCAACAAGTCATACTATCGCGCTGCTTTCACCCTTTTCCCAATACACCGGGTCGCCGAATACCTGCTTTAGCTGGTCGAGGAAAAGCCTCACCCGTAGCGGCAAATGTCGCTTTTGCGCGAACACCGCGTAGATGCCCATCGGTGGCGCGGCATAGTCGTCGAGCAGCGAAACGAGCCGCCCGGCGAGAAGGTCGCCGCCCACCTCCCACATCGAGCGCCAGGCCAGCCCCTTGCCGGCCAGCGCCCATTCGTGCAGCACCGCACCGTCGTTGCACTCGAAGTTGCCGCCCGCCTTGAAGCTGGTCACTTCGCCGCCGGGCGCGGCGCGCAACATCCATCCGCGCTGCTGGCCGAGCGACAGGCAGTTGTGCGCCGCCAGATCCGACGGTGCGCGCGGCACGCCGTGCCGTTCCAGGTAATCCGGGCTGGCGACCACCACCCGGCGCATTTCGCCGAGCTTGCTGCTCACCAGGCTGGAATCGGCCATCGCGCCGATGCGCACCGCGCAGTCTATGCCTTCGTTCAACAGATCGACCAGCCGGTCGGTGAGGTCTAGCGTCACCGTTACCTCGGGGTTGTCCCGCATGAAGGACGCCACCTGCGGCGCCACATGCCGCCTGCCGAAACCGGCCGGCGCCGATACCTTGAGGTGGCCGCTGGCGCGTATCCCGCCCAGCGACACCGCCGTTTCGGCGTTGGCCAGATCGTTTAAAACCCGCTGGCAATCCTCCAAAAACGCTTGCCCCTCAAAGGTCAGCGAAAGTTTGCGCGTCGTGCGCAACAGCAGCTTGACCCCTAGACGCGCTTCCAGCGCGTCCAGCCGCCGCCCGATCACCGCCGGCGTAATCCCCTCGATCTGCGCTGCGGCCGAGAGACTGCCACGAGTTGCCGAATTTACAAAGGCCTCGATCTGCTTTAGCTGATCCATTGCGGCGATTAGATACTATTAGTAAAAGATACTTTGATTTTAACCGCTATTATGTTTTGTCGCAGCGCGGATTAGAATTGCCGCACTGCAACACCTCACCCTTCGACAGGAGTCACGACATGAGCCAACCCGACCCCAACGCGCTTCCCTCCGGCATGCAGATCAACGCATCCATCAAGCCCGCTTACGAGACTATCCTCACCGCCGACGCGCTGGCGCTGGTCGCCAGGCTGCACCGCGCTTTCGAGCCGCGCCGCCAGCAGTTGCTCGCCGCCCGGCTGGCCCGCCAGGCGCGCATCGACGCCGGAGAAATGCCCGACTTTCTGCCCGAGACGAAGCACATCCGCGAAGGCGGCTGGAAGATCGCGCCGCTGCCGAAAGCGCTGGAACGCCGCCGCACCGAGATCACCGGCCCGGTCGAAGCCAAGATGATTATCAACGCCTACAACTCGGGCGCCGATTCGTACATGACCGACTTCGAGGATTCCAACAGCCCGAAGTGGGACAACCAGATCCAGGGTCAGATCAACCTGTATCAAGCGATCCGCCGCGAGCTGACCTACACCAACGAAGCCGGCAAGGAATACCGGCTGAACGACAAGATCGCGACGCTGCAGATCCGTCCGCGCGGCTGGCACCTCGACGAGAAGCACGTCACTGTCGACGGCCAGCGTGTTTCCGGCGGCATCTTCGACTTCGCTCTAGTGTTTTTCCACAACGCCAAGGAGCAGATCGCGCGCGGCGCCGGCCCGTTCTACTATCTGCCGAAGATGGAAAGCCACCTCGAAGCGCGCCTGTGGAACGACATTTTCGTCATGGCGCAGGACTACATCGGTCTGCCGCAAGGCACGATCAAGGCCACCGTGCTGGTGGAGACCATCCTCGCCACCTTCGAGATGGAAGAGATCCTCTACGAGCTGCGCGAGCACTCCGCCGGCCTGAACGCCGGGCGCTGGGACTACATCTTCTCGTGCATCAAGAAATTCAAGAAGAACCAGGACTTTTGCCTCGCCCAGCGCGGCGCGATCACGATGGAAGTGCCGTTCATGCGCTCTTACGCGCTGGCGCTCGTCAAGGCCTGCCACAAGCGCGGCGCCCCGGCGATGGGCGGCATGAGCGCGCTGATCCCGATCAAAAACGACCCGGCCGCCAACGAGAAGGCGCTGGCCGGCATCCGCCACGACAAAACGCGCGACGCCAACGACGGCTTCGACGGCGGCTGGGTCGCGCACCCCGGCCTGGTGGCTATCGCTGCCGAGGAGTTCCAGAAGGTGCTCGGCGAGCGCCCCAACCAGTGGGAAAGACAGCGCGACGAGAATTTCGGCGCCGCCGACTTCCTGAATTTCCAGCCCGAGCAACCGATCACCGAAGCCGGCCTGCGCAACAACATCAACGTCGGTATCCACTATCTCGGTAGCTGGCTGGCCGGCAACGGTTGCGTGCCGATCCACAACCTGATGGAAGATGCGGCGACCGCCGAAATCTCCCGCTCGCAGGTCTGGCAGTGGGTCGTTTCGCCGAAGGGCAAGCTCGACGACGGCCGCAAGGTCACCGCCGATATGGTGCGCGCGATGATCCCCGAAGAACTGGCGAAGGTGAAGGCGGTTGTCACGGCGCAGGGAGAAAATACGGCGACCTACGACCAGGCCGCCGGAATCTTCGACACCATGTCGCTCAGCCCGGAATATCCCGAGTTCCTGACTTTGCCGCTGTACGAGGCGATGGAATAGGCGGCTCGCTCCGACGCAACCGGGAAACGGCGCCTCGTGTAAACCCGGCGTCGTTTTTTTGCGCCCACAATGCCCTGCAAGCTGCCGGTAGCGATGAATGGGATCCGCCGGGATTCGGCCCGGCGATTTCGCTGCGCCGGGCCGAACCCGTCTGCGGTATGATGTGGCGGTTCCTCGACGACGGAGACGGGCTGCAACGAACACGCCATGAATCGTATTGACGACATCCTGATCTGGTGCGCCACCGCCGTAACGTCCGGCTATTGGCTGTGGGCGCAATTCCACGGGGACATCGTCTCGCATCTGCTTTTGCTGCCGGTGGCTCTGCTGGTCGGGAGCGTGTTTTTCGCGCGCGGCGAGCGTAACCGCTGGAAGCTGCACCAGCAGCGACGCGCCAACGATATCGAGCAGGCGATGGAAGATTACCAGCGTCTTTCCGATACGGCGATGGCTTTCGCCGAGACGCAATTTGACGCGCTGGAAAGGGAGATGGAAGATGCCCGGCAGATCATTCGCGACTCGGTCGGCAAACTGTCGCGCAGCCTGACCGGCCTTGAGACGCAGTCCACCGACCAACAGCAGGTGCTGGGCACGCTGGTCGATGAAATGCTCCAGATGACGGGCGCCGAAGAGGGGCGCGGGCCGCAGCAGGTCGGCCTGCAAAAGTTCTTCGACGCGACCAATACGCTGATCGGCGAATTTTCCCGCAAGATGTCCGAGCTCAAGCAGAGCAGCGCCGGCATCGGTGTCAGCTTTGAAGACATGCGGAGCCAGGTACAACGGATCACCTCGTCGCTCAACGACATGTCCGACATCACCAAAAAAACCGACATGCTGGCGCTCAATGCGGCTATCGAGGCGGCGCGGGCTGGCGAGGCCGGGCGCGGCTTTGCGGTGGTGGCCGACGAGGTGAGAAAGCTGGCGGCGCGCACCAGCGGCTTTAACAGCGAGATCCGCTCGGTGCTCGACGACATCCTGCGCTCGCTGCAAGACGTAGGCGTCCGCGTCATGCAGGCGACGCAAACGGATCTGAGCGTGGTCGATTCGTCGAAGGCCAACCTCTCCCATCTGGGCGACGAATTGCTGGAAATCACCGCCAAGGCCAGGCTGCACTCGACCCGCATCACCGAGGTCACCGAGCAGATCCAGAAGCTGACGCGCGACGGCGTGCTGGCGATCCAGTTCGAGGATATTGTCAGCCAGATGATGGCGCGCGTCACGCAGAAAACCATCGATATCGGCCAGTATCTGCACACCTTCCTTTGCCTGCACCAGGACAGGGAAGAAACGGACGGCTTGAAGCGTTTCCACATCCGCACCGAACGTCTGGAGAATCTGCTCAAAGGTACGCGTTTGCTGGCCGGCGGCCCGGCGGCGTCCGGGAATGCGGGAGCCGCTTCCAACGCGGCATCCGAAGTCGAGCTGTTTTAGGGAGCCGCAGCCATGCTGATGAGTGCGCAACGTTCCGTCCTGCTCTTGATCGACCTTCAGGAACGTCTTTTTCCGGTCATTTCCGACGCCGGGCAGGTGCTTGAGAGCTGCCTGTGGCTGACGCGCATCGCGCAGCGGATGGCGGTGCCTGTAATCTGTACCGAGCAGTATCCGCAGGGTCTGGGGCCTACCAAGCCGGCTTTGCGCGGATTGCTCGACACCGCTTCGATCGTGGAGAAGCTCCATTTTTCCGCCGTGCCCGAGGGCGGAATATTTCGCGCGAACGGTGGCGACAGGGCGCAATTCATCGTAGCCGGAACGGAAGCACACGTTTGCGTCCAGCAAACGGTTCTCGACCTGCTCGACAACGGCCGGCGCGTTTTCGTCGTCGCCGAGGCGGTCGGTTCGCGGCAGCTTTCCGACAAGTCCCTGGCTCTGGAACGCATGCGCCACCACGGCGCCGACATCGTCTCGCGCGAAATGGTCGCCTTTGAATGGCTGCGCCAGGCCGGCACCGATCTCTTCCGGCAGATCAGCCGGGAATTCCTGCGCTGAATCTTTCTCTGTCGGGCACCCGGTGATGGTCAGTCCCACGCATACTGTTCTGGCGCCTCCCCCCGCTTTTCGATCACCGTCGGTTTTTCGATCGTATTGGGCGGGGCAATTTTTTCCACCAGCACGACAAAGCGCCAGTCGTCGCTAAAATCGTAGCGAAAATCGATTTTCTGTTTGGCGACGATCCGCGCTTTTCCCAATTCCAGTTCGTCGGCAAATTCCCCCGCCGCTTCATCGAGACGGGGGTCGTTGACGGTTCGCCTGGCGCCAGGCTGGCAAAAGTGCACTCGGCGGGGATGGCGATCCGTCGCCAGAGATCCTTGCGCAGAGAAACCTTGACCGTAATGATGCCCGACAAGGGCGGTGCTTCCCCGGGTTCTTCCAGAAACTGCCGCCACTCGGGGAAGAACGGAAGCAAGGCCTTGACCCAGCGGAAAAATGGTGAAGAGATTTCATCCTCGTCTTTCGCTTTTTCGTTGCCACCGGGTTCGACCGGGGCGCCGAGCAGTATCTGCGCGAGAGTCGCGTTGCGGCCAGGCGCCGGATTTCCCAGCCTTGGCCGACAACCGTATTTTCCTGGCCGACATCGAGCATGCCAAACATTTGCATCAGCGCAATTTCCCGCATGCCCAAGAGCCGGAAACAGGCGTCGAAATGCCTGGGGTCATCGGCCGGACATTTGCCCTTCTGCCCGGCCAGTTTTAGCAGTTTTACGCGGTAGCCCACCTTTTCGGCAGCGCGGATAGCACCCCAAATCTCGTCGTCGCCAGGATCGTTCCACCAGGTGTCGAGCAGGGAAAAATAGCGCTCCGTCGGGGTTAGCGCCTCCCATCGCCCGAGCATGACGGGGTCGGCAACCATGCGCGCCGGCAAATGGTCGCGGTACACCCTGCACAAACCGCTGGTGCGCAAGAGCAGATGCAAACCGTCTAGCTGCGGGTATGACTGCTGCCTGCCACGCGCCAGACCGATATTGGTGGGTTCGACCAAGCTGGCGTTCATCTTCGGCAATCCGGCAATGGCGAACTCCGAGGTTTTGGGCGAAACCGCGACGCCTGTCGCGCCGATGATCTGCAACAGCCGATCGACGTTATCCAGCACCGTGCCGGGAGGCCGGGGCGCGGCGGCAACCGTCGCGACAACCTCGCGTTCTGTCGGCGTGAAAAAAGTGTGGCCATTCATTGCGGCACCTGTATGGGTCGGGTTTACGAAAGTGTTTTCTGCCGGTGCGCCCAAGCGGCGAGCGCGCCGAGCAACATCAATCCGCCCATACCCATCGCCAGCGTCAAGGTCGACGACCAGAGGGCGGGTGCGATCAGCCCGGCGGCGACCGCGTTAAAACCTGATTGCATAAACGTCTGGCACGAGGCAGCCAGGCCGCGCTGCTCGGGGAAGGGGTCGAGCGCGAGCAGCGTCAGGCAGGGCATCGCCAGCGACATGCCCAGAGTGTAGGCGAAAAGCGGCAGCACGCTCCACGGCAAACCGGGCGGCAGCGCCAGGTTCAAGGCGATGTTGAGCAGCGCGGCAGCGCCCATGAGCCAATAGCCGCGCGCGACCGTGCGCCGCGGCGAAAGCGTTCCCGCCAGCCTTCCCGACAGCCAGGAGCCGGCCATCAAACCGCCCATCGCCGGGCCGAACAGCCAGAGGAAGCCGGTCTCCGATACGCCGAGATGGCGCATCAGAAAGACCGGCGCCGACATGACGTAAATGAAGAATCCGGCAAAATTCAGCGCCAGCGCGCCGCTGGCGAGGAGGAAAGCGGGCGACGTGAGCACTTTCCAGTAAGTGCGCCCCAGGTAGCCGGGGTGCAGCGACTGGCGCCGTTGCGGCGGCAGCGTTTCGGTCAGCAGGCGCCAGCAGGCAAACCATAGCGCGACGGTCATCAAGACGAGAAAGGCGAACACCGCGCGCCAGCCGAACCAGGCTTGCAGCCAGCCGCCGATCACCGGCGCGATGGCCGGCGCCAGCGCGAACATCATCACGATGCGCGAGGTCAGCCGGATGGCTTCCGGCCCGTCGAAAATGTCGCGCACGATGGCGCGGCTGATGACGATGCCGGCGCCCGCCGTCATCCCCTGCAAGCCGCGCAGCAGCCACAGGTGTTCGATGCGCGTGGCGAACATACAGCCGGCCGAGGCCAGCCCGAATAGCCCGAGTGCGACGAGGATCACGCGACGGCGGCCCAGCGCGTCGGAAATTGCGCCATGCCACAAGGTCATCAGGGCAAAGGGCAGCAAGTAGGCGGTAAGCGTCTGTTGGACTTCGAGCGGCGTCGCGTGCAGCGTCTCGCCGATCTCGTGAAACGACGGCAGATAGGTGTCGATAGAGAACGGGCCGAGGGATGAAAGCGCCGCGAGCAGCAGGGCGATGCCGGGCGGCGGCGGTGTCTTGGAATCAGGCAAGCTAGTCCTTCGTGAAGCGTCGATATTGCACCGCTTCGGCGATATGCGGCGCCCGAACTTGCCCGCTGCCGGCCAGGTCGGCAATCGTGCGCGCCACCTTGAGCGCCCGGTGATAGGCGCGGGCGGAAAGGTTCAGGCGGCCGACCGCGTGTTTGAGCAGCGCCGCGCCGGCGGCATCCGGCTGGCAGTGGCGGTCGATTTCCCGCGTCGTCAGGTGCGCGTTGGGCTTGTTTTGCCGTGCGGTTTGCCGGTCGCGGGCGGCGCTTGCGCGCGCGCGGACGATCGCCGACGATTCGCCGTCGGCCGCCTGTTGCAAAGTCTCGGCGGGCAGCGCGGGGACTTCGATTTGCAGGTCGATGCGGTCGAGCAGCGGGCCGGAAAGCTTGCTGCGGTAGCGCAGCACCTGATCCGGCGTGCACCGGCAGCGGCCGCCGGCATCGCCGTGGTAGCCGCAGGGGCAGGGGTTCATCGCGGCAACGAGCTGGAAGCGGGCGGGAAACTCGGCCTGGCGCGCGGCGCGCGAAATATGGATGCGGCCGCTCTCCAGCGGCTCGCGCAAGGCTTCGAGGACGCGGCGGTCGAACTCGGGAATTTCGTCGAGAAACAGAATTCCCTGGTGCGCGAGCGAGATTTCGCCGGGACGCGGCACCCCGCCGCCGCCGACCAGAGCTGCTGCCGATGCGGTATGGTGCGGCGCGCGATACGGCGGGCGGCGAAAATTTTCCGGCCGAAACTGCCCGGCGAGCGACAGTACGGCGGCCGATTCCAGCGCGGCTTCCCGCGTCATCGGCGGCAGCAGCCCCGGCAGGCGCATGGCCAGCATCGACTTCCCGGTGCCCGGCGGGCCGGCGAACAGCAGCGAGTGCGCACCGGCCGCCGCCACTTCCAGCGCGCGCTTGGCTTGCGTCTGGCCGCGTACTTCGGAGAGGTCGTGGTCGGCGCGGGCGTCGCCGTACTCACTGAACGCGCCGAAGTCGCCGAACTCACCGGTGTCACCCACGCATCCGGCAAGCGCCTCCTGCCCGGTGAGGTGGGCGCAAACTTGGAGCAAAGTCGCCGCGACAAGCACCTGCACCTGGCTCGCGAGCGCCGCTTCACGCGCGCTTTCCCCGGGCAGCACGAAGCTGCGCCTCCGGTTGCCGGCCGCCAGCACCATCGCCAGCGCGCCGCGTATCGGTCGGAGTTCGCCGGAAAGAGAGAGTTCTCCGGCGAATTCGTAGCTGTCGAGCGCATTGCCGGGGATCTGCCCGGAAGCGGCGAGTATGCCCAACGCGATGGGCAGGTCGAAACGGCCCGATTCCTTGGGCAGATCGGCCGGTGCCAGGTTGACGGTGATCCGCTTGGACGGAAACTCGAACCCCGAGTTCTGCAGCGCGGCGCGTACCCGGTCGCGCGCCTCCTTGACCTCGGTGTCGGGCAAACCGACCAGGGTGACGCTGGGCAGCCCGCCCGCCAAATGCACCTCGACCGCGACTTCTGGAGCCGACAGCCCGTCCAGTCCGCGGCTATGGACGATCGCGAGGGGCATATGGCGAGACCCGGGAAGGCCGCTGCCTACAGGCGCTTGCGAAAATGGCCGGCGCCTACTCTCCGGGGGCTCCGGCCGCTTTCCGATCCCTTTCGTCGAGGCGCGCTTCGAGGGCTTTCAGCTTTTCCCGCGTGCGCTGCAATACCTGCGTCTGGATATCGAACTCCTCGCGGCTGACCAGATCCAGTTTGGAAAAAAAGCTGGCGAGCAAAGCTTTGGCATTCTTCTCGATGTCGCCGACCGGGCTGGCTGCAATGACTGAGCCGAGACGGGTCGCCAGCTCTTCAAAACGTTTGGGGTCAAGCATGGAAAAGTCTTTCCTAGTACAGGTTACGGGATGATGGGGAGTTTAGCACAGCGCAATGGCGCTACTTTCGTATCGGCGGAAGCGGGTGCGATTCAAATAAACGTGGCGCAATCCGAAAAATCGACTTCGTTTGAAAGGCCATGAGAGGGGTCGGGGTACTCTGCGCAAACCCGGCCTTCGAGTCTCCCTTCTGTTGTTTGAATCGAACCCGGAGCCCAGACCAGCCAGTTGTGCCGCCTTGTTCGATGATATAATCCATGGTTTTGCCGCATCGAGTCGGCAAAATAGATTGCGCGCCATGTCGGCGCGCGCGGCGTACCGCCTTGCGGCGCGCCGATTACGCACATTCGCCCGTTCTTCAAGGGTGTTCGCCGGAAGGTGGACGGCAGGTGGGCGAATGGTGGTTTAACCCTTATGGAGTTTTTGTATGTCCGCAACCATGCGTCAAATGCTGGAGGCCGGTGTTCACTTCGGCCATCAAACCCGTTTCTGGAACCCGAAAATGGCGCCGTATATTTTCGGTGCCCGCAGCAAAATCCATATCGTCAACCTCGAAAAAACGCTTGCCAAATACAACGAGGCGATGGCTTTCGTGCGCAAGCTGTCGGCCAACAAGGGCAATATCCTGTTTGTCAGCACCAAGCGCCAGGCGCGCGAAATCGTTGCCGAAGAGGCGTCCCGCGCCGGTGCGGCCTACGTCGACCAGCGCTGGCTGGGCGGCATGCTGACCAATTTCAAGACGATCAAGCAATCGACCAAGCGCCTGAAGGAAATGGAAGCGATGGCCGAAGACGGTTCGCTGGAGCGCCTCGGCAAGAAAGAAGCGCTGATGACGCAACGCGAGCTGGTCAAGATGCAGAAATCGATCGGCGGCATCAAGGAGATGAACAACCTGCCCGACGCGCTGTTCGTGATCGATGTCGGCTATCACAAGATCGCCATTACCGAAGCCAACAAGCTGGGTATCCCGGTGATTGCCGTGGTCGACACCAACCATTCGCCCGAAGGCATCGACTACGTGATTCCCGGCAACGACGACTCGTCGCGCGCCATCCGCCTGTACGCGCGCGGTGTCGCCGATGCGATCCTCGAAGGCCGCAGCCAGTTCGTCGAAGAATTCGTCGCTGCCGCTTCCGGCGACGACTTTGTCGAAGAAGAGATTGCCGGGTAATCGTTTGTTTCAATCGCATTGATTCGTATGGAACGAGGCGCGGCCGGTATCCCCGGCCGTGTCCGCAAGTGGAGAGAAAAAATGGCGGAAATTACCGCAAGCATGGTGAAAGAACTGCGCGAGAAAACCGACGCGCCGATGATGGAATGCAAAAAAGCGCTGACCGAAGCCGCTGGCGACATGGTCAAGGCCGAGGAAATTTTGCGCGTCAAGCTCGGTTCCAAGGCGACCAAGGCGGCCAGCCGGGTGACGGCCGAAGGCATCGTCGCCATCCATATTTCCGGCGACGGCAAGATGGGCGCGATGATCGAAGTCAACTGCGAAACCGACTTCGTCGCCAAGAACGACGATTTCATGAAGTTGACCAGGGATTGCGCCGAGCTGGTGGCGACCAGGAACCCGGCCGACGTTGCCGCGCTGTCGGCGCTGCCGATGGGCGAGGGTACGGTCGAATCGACGCGCACCGCGCTGGTCGGCAAGATTGGCGAGAACCTGTCGATCCGCCGTTTCGCGCGCGTCGAAGCCAAGGGCAAGCTGGCGTCCTACGTTCACGGCGGCGCCAAGATCGGCGTGCTGCTCGATGCGGTCGGCGGCGACGATCAGATGGCTAAGGATCTGGCGATGCACATCGCCGCGTCGAAGCCGAAATCGCTGGATTCGACCGGTGTTTCGCAGGATCTGATCGACAGCGAGCGTCGCGTCGCCATCGAGAAAGCGAAGGAAGCCGGCAAGCCTGAAGCGATGATCGAGAAGATCGCCGAAGGCTCGGTGCAGAAATTCCTCAAGGAAGTGACCCTGCTCGGCCAGGTTTTCGTCAAGGCGGAAGACGGCAAGCAGACCATCGAGCAGTTGCTGAAAGCGAAGAGCGCATCGGTAGCCGGTTTTACGCTGTTCATCGTCGGAGAAGGCCTCGAAAAACGCGTTAACGACTTCGCGGCCGAAGTGGCGGCCCAGGCTGCTGCAGCCGCGCAAAAGTAATCGGAGTACGCAGACGGCCATGACCGAAAACACGCCGAAGTTCAAACGCATCCTGCTCAAACTGTCGGGTGAGGCTCTGATGGGGCAGGATGCTTACGGTATCAATCGCCAGACAATCTCGGAAATCGTCGGGGAAGTCAAGGCGGTGGTCGATTTGGGTGTACAGGTCGGGGTCGTCATCGGGGGGGGCAACATCTTTCGCGGCGTTGCTCCCGCCGCAACCGGCATGGATAGAGCGCAAGCCGACTACATGGGCATGCTGGCAACCGTGATGAACGGCCTGGCGCTGCATGACGCGATGCGCGTCGCCGGCATGGTTTCCCGGGTGCAATCGGCGCTGGCGATCGAGCAGGTGGTCGAGCCGTACATTCGCGGCAAGGCGATCCGTTACCTGGAACAGGGGCGGACGGTAATATTCGCCGCCGGTACCGGCAACCCGTTTTTTACGACCGATACTGCGGCGGCTTTGCGCGGCGCGGAAATCGGCGCCGAAATCGTGCTCAAGGCGACCAAGGTCGACGGCATTTACTCCGCCGATCCCAAGAAAGACCCGAACGCCGTACGCTATGATCGTATCAGTTTCAACGAAGCCATTTCCAAGAACCTGGCGGTGATGGACGCAACTGCCTTTGCGCTTTGTCGCGACCAGAAGCTGCCGATCAACGTTTTCTCGATCTTTAAGCCGGGCGCGTTGAAGCGCGTCGTGCTCGGCGAAAACGAGGGTACGCTGGTCTATTGCTGAGAGGCTCAAGATGTCGATTGCAGATTTGAAGAAAACCTCAGAACACAAGATGCACCGGTCGCTGGAGGTGCTCAAGGTCGATTTGGCGAAGGTGCGTACCGGCCGCGCCCATACCGGCCTGCTCGATCATGTCCAAGTCGAATACTACGGTTCGCTGGTGCCGGTCAACACGGTCGCCAACGTGACCTTGATCGACGCCCGCACCATCGGGGTTCAGGTCTGGGAAAAGGCTATGGCGGGCAAGGTTGAACGGGCGATACGCGATGCCGATCTCGGCCTCAACCCTGCCTCGCAGGGCGAGCTGATCCGGGTGCCGATGCCGGCGCTGACCGAGGAGCGCCGCCGCGATCTCATCAAGGTCGTCAAGGGCGAGGGCGAAACCGCCAAAATCGCCGTGCGCAACCTGCGCCGCGACGCCAATGCCACGCTCAAGGATCTGTTGAAGAACAAGGAGTGTTCCGAAGACGACGAGCGTCGCGCGCAGGACGAGATCCAGAAGCTCACCGACAAATATATCGCCGAAGTCGACAAGCTGCTGGCCCAGAAAGAAGCCGAGTTGATGGCGGTCTGAAGACTGTCCGACGCCAGATGGCGATTTTTTCCAGTTCCACGCGGGACATTCCCTGCTCGCTGGCGGTTCCCCGACACGTTGCCATCATCATGGATGGCAACGGGCGCTGGGCGAAGAAGCGCTTCATGCCGCGCGTCGCCGGCCATCGTCGGGGAGTTGAGACCGTCCGCGATATTGTCAGGAATTGCTTGGAGCGCGGCGTCCGGTATCTGACCCTGTTCGCGTTCAGCTCCGAGAACTGGCGTCGTCCCGAGGAAGAAGTTTCGTTGCTCATGCAGCTCTTCGTGCGCGCCTTGCAGCAGGAGGTCGACAAGCTGCACCGCAACGGCGTCTGCCTGCGCGTGGTGGGCGACCTCTCGCGTTTCGACCCGTATCTGCAATCGCTGATTCGCGATTCCGAGCAGAAAACGGCCGGCAACGACCGGCTGACGCTGACCGTTGCCGCCAACTACGGCGGGCGCTGGGATATTTTGCAGGCGGCGAACCGCATGTCGGTCGCCCGGCCGGAAAAACAGAGCCACTGGAGCGAAACCGATCTGGCGCCCTATCTGGCGATGAGTTACGCGCCGGAACCCGATCTTTTCATCCGCACCGGCGGCGAGCAGCGGATCAGCAATTTTCTCCTCTGGCAACTGGCCTATTCCGAGCTGTACTTTACCGACACCTTGTGGCCGGAGTTCGACGCTGCCGCTTTCGAGAAGGCGATTGTCTCGTATCGGCAGCGCGAGCGTCGCTTCGGGCGCACCAGCGAACAGCTGGGCGAGGTGCGGCAGGCGCCGGACAAGGAAGGTGATGCTTAAGACACGGGTCGTTACCGCGCTGCTGCTGTTCGCCGTATTCCTGCTGGCGCTATTCCTGCTGCCGCCGATAGGCTGGGCGGTGTTCGCCACGCTGGTGTCCGCAGTCGCCGCCTGGGAATGGGGCGGCCTCGTCGGGCTGGATACGCCGGCCCGCGTCGCGTCGGGCGTCGGGCTGGCGCTGATCTGTGCGGCGATCGGCATCGCGCAACCGGCCGCGCTCGGCATTTCCGCAGAAATTGTAAAATTTACGGAATTTGTGGAATCGGCGTGGATCGTGGGGCGCTGGCTCTATCTGCCTGCCGCCGTGTTCTGGATCGTCGTCGCACCGTTCTGGCTGGCGCGCCGCTGGCGTTTGCCGGAGTCGTTCGGCGGTCTGGCGGTCGGCGCGTCGCTCATTCTGCCCACTTGGCTGGCGCTGGTGCAACTGCGGCAGGCCGGGGCTCTGGCTTTGCTCGCGATCCTGATGTTGGTCTGGCTGGCCGATGTCGCCGCGTATTTTGCCGGGCGCGCTTTCGGGAAACATAAACTCGCGCCGAACATCAGCCCCGGAAAGACCTGGGAGGGCGCTATCGGTGGCGGGGTAGCGGTGCTGGCGGCGGGTCTGGCGCTGGCGCCGATGTTGCCGCCCGAGTTTTCGGGGAAGTCCGGTGCCGGGGTCGTCGCGCTGTCTGCAGCGCTCATCGTGCTGACTGCAATAAGCATTGTCGGCGATCTTTTCGAGTCGCTGCTCAAGCGCCAGGCCGGCCTGAAGGACAGCAGCAATGTCCTGCCCGGCCACGGCGGGATACTCGACCGTATCGACAGCCAGATTTCCACCTTGCCGCTGGCCGTGCTGGTCTGGCTCATGATGCTGCGCTACTAGCGGGGACAGGCCGTGCAAAACATCACCATACTCGGTTCGACCGGCTCCATCGGCGTCAGTACGCTCGATGTGATCCGCCGCCACCCCCGGCGCTACCGCGTGCTGGCCTTGTGCGCGCACACGCAGGCCGATCGCCTGTTCGAGCAGTGTCTCGAATTCCAGCCGGTTTACGCGGTGCTGGGCGACGCGCGGCAGGCCGGGCAACTGGCGCAGCGCCTGGCGGCGGCCGGCTGCGCGACGGCGGTCGAGCACGGCTCCGGAGCGCTGGTGCGGATGGCCGGCTTGCCCGAAGCCGATATGGTGATGGCCGCCATTGTCGGCGCCGCCGGCCTGCAATCCGCGCTGGCGGCGGCGATGGCCGGAAAGAAGCTGCTCCTCGCAAACAAGGAAGCCCTGGTGATGGCCGGCTCCGTTTTCATGCGCGCGGTGCGCGAGAACGGCGCAACGTTGTTGCCCATCGACAGCGAGCACAACGCGATTTTCCAGTCTTTGCCGCACGACTATTCCGGCGACTTGGCGGCAAGCGGTGTGAGCGGTCTGCTGCTCACCGCCTCCGGGGGGCCGTTTCGCCGCACCCCGCTGGCCGATCTCGGGCGCGTGACGCCCGACCAGGCGTGCGCCCATCCCAACTGGGCGATGGGCCGCAAGATCTCGGTCGATTCGGCGACGATGATGAACAAGGGGCTGGAGATCATCGAAGCGCGCTGGCTGTTCAATGTTCCGGCCGAGAAAATCCAGGTCGTGATCCACCCGCAGAGCGTGATCCATTCGTTGGTGCAATACGTCGACGGCTCCGTCGTCGCCGAACTGGGCAACCCGGACATGCGCACGCCGATCGCACACGCTCTGGCCTATCCCGAGCGGATCGGCTCCGGCGTCGCGCCGCTCGACCTCTTCGCCGTCGGGGCGCTCGATTTCGAGCGCCCCGACAACGAGCGCTTTCCCTGCCTGGAACTGGCCTATCGTGCCCTGCGCGAAGGCGGCAGTTCCCCGGCGACACTCAACGCGGCCAACGAGATCGCGGTGCGGGCATTTCTCGAAGGGAAGATTGCCTTCACGGCGATTTCGCGGGTCGTCGGTGCGGCGATGGATAGGCATCCGGCCACCGACGTATCCTCGCTCGCCGAAGTCATGGCTGCCGACGAAGCGGCGCGCCGGGCCGCCGAAAATCTGGTCGCCGGCCTGGCGAACTGATCGGACGCATTCCCCGTGGGCAGTTTCCTCTACACCCTGGCCGCTTTTGCGATCGTTCTCGGCGTATTGATCGTCGTGCACGAGTACGGTCACTATCTCGTGGCGCGCTGGGCAGGCGTCAAGGTTCTTCGGTTCTCGGTCGGGTTTGGCCGCGTGGTCTGGTCTAGACGGGTTGGTCGCGACGGTACGGAATGGGCGCTTGGCATCGTCCCGCTCGGCGGTTACGTCAAAATGCTCGACGAAGGCGAAGGCGGGGTTGCGCCGGAGGACGTCGCGCGCGCCTTCAACCGGCAGTCTGTTTACCGGCGCATGGCGATTGTCGCCGCCGGGCCATCGGCCAACTTCCTGCTGGCGATCCTCGTGTATTGGGGGGTTTTCTGGCACGGCACCGCGGAACTGAAGCCGATCCTCGGCACGCCGGTTGCGGCGAGCGCCGCCGCGCGCGCCGGCGTCGAAAACGGAGAGCTCGTGCTGAAAGTCGCCGGCGAAGACGTGCACACTTGGCAGGAGATGCGCTGGGAGCTGTTGCGGCGCGCGGTCGATCAGGAATCGGTCAGCTTGGAGGTGATCAACGCGCGCAGCGAAATCGCGTTGCGCCGTATCGACCTCTCTTCCGTGCGCGAGTCCGGCTGGGAGGCCGACTCGCTCGAAAAGGTCGGCGTTCGCTTTTTCCGCCCCGACATCAAACCGGTGATCGGCAAAGTGACGCCGGATAGCGCTGCGGCGATAGCGGGTTTACGCGCCGGCGACGAGATTCGGTCGGTCGGCGGTGCCGTGATCGAGTCCTGGGGCAGTTTTGTCGAAGCCGTACGCGAATCGCCAGGGAAAGCGCTGGCTCTGGAAGTGGTGCGCGACGGGCAACGTTTGCCATTACAGATAACGCCGGCCTCCGTCAGCGACCAGGGGCGCGCGATAGGCCGGATCGGCGCTGCGGTTGCCGGCGGCGGCACGCCGCGCAGCGAACTGGTGACCCTGGTGCGTTATGGGCCGGTGACGGCACTCGGCAAGGCGGTTCGGGAAACCTGGGAAAAATCGGTCTTCAGCGTCGCGATGATCGGAAAGATACTGACCGGCGAGGTTTCGTGGCGCAACCTGAGCGGCCCGGTAACGATTGCCGATTACGCCGGCCAGTCGGCCAAACTCGGTTTCGACTATTATCTGAAATTCCTCGCTTTGGTCAGCATCAGCCTCGGCGTGCTCAACCTCCTGCCGATCCCGATATTGGATGGGGGGCATTTGTTGTACTATACGGCCGAAATCATCAAGCGTGCCCCGCTGTCCGAGCGCACGATGGAAATCGGTCAACGAATCGGCATGGCGCTCTTGCTGATCCTGATGGTGTTCGCTTTCTACAACGATATCAATCGATTGCTCTCCGGCTGACCTTATGAACAAAAATCTGCTCGCCACCCTGTCTTCCCTGTTGATTTCGTCGAGCGGCTACGCCTTCGAGCCGTTCACGGTCAAGGACATCCGTGTCGAAGGCGTCCAGCGCACCGAAGCCGGCACCGTGTTCAGCTATCTGCCGGTCAAGGTCGGCGAGACGATGACCGACGAGAAAGCGGCGCAAGCGATCAAGGCGCTGTTTGCGACGGGTTTCTTCAAGGATGTGCGCGTTGAGATCGACCGCGGTGTCGTCGTCGTTATCGTCGACGAACGCCCGGCGATTGCCCAGATCGATTTCGTCGGTCTCAAGGAGTTCGACAAGGATCAGCTCAAGAAGGGGCTGAAAGATGTCGGCATCGCCGAGTCGCGCACCTTCGACCGCGCGACGCTGGAAAGAGCCGAGCAGGAGCTGAAACGGCAGTATCTGTCGCGCGGCAAGTACGGCGTGGTCATCACCACTACCATCACGCCACTGGAGCGCAACCGGGTATCGATCAACTTCAATATCGATGAAGGCGACGCGGCGAAAATCAGCCAGATCAATATCGTCGGCGCTCAGGCATTCCGCGAAAAGGACTTGCTGTCCCTATTCCAGTTGCAGACACCGAACTGGATCAGCTGGTACACCAAGAACGACCAGTATTCGAAGCAGAAACTGTCGGCCGACCTGGAGACCTTGCGTTCGTACTATCTGAACCGGGGGTATCTCGAATTCTCCGTCGAATCGACGCAGGTGTCGATCAGCCCCGACAAGAACAGCATTTACATCACGGTGAACGTCACCGAGGGCGAGCGCTACGTCGTGTCTTCAATAAAATTGGCCGGCGATCTGATATTGCCCGAAAGCGATTTCCGGCAATCGGTCAAGATCAAACCGGGTGACGTGTTTTCGCGGGAAAAATTGAACGAAAGCACCAAGGCGATCAACGACAAGCTGGGCGCCCAAGGCTACGCCTTTGCCAACGTCAACGCAGCCCCAGAGCTCGACAAGGAAAAACGGCAGGTGGCGTTTACGATTTTCGTCGATCCCGGGAAGCGCACCTACGTTCGCCGGATCAATATCACCGGCAACTCCAAGACGCGGGACGAAGTGATCCGCCAGGAAATCCGGCAGATGGAAGGTGCGTGGTACGACGCCGAGCGCGTCGCGCTGTCGCGCGAACGGATAGACAAAACCAATTATTTCGGTGAGGTGACGGTGGAGACGCCGCCCGTGCCCGGAACAACCGATCAAGTTGACGTCAATATCAACGTTGCCGAAAAATCGACCGGAAATATCTCGCTGGGCGCCGGTTTTTCGAGTTCGGAAAAGTTGATTCTGTCCGGTTCGATCTCGCAGGCCAATCTGTTTGGCAGCGGCAAGTTTTTGTCGCTGCAGATGAATACCGGCAAGCTCAACCGCAACCTTGGGGTTTCTTACACGAATCCGTATTTTACGGTTGACGGCATCAGCCAGGGCTTCGATGTCTATCATCGCTCGCTGAACCCGTTATCGCTGGGCTATACCTATCAGACCAAGTCGACCGGCGGCGGCATCCGCTTCGGCTATCCGATCGCGGAAAAGGAAAACCTGACTTTCGGTCTGGGGATAGATAGCACGACGGTAACGGTGCAGGACACCAGCCCGCAGCAATACAAGAATTTCGTGGCGGAGTTCGGCGATACCAACGTCAGTTTGCCGGTCACCATGGGATGGTCTCAGGATACCAAGGACAGCGCGATCTACCCGACGCGAGGGGCGCTCAGCCGCGCGGGTCTGGAAGTGGCGGTTCCCGGCGGATCTTTGCACTACTATCGGACGACGGTTCTGCATCAGCGCTATTTCCCGCTGACTAAGGACTTCACGCTGATGATTAACGGCGAGCTCGGTTATGCCAACGGGTACACCAACCAGAGCTTGCCGTTCTACAAGAATTTTTACGCCGGCGGTGTCGGCTCGGTGAGAGGTTACGATACGGCCAGCCTGGGGCCGCGCGATACGGTGAACGGGGTGATATCCGAGCAGCGTCTGGGGGGAAATCGCCGTATGGTGTTTAACGCCGAGATCCTCTTTCCGCTTCCCGGCTTCGGTGTCGACAAATCGGTACGTATCGGCGGTTTTTTTGATGCCGGCCAGATCTGGGCGCCAGGAGAAAAAATGTCGCTACAGGATCTGCGTACTTCGACAGGGATAGCGGCGGTCTGGGTATCTCCGTTCGGGCCGTTGAAATTCAGCCTGGCGCAGCCAATAAACAAAAAAGAAGGTGATAAACTTCAGCGGTTCCAGTTTCAGATGGGAACTACCTTTTAATCTAGGAGAGACAGCTTGAACAAGATATTTGCCACGTCACTGGTTGCGTTGCTGGCCTCGCTACCGCTGTCCTGCGCGTTGGCATCGGAAATCCCCAAGATCGGCTACGTGAACACCCAGCGCATCTTCCGCGACGCCCCTGCGGCAGTCAAGGCGGCCAAGAAGATCGAGCAGGAGTTTTCCAAGCGCGACCAGGATCTCCAGCGCTTGGCCAAGCAGGTGCAAACGCTACAGGAAGCGCTGGAAAAGAACTCGGTGACGATGGCCGAGCCCGAGCGCCGCACGAAGGAAAAGGATCTGGCCGAGCTGTCGCGCGAATTCCAGCGCAAGCAGCGCGAGTTCCGCGAAGACCTGAACCTGCGGCAAAACGAAGAAAACGCGGCGATCATCGAAAAAGCCAACAAGGCGATCAAGCAGCTGGCCGATGCGGAAAAGTATGACCTGATCTTGCAGGATGTCGTTCTGGTCAGCCCGAAACTGGACATTACGGACAAAGTCATCAAGATGCTATCGGAAGGCAAGGACGCCAAGTAGGCGGCGGACGTCGAAGAGGACGCGAAGAGGTCGTTGTGCCGGTGGGTCTGCGCCTGGAAGAAATTGTTGCTCGTCTTGGCGGAACACTGGTGGGTGACGGTTCGGTGATTGTCGCGCAGGTCGCCACGCTGTCTGCGGCGGCGGCCGGGCAGATCGCCTTTCTCGCCAACCCGAAATACCGGCAGCAACTGCAAACGACACGCGCCGCCGCGGTCATCGTGCCGCCCCAGTATTCTGCAGAAACGGCACTGCCCCGTATCGTGTACGGTAACGCCTACGCCTATTATGCGCGTGTCGTAGCTCTGCTCAATCCGGCGCCGTTGCGCGCGCGCGGCGCGCATCCGACGGCAGTGGCGCATTCCCGGGTTCCGCCGTCGGCCAGTATCGGCGAGAACGTCGTCGTCGGAGCCGGGGTAACGCTGGGTGAAAATGTCACGCTCTATCCGGGCTGCGTGATCGGGGACGGTGTTGCCATCGGCGACGACTCGGTGCTCTACCCGAACGTGGTCGTCTACCGCGATTGTGTGATCGGCAAGCGGGCGGTGATTCAGGCCGGAGCGGTCATTGGTGGCGACGGCTTCGGATTTGCCAAGGAAGGCGAGCGCTGGATCAAAATTCCGCAGATCGGCCGGGTCGTGATCGGTGACGATGTCGAAGTCGGTGCCAACACCTCCATTGATCGCGGCGCTCTGGACGATACCGTGATCGGCAACGGGGTGAAACTCGACAACCAGATCCAGATCGCGCACAACGTGACGATAGGCGACCACACCGCGATGGCCGGCTGCGTCGGGGTCGCCGGCAGCACGAAAATTGGCCGGCGGTGTACGGTAGGCGGTGCCGGGATGATCGTCGGGCATCTGGATCTGGCCGACGATGTCCATATTTCCGCCGGCACGATGGTGACCAAGAGCCTGCGCGATCCGGGGCAGTACACCAGCATATTTCCGCTCGAAGCGCACGCTTCCTGGCTGCGCAACGCCGCGCAGATCAAGCGTCTGGCCAGGCTGGCCGAGCGCGTGGCGGAACTGGAGAAGAAGATCGAAACAATGGAGAAAACATCTTGAGCGCAATGGATATTCATGAAGTTCTGGAGCATTTGCCGCATCGCTACCCTTTTTTGCTGGTCGACCGCGTGCTGGCGTGCGAGCCGGGGAAAACGATCCACGCTTACAAGAATGTGACGATCAACGAGCCTTATTTTGTCGGCCACTTCCCGCATCATCCGGTGATGCCCGGCGTGTTGATTATGGAAGCCCTGGCGCAGGCGGCCGGTATCCTTTCTTTCAAGACGATGGGATCGAAACCAGACCCCAAATCGGTATTCTATTTTGTCGGCATCGATGCTGCGCGCTTCAAGAAGCCGGTGACCGCAGGCGACCAGCTCCATCTCCACATCGAGTTGCTGCGCCAGATTCGCGGCATCTGGAAGTTCAAGGCGGAAGCGCGCGTCGGGGGCGAAACCGTCGCCGAGGCCGAGCTGATGTGCGCCAAGCGCGATGTGGTTTGAATTTGCGGCGTCGCGAACGAGCGTGTGACAAGACCATGATACATCCCAGCGCAATCATCCATCCCGGCGCCCGCCTGGGCGCCGGTGTCAGCATCGGCCCCTATTCGATCATCGGCGAACACGTCGAGATCGGCGACAACACGTCGGTAGGGGCGCATGTTGTCGTTTCGGGACACTCGCGCATCGGCGACGACAACCGGATCTTCCAGTTCTGTTCGATCGGCGAAGCGCCGCAGGACAAGAAATACGCCGGCGAGCCGACCCGCCTCGAAATCGGCGACCGCAACACGATACGCGAGTACTGTACCTTCAACCTGGGCACCGCCCAGGACGTTGGCGTCACGCGCGTAGGCGACGACAACTGGATCATGGCCTACGTGCACATCGCGCACGACTGCCAGGTCGGCCACCATACCACCTTCGCCAACATGGCACAGCTCGCCGGCCATGTGCATGTCGATGACTGGGCCGTGCTCGGCGGCTTTACCGGCATCCACCAGTTTTGCCGTATCGGCGCGCACTGCATGACCGCGGTCGGCACGGTGGTGTTGCAGGACATCCCGCCCTTCGTGATGGCTGCCGGCAACACGGCCAGCCCCTACGGGATCAATGCCGAGGGCTTGAAGCGTCGCGGTTTTTCGGCCGACGCGCTGATGGCGCTCAAGCGCGCTTACCGCACCCTCTACAAGTCCGGGCTGATGCTCGAAGAGGCACGGGCGAAGCTGGAGGAGGATGCCAAGACGCACGCCGAAATTCAACCGATCCTGGATTTTCTGGCCGTCTCCAGGCGCGGCATCATCCGATGACCGGCCGCGCGATCCGTATCGCACTGGTCGCGGGCGAAGCGTCGGGCGATCTGTTGGCCAGCCACCTGATCGCCGCGCTCAAGGCGAAGCTACCGGGCGCGCAGTTTTTCGGTGTCGGCGGCCCGAAGATGGCCGGGCTGGGCTTCGACAGCTGGTATCCGCTGGAGAAGCTCGCGGTGCGCGGCTACGTCGAGGTGCTCAAGCACTACCGCGAGATTTCCGGCATACGCCGCGACCTCAAGCGCCGCCTGCTCGCCGATCCGCCGGACGTATTCATCGGCGTCGACGCGCCGGACTTCAACCTGGCGCTGGAAAAAACCCTCAAGCGGCAAGGCATTCCCAGCATCCATTACGTTAGCCCGTCGATCTGGGCCTGGCGCGGAAAGCGTATTCACAAGATCGGTGCGGCCGTTTCGCGGGTGCTGGCACTTTTCCCGTTCGAGCCGCCGCTTTACGAGCAGCACGGCGTTCCCGTGACCTACGTCGGGCACCCGTTGGCCGATTTGCTGCCGCTCAAAGACGGACGATCCGGCGCCCGCGAACTGCTCGCGCTGCCGGATCGGCTGCCGGTTTTCGCGCTCCTGCCGGGCAGCCGGCAGTCCGAGCTGCAGTACATGGCCGACACCTTCATCGAAACCGCGCGCGAGATCCTCAAAACCTTGCCCGATGCGCTATTTCTGGCGCCGATGGCGACCCGCGAAACGCGCCTCCTGTTCGAGGCCGCGCTCTATCGCTGCAACGCCCGCGATTTGCCGATCCGCATGCTGTTCGGCCACGCGCACGAGGCAATGATGGCCGCCGATGCCGTGCTCGTCGCGAGCGGCACGGCGACACTAGAAGCGGCATTGCTCAAGCGGCCGATGGCCATCGCCTACAAGATGGCGCCGCTGTCGTACCGGCTGATGCGGCGTATGGGCTATCTGCCCTACGTCGGCCTGCCGAACATTCTGGCCGGCAAGTTTGTCGTCCCCGAATTCATTCAGGACGACGCGACGCCGGCCAACCTCGCGCAAGCGCTGCTCAACCTTTACGCCGACAAGGCCACCCGCGCCCGGATCGGCGAGGTTTTCGGAGCCATCCACTTGCAGCTCAAACAGGATACCGCCGAAAAGGCGGCAGCGGCGGTGCTCGATTTTCTGCCCTATCCGGTGCTCGACGATGCCCTTGCTGCGACCGCCTGAGGGTCTGGTTTGCGGCGTCGACGAGGCGGGGCGCGGGCCGCTGGCCGGCCCGGTGGTGGCGGCGGCGGTGATTCTCGACCCGGCACGGCCCATTCCCGGATTGAACGACTCGAAAAAGCTGTCGGCCAAGCGGCGCGAAGCGCTGGCCATCGAGATACGCGCTACGGCCTTGGCATGGGCGGTCGCCGAAGCCAGTGTCGAAGAGATCGATCGCATCAACATCCTGCAAGCCAGCTTGCTCGCCATGCGGCGGGCAGTTGATGCTCTCGCCATTCAGCCTGAGCACGCGCTGATCGATGGCAACCGCTGCCCTGCGCTACGCTGCCCTGCCGAAGCCATCGTCGGCGGCGACGGCAAAGTGGCGGCGATTGCCGCTGCCTCGATTCTGGCCAAGACGGTACGCGATGCCGGCATGCGCGAACTGCACGCGCTCTACCCCCAATACGCTTTCGACCGCCACATGGGCTACCCGACCGCGCTGCATTTCCGGGCGCTTGAGGAGCATGGCGCGAGCCCGGTGCACCGGCGCAGTTACGCTCCCGTAGCACGGTTGTTGGCGCCGTGAGATCTGTCGCCTCGCGTGACAACCCCCATTTCAAGGCGCTGAAAAAGCTGTGTCTGAGCGGTCGCGAGCGCCGGAAAACGGGGTTCGCGCTGCTCGACGGCATGCATCTGATCGCGGCCTATACCGAGTTCCACGGCAGCGTGGAGGAGGCGATTGTCAGCGAAAGCGGCGCGCGGCACCCGGAGATCGCCGCTTACCTGGCGAGCGCCAAACCCGGGGGTTCCGTGACGCTGCTGTCCGACGCGCTGTACGCCGGGCTCGCCAGTGTCGGTACGCCGAGCGGCATCATGGCCGTCGTCAATCGGCCACGAGCCGCCCATGGCCTGAATCAGGAGGCAGACGCGGTGCTTCTCGACGGCGTGCAGGACCCCGGCAACGTCGGGTCGATTCTACGCAGCGCGGCGGCGGCCGGTTTTCGTCAGGTGTTGCTGTCGCCGGATTGCGCTGACGCCTGGTCGCCGAAAACGCTGCGCGCGGCGATGGGTGCGCACTTCCAGCTCGACATTCACGAAGCCGGCGATCTTCCGGGTTTTTTGGGGGGGTACCGGGGGCAGGGGATCGTTACCGCGCCCGGTGCGCCGGTCTCGCTGTATTCCGCGAACCTCAAGGTTCCGCTGGCCTGGGTTTTCGGCAGCGAGGGCTTGGGCGTCCGCGAGGCGGTAACGGAAGCGGTTCGGCTCCGGGTGCGCATCCCGATGCCCGGCGCCACCGAATCGCTGAACGCCGCCGCCGCCGCCGCCATCTGCCTGTTCGAGACGGTTCGCCAGCGTTTGCCGGATTCCCGCGCATCGAACCCCCTTGATTCACGTCAAGGCCGCCCGCCAAGGCCTGCCGTCTAATACCCCGACTTCACTTGCGAGCCGCCCGATGTTCCGCATTTCCCAATATATGCAGGAAATTTCCGCGCCGACGCCGACGGGGCCAAAGCGCAATCCGCCCGGCCCGGTGGTCATCTGGAACCTGGTTCGCCGCTGCAACCTGACCTGCAAGCACTGCTATTCGATTTCCGCCGACAAGGACTTCGCCGGCGAGTTGGCGACCGGCGAGATTTTCTCGGTGATGGACGATCTCAAGCGTTTTCGCGTGCCTGTGCTCATCCTTTCCGGCGGCGAACCGCTGTTGCGCGCCGATATTTTCGACATCGCCAGACATGCCAAAGAAATGGGTTTTTATGTCGGCCTGTCGTCCAACGGCACGCTGATCGACGCTTCGAATATCGGCCGCATCGCGGGCTGCAATTTCGACTACGTCGGCGTCTCGCTCGACGGGATAGGCCAGACGCACGACGGCTTCCGGCGCATGCAAGGGGCGTTCGACGCCTCCCTGAAGGGCATTCGTCTATGCCGCGATCTGGGATTGAAGATCGGCGTGCGCTTCACGATGACGCAGGATAACGCGCACGACCTGCCGGGCTTGCTCAAGCTGGTCGATGATGAAGGGATCGACCGCTTTTACTTCTCGCACCTGAACTACGCCGGGCGCGGCAACAAGAACCGCAAGGACGACGCGCAGCACCGGTTGACGCGCCAGGCGATGGATCTCCTCTTCGACACCTGTTGGGACTATCGCCAGCGCGGGTTGCAGAAGGAATTCACCTCCGGCAACAACGATGCGGACGGCGTTTATTTCCTGCATTGGGCGGAAAAGAAATTCCCCGGGCAGGCCGCGCACGTCCGCGCCAAACTCGCCCAGTGGGGCGGCAATTCGTCGGGCGTCAATGTCGCCAACATCGACAACCTCGGCAATGTGCATCCCGACACGATGTGGTGGCACTACACGCTGGGCAACGTGCGCCAGCGCCCATTTTCGGAAATCTGGGGCGATACCTCAGACCCGCTGATGGCCGGCCTGAAACGGTTTCCGCGCCGCGTTTCCGGGCGCTGCGGGCAGTGTAAGCACTTCGATATCTGCAACGGCAACACGCGCGTGCGCGCACAGCAACTGACGGGCGATCCGTGGGCCGAAGACCCCGGCTGCTATCTCGAAGACGAAGAAATCGGCGTCGCGCCCGGCGGCGAACGGCTGACCGTCACCCCTTACAGGAAATCATCATGAATGTCACGAATTGGCGTTTTTGGCTTGCCGTTTCGTACCCGGCAATTTTTCTCGCCGGCATGGCGTCCTTCGCCGAGGCGGCCGACGTGCAGGCCTTGTACAAGGAACACTGTCTCGTCTGCCACGGCGAAAACCGTCTGGGCGGCGTTGGGCCGGCGCTGCTGCCCGAAAACCTGGAGCGTCTGCGCAAGCCCGAGGCTCTGAAAGTCATCCGCGATGGGCGCGTGGCGACGCAGATGCTGGGCTTTAACGAAAAACTCAAGCCGGAAGAATCGCAACAACTCGCCGACTGGATTTACACGCCGGTCGTGCCGGCGCCGGTCTGGGGCGAAGCCGAGATACGCGCGTCGCACGTGTTTGATGCCGGAGCGGCCAAGCTGCCGGGCAAGCCGGGGCCTGGCCTGAAGGGCGCCGACCCGCTCAACCTTTTTATTGTGGTCGAGACCGGCGACCATCACGTTTCGGTGCTCGACGGCGACAAGCTGGAGCGCCTGCATCGCTTCCCCAGCCGCTACGCGCTACACGGCGGGCCGAAATTCTCGCCCGACGGACGGTTCGTCTACTTTGCCTCGCGCGACGGCTGGATCGCCAAGTTCGACATCTACAACCTGAAGGTGGTGGCCGAGGTACGCGCCGGACTGAATACGCGCAACGCCGCCGTTTCCGGCGACGGCAAATGGGTGATGGTCGCCAACTACCTGCCGCATAGCCTGGTCTTGCTCGACGCCGAGAATCTCAAGCTGGTGAAGATCATTCCAACGCTGAATGCCAAGGGCGATAAAACCTCGCGCGTGTCGGCGGTTTACGATGCGGCGCCGAGAAAAAGCTTCGTCGCCGCGTTGAAGGACGTGCCGGAGGCATGGGAAATCAGCTATGACCCGGAGGCCGCGCCCGTCGCAGAGGGCTTGGTGCACGATTTTCAGTACAAGGAGGGTGATTTCAAGCCTGGCCTCTTCTATCCGCAACGCACCCTGCTGGTCGACATCCTCGACGACTTCTTCTTCACGCAAAGCTACGCAGAAATACTCGGCTCGTCGCGTTCGGCGACAAAAGGGCAGGTGATATTCCTCGACGGGCGCAAGAAAATCGCCGATCTGGACATGCCGGGCATGCCGCACCTCGGTTCCGGCATCACCTGGAAGTGGAAGGACGAAAAAAACAAAGAGCGCACCGTGATGGCCTCGCCCAATCTGAACGAGGGACTGATTACCGTGATCGACCTCGATACCTACGAGAACATCAAACAGATCAAGACGCTGGGGCCGGGCTTCTTCCTGCGCAGCCACGAAAACAGCCGCTATGCCTTCACCGATTCGATGATGAGCAAGGAAAACAAGCACGTCTTGCAGGCCATCGACAAACAGACGCTGGAAGTCGTCGCCCAGTTCAAGGCCGAACCGGGGCAAACGCTCGCCCACGTCGAATTTACCCGCGACGGCCGTTACGCGCTGGCCAGCTTGTGGGAGATGGACGGCGCGCTGGTCGTGATCGACGCGAAGACCTTGAAAGAAGTGAAGCGCATCCCCGCCAAAAAACCGGTCGGCAAATACAATGTCTGGAATAAAATAACGCGCTCCGAAGGCACCAGCCACTGATTTGTCCAATATCGTCGTATTCAACAAGCCCTATGGGGTGCTCAGTCAATTTACCCCGGAAGGGCGTTGGCGCGGTCTGGCCGACTTCATCCCGGTCAAAGGCGTTTACGTGGCCGGCCGGCTCGACGCCGACAGCGAGGGACTGTTGCTGCTCACCGACGATGGCGGTTTGCAGGCGCGCATCGCCGACCCGCGCTACAAGCTACCGAAAACCTACCTCGTGCAGGTCGAGGGCTTGCCGGCCGACGATGCGCTGGAGACGCTGCGTCGCGGTGTGCGTTACGGCGACTTCACAACCCAACCCTGTCGCGTATCGCGTATCGACGCCCCCGATTTGTGGGAGCGCGACCCACCGATTCGCTATCGCAAGGCAATACCTACTTCGTGGCTCGAATTGCAGCTCACCGAAGGCAAAAACCGCCAAGTGCGGCGGATGACCGCGCATGTCGGCTTTCCGGTTCTGCGCCTGGTTCGCTATGCTGTCGGGGCGATGACGCTCGATGGCCTGGCGCCCGGCGCGTGGCGCAAGATGTCCGGCAGCTATACTGACCTGGCGCCAGCCGGCGCCCGGGAAAACCCCTCTTCATAACAATGGAAATGGAATTTCGAATGAACAAATTTCTCCCCCTTTTCGCGGCCACCTTTATTGCCGCAACCTCTGTGCCTGTCGAAGCCGTAACGCCGAAAGCGGCGGAAAACGAAAAGCTTCCCGTCGCGCTAGCCGCCGATACGGCAAAGCCGAAAGCCGGCAAAGCGGCGCCAGGCGATGCGCGACCGACCAAGCAGGCCAAGTCCACCAAATCGAACACCAAGAACAAAAAGACGAAGAAGTCGAAAAAGCCTAAGCCCGGCAAGAAATCCGCGACAGACTATTGATATTTCCGACAGTCGGCACCGAGCGGCCGAGCGCAACACGATAAACAGTCTGGAGCCCATTGATGTACCAGTTGATCCTGCTCGTTTCGGCACTTTGTTGGGCCGGGAATGCGCTCGCCCAGATGCCGCGCATCGAGCTGACGGCGGGCTTTCATCGTATCGAGGCGGAAGTCGCCGCCGATCAGCCCAACCGTATGCAGGGGCTGATGCAGCGCCGTTCGATGGCGGCCAACCAGGGGATGCTGTTCGTGTTTCCGAGGGCAGAACGGCATTGCATGTGGATGCGCAACACGTTTCTCCCGCTGTCTGTCGCGTTTCTCGACGATAACGGCGCGATCCTCAATATCGAGGAGATGAAGCCGCAGACCGAAGACAACCACTGCGCGGCTGCTCCGGCGCGTTTCGCGCTGGAAATGAACAGTGGCTGGTTTTCCGGCAAAGGCGTGAAGCCGGGAGGGCGCATATCTGGAACCGGAAGGGCGCCGCGCCCGCAATAATGGCCTGCCAGAACGCGCGCCCCTTATGATCGAATGCGGAAACGCCGGTGTTTGGCGTAGCGCGCTCGCGCGCAGCGCCGAAAATGCGGCATATCTCCCCTGGTTGCGCGACCGGGGTTCCTTGACGGTGCGTATTCAGGCACGGGGGCATTTCGCGGTTCGCGTGTTGCGCCAGGGTTTGGCCAGGCCGACGCGCGACGAGGCTGCCTTGCTCGGCATCCGCGCCAGCGCCCTTGTCCGGGTACGAGAAGTGGCGCTGCTTTGCAACGGCGCCGAAGCCGCTTTCGCGCATACCGTCCTGCCTTGTCGGCCGCGCGGGCCGCTAACCCGCTGGTTGGCGCGGTTGGGCAACCGTTCGCTGGGTTCGCTGCTGTTTTCCCATGCCAGGTTTGCGCGTGGCGAAATGGGCTTCAAGAGACTGGATGTCCGGCACCCGCTTTTCACGCCGGCCAGCCAGGTGATCGGTGGCAGCCAAAAAGTGCTTTGGGCGCGGCGCTCGCTGTTTCGTTTTGCGGCACAATCGGCGCTGGTTACCGAGGTCTTTTCGCCGGCTTTGTGCTGTCGATAGTTCCGCAGCTCAGAAACGCAGCTCAGAAATATTCGACGGAAGCGACGAGGGACGGTATAATCCGCATTGTGCGACGCAGCATCCGGTTTTCTTCTGCCTCGCACACCGCGCATCGCGAACCTGGCCGCCGTACTTGCCACACTCTGGCCACACTGCTAAAGCCCCGCTGCCTTCTGGTGTCGATTCACTAAACACCGCACTGGCACAAGCTTTTGTGCCGAATAGTGCTGAATTTTCCGCGAGTCTCTCCAGGACTCACTCTCAGCTATTTCGTTGGTTGGCGTTGCAATTTTTTGCGCCAGCGCGCCGTTATGTTCGGTAGCGCGACGCCGATCCATACGAAAGAGAACGATGACTTTTGCAGAAATTGGGCTTCACCCAGAACTCCTGAAAGCTTTGACCGATTCCGGTTACACCGAACCCACGCCGGTACAGGCGCAGGCGGTTCCCGCCGCCCTCGCCGGGCGCGACCTGCTGGTTTCCTCGCAGACCGGCTCCGGCAAGACCGCCGCCTTCGTGCTTCCGGCGCTGCACCTGTTCGCCTCGCAGGAACGCCCGGCTTTTGTGCCCGGCAGCACCGGTACCGCCCGCACGCCGAACCAGGAACGCCAGTCGGCGCGTTCGCGCGGCAACGACCGTCCGCGCTTCCAGCCGGCGCGGCCGAAAATGCTGGTGCTGACGCCGACCCGCGAACTGGCCATGCAGGTGACCGCCGCCACCGAGAAATATGGCGCCAACATCCGTCGCCTGAAGGCCGTCGCCATTCTCGGCGGCATGCCTTACCCGAAGCAGATGGAACTGCTCTCGCGCAACCCAGAGATCCTAGTCGCCACGCCGGGACGCCTGATCGACCACATGGAGTCGGGTAAGATCGATTTCTCTAACTTGCAGGTGCTGGTTCTCGACGAAGCGGACCGCATGCTCGACATGGGCTTCATCGACGACATCGAGAAGATCGTCATGGCCACGCCGGCTTCGCGGCAGACCATGCTCTTCTCGGCGACGCTCGACGGCATGGTCGGCCAGCTGGCGCGCAACATGACGCGCGACCCCATGCTGATCCAGGTTGCCGCTTCGTCGGCGAAACACGACAACATCGAGCAGCGCATGCATTTTGTCGACGACCTGTCGCACAAGAACCGCCTGCTCGACCACCTGCTGCGCGATACGACGATCGATCAGGCGGTCGTGTTTACCGCCACCAAGCGCGACGCGGACACCATCACCGACCGCCTGAACATCGCCGGATTCAATGCCGCCGCGCTGCACGGCGACATGCATCAGGGCGCGCGCAACCGCACCTTGACCGCCATGCGTCGCGGCCAGGTGCGCATCCTGGTGGCGACCGATGTCGCCGCGCGCGGTATCGACGTACCGAGCATCACGCACGTTTTCAACTACGATCTCCCGAAGTTTGCCGAAGACTACGTGCACCGCATCGGCCGTACCGGCCGCGCCGGGCGCAACGGTCTGGCCATCTCGCTGGTCCATCACGCCGAACACTTCAACGTGAAGAAGATCGAGCGTTTCACCAAGCAGACGATCCCCGTCGAAGTCGTCGTCGGCCACGAGCCGACCCGTCGCGCGCCCGCCGGCGCCCCCCGCCCGGGTGGCAAACCGGGCGGCTGGAAAGGCGGTGAGAGCCGCGGCTACGGCAAGCCGGCCGGGCGCACGGAAGGGCATTACAGCAAGCCGGGCGCGCCCAAACACGAGGGCTTTGCCCGCGCGCCGCACCGCGAGGGCGGCAAGCCGGGTCGCGCGGCCGCCGCGAACGGCAACCGCCGGACTTACAGCGATCGCTGATAGCCCGTTTATGCTTGCAAAAAGCCCGCAATTGCGGGCTTTTTGCATTGGGGCGATCATTCCGCGCATATCGTTCCGCAGCTTTCCCTATAATGGCTCTCTGT
Source organism: Betaproteobacteria bacterium (assembly GCA_016208425.1). Classification (GTDB taxonomy): domain Bacteria; phylum Pseudomonadota; class Gammaproteobacteria; order Burkholderiales; family Rhodocyclaceae; genus JACQYA01. Next base: position 47,602 of record JACQYA010000122.1, read on the forward strand.
ACCGAACGAACCTGGTGCCGAAATGATGGAACCGACTTCCTATATCCCAATTCCAAAAAGCGAAATCGATATCGGGAGGCCGTTGCCGTGGTCGGTCTATAACGGCGACCGGCAACTGTTGCTCAAGCGTGGTTTCGTCATCGAGACGCAGGCGCAACTCGACGGCTTGTCCGAGAAGGGGCTGTACCGGGATTCTCATGGCGGTGGAGATGTTGGCGGGATGTCCCGGCGCGGCGGCGAGGATTCCGGCTCCGGCGCTGGCGACAAGGGTAAGAGCGATCAGACAACGGAGCGTTCGGTTTCGCTCGACGAGATCAAGCTGAACATCGGCGACCCTTTCCAGATCCAGACGCAAGTCGAACAATCGGAAAACCGCTACTACGTCAAACTGATCGGTTACCTGAAAGGAAAAAGTGTCCTGGTCACAGCGCCGCAGTTTGAAGGAAACCTGTGTTACGTGAAGGAGGGGCAGGCTTTTGTCGTGCGTTTTTTCTCGGGAAAAAATGCCTACGCCTTTACCTCTAATGTGACCCGGGTATCCAACGTGCCGTATCCGCATGTTCACCTCAGCTATCCGTCGCAAGTCAAAGGTCTGGTGGTTCGTGCCGGCGAGCGGGTTAGCACCAAGATCATCTGTGCGGTTTCGGCGCCCGAAGATACGAAAACGGTTGCCGCGCCGGGCGTGCTGACCAATATTAGCGTCGGTGGCGCGCTGTTGTCCGCCAGGAAAAAACTGGGGGAGAAAAACGATCTGCTGGCGATCAAGTTCCGGGTGTTCATCCGGGAAATCGAGTTTTACATGACGATAGACGCAACCGTTTGTTCGGTGGCGCAGGACGAAAGCGGCGAATTTCAGCACGGGCTCCGTTTCGCCGGGCTTGCCAACGATACGGCGATTGCGCTGACCGCCTACGTTTATCAGAAACTGGCCGAATCCGCTGCCTGAGGGGCGGACAAGCGGGGGCGTGCGTTCGGCCAGCCGCGCGCCGGGTGCGCATTGCCGGCGAATCCGGGATAATCCCTAGCCTCATACAGCCATCGAGGAATTCCCCATGTTTTGGTTCAGAGCTTTCATCGCCCTTTTGGCGCAGGCCTTTGCGGTCGCGGGGTTTGCCGCGCCGACGCCGGCGCGTACCGAGATCGAGTTTTCGCACCAGCTGGACGAGGAACGCGCCGAGCGGGTAGAAAAACTGGTCGAGCGTTTCAACGGCCAGCAAAAAGAGTATCAGCTCAAACTCGTGCGCCGGGTCGAAGGCGATGCGCCGAAGCACATCAATCTGGTCGTGAACGAGGAGCTGGCGCGCTTCATGAACAATCGCGCCAAATTCAAACCGCTCCACGAGCTGATGCACGAGGCGAAAGAGCCGCTCGATGGCGGCAAACTGTCGCCCGAGTTGCGGGCGGGCATCAGCGATGCGAAGGGTCGCTTGATCGCGCTGCCGGTGGCCTTGTCGACCCCGGTGCTCTACATCAACAAGACGGCTTTCAGAAAAGCCGGCCTCGATCCCGAAAAGCCGCCCAAAACGTGGTGGGAGACGCAACAGGCGGCCGACAAGCTGTTCGACGCCGGCAGCCCTTGCCCCTACACCACCTCCTGGCCGGCGTGGGTGCATATCGACAACCTGAGCGCCTGGAACGGCGCCGACGTGGCCGACGCCAAGGGGCGGCTGAATTTCAACGGCCTGGTGCAGATCAAGCACATCGCGATGCTTTCGAGCTGGTACAAGAGCCGGTTTTTCGCTTATTTCGGCCGGCGCGACGAGGCGGATCGACGTTTTGCCGCCGGCGATTGCGGCATGCTGACCAGCTCTTCCTCCTTGTACGCCACACTCAACGACAACAAGACCTTCGAGACCGGCGTATCTTCGTTGCCCTACCACGACGACGTGCGCGGCGCGCCGCACCACACACTGGCCGACGGCGCCTCGCTGTGGGTCGGCGGCGGCAAGAAACCGGCCGAGTACAAGGGGGTGGCGCGCTTCATCAGCTTTCTGCTCGGCCCTGAGACGCAGGTCGAGCTGACCACTGCCGGCGGCTTTCTGCCGATGACGCCGGTCGCCCGTGCCGTCGGGCGCAGCCGCTTGTTGAAAGCCGACATGGCCGGTCTCGATATCGCCTACGTCCAGTTGCAGGGCAAGGGGTCGCCACGCGGCCTGCGCGTTTCGCAGATCGAGCCGGTGCGCATGATCGTCGAGGAAGAGCTCGAAGCGGTCTGGTCGGACAAGAAGCCCGCCAAGGAGGCACTCGATACCGCCGTGCTGCGGGGCAACGCGGTGTTGCCCTCGGCGCTCAAAGTGCTGTTGCCCCTGTGATTCTCGCGCGGACGGGATGGACGGATCCGCGAACGTTCCCGCGTATTGTCGCGCATCGTTGCGGCGGTGCGCTGGCGCCGGAAAATACGCTGGCCGGGCTGCGCCTGGCGGCCCAACTCGGTATCGGCGCCGTCGAATTCGACGCCATGCTCTCCGCCGACGGCACGCCCTGGCTGATCCACGACGATACGCTGGAACGCACGACCGGCGGTGCAGGGCGTGTTTGCGGTAGCCACGACGCCGATTTGCGCCGTCTCGACGCCGGTTCGCGCCACCATCCCTCGTTTTCCGGCGAGCCGCTGCCGACGCTGGCCGCTGCGGCGGCGCTATGCCGCCAGCTCGGCCTGACCGTCAATGTCGAAATCAAACCGGCGCCGGGTTTCGAGGCGCTCACCGGGGAGACCGTCGCGCGGCACGCGCTCGAACTGTGGCGCGGCGCGGCGCTGCCGCTGCTTTCGTCATTTTCGGAAGCGGCTCTGCGCGCGGCGCGCGGCGCGGCGCCGCAAATGCCGCTCGGCCGCCTGTGGGAACGTCCGCCGGCCGATTGGCGGCAGCGCTTGGGCGAGATTGGCGCCATCGCCCTGCACTGTGCGGCCGGCCAGATCGGCGACGACGTGCTGGCCGAAGCGCGCGCGGCGAAAGTCCCGGTGCTGTGTTACACGGTCAACGACCCCTCGGAAGCGGATCGGTTGTTCGCGCGCGGCGTCTCCGCAGTGTTTACGGATCGTATCGACCGCGTCGGGGCGGCGAGCGTCGATTTCGCTTGATCGTGTGCACGATCGAAATATTTGACGGAAGACCCCGGACTTGACCAAGCCAAGCTGAACGGGGTTTGAAAATGGCTCAAGTAGCGTAACCTGATGATGTTCTGATGCTATAACGACCGATGCGAGGAAGGGAACGGGCTGCAAGTGTTTCCCGACCGGCCAGCGCACCGGACAGACGGCAGGCGATCGCGCTACGCGCCCGCCGTCTTGCCGTTCAGCGTGCGATCAATCGCAGATCGCCTTGCAGGCGCCGCGCTTTGCGGCGCACTTGCTGTCGGCTTCGACCTTGCACTCGGCGCGTGTGCGGTAGGTAAAGGCGAACGGTTCGCCGCTGGTGTCCCGGTACGAGCACACCACTTTCGTGATTTTGCCCTGCCGGGCGACGGCGATGCCGGATGATCCGGCCTTGGCGATAGAGACCGCCGGCAGATCGCAGGAGAGATAGGCCTGGAAGGCGCCGCCTCCGGCCTCCCAGGGCGCGGTGTTTTTCAGGCGACGGTAACGCCGGTAGTCGGTGCAGACATCGGTGTTTTCTTTGTCGTACATGCGCGCGTTGTCGTTGCAATAGCCGTTAAAAGTAAAATTCAGCTCATCCTCGGTCGGGCAGTTTCCGATCTGAACGGCGGTCGAAAGCTCGGGGCACGAGATCGTTTCCGCCTGCACGGCGACCGTCTGGGCGAGCAGCAAAACGAAAAAAACAGCGCGAAAGATCATCGTCTTTTCCTTGGGTGAATATCGGTTTGGTCGGCGCATCCGCGTCGGAGAGACAGCGGTTCCGTACCGGCACCCCCCCGCCTCCCCGACCCGAACCGCGCCGGGAGAGGCGAAAACCATGCTATGCCTTGTCTTTGAGCTTCTTGATGCCCAACACATTCAGGACGTACTTCTCGTACAGGGGTTCGCTGGTGCCCTTCTTCATTTTGCGGATAAAGTACTTCTCGAAGGCGATTTTGGCCAGGTGCACCCATTTGCCTTCCTTGAACCAGTTCACGTTGCGCGGCGGAATCTGCGGCAGCGCGGCAAACGCGGCCCCGGAGTCGCCGAAGTCCGCCAGACAAACGGCGTTCCAGGTCGCTTTTTGATCCGGTTCGTTGCCGTCGAGCACGGCACGGATGTTGTGCGCGGTGGCGGTGACCATCGATTCGATCATATAGCCGGTCTTCGGCGTTCCGGTCGGAACCGGCGTTGCTTCTACCGGCGGAATCGCGACGCAGACGCCGACCGAGTAGATGTTCTTGAATTTCGGGTTGCGCTGGTAGGGATCGATCAGGATGAAGCCGCGCGGATTGGTCAGCCCCTCGATGCCGAACACCGCATCGATGCCCTTGAAGGCGGGCAGCATCATGCTGTATTTGAACGCCAGCTCGTGCTCTTTCTTCGGCGCACCCGTCTCGTCGTGCTCGGTGACGAACATCTTACCGGCCTCGACCTTGCTCACTTTGGCGTTGCAAATCCACTTGATGTGACGACTGCGCATCGTCGATTCCATCATGCCCTTTGAATCGCCGACGCCGCCTAGGCCGAGGTGGCCGATATACGGTTCGGCGGTGACAAAGGTCATCGGCACGCGGTCGCGGATTTTCCGCCGGCGCAGGTCGGTATCCATAATCATCGCAAACTCGTAAGCCGGGCCGTAACACGATGCGCCCTGCACGGCGCCGACGACGATCTGGCCGGGATCCTTGACGAATTCGTCCCAAACGGCGCTGGCCTTGACCGCGTGGTCGACATGGCAGATCGACTGCGTGTGGCCGCCGTGCGGCCCCAGCCCGGCAACCTCGTCGAACGCCAGTTTCGGGCCGGTAGCGACAACCAGAAAGTCGTAGGCGACGCTCTGCCCGTCGGCCAGCTCGACGCGGTTTTCTTCCGGGTGCACGCGCTTGGCGGCGACCGGGATGAAGTTGATGTTCTTGCGCTCCAGATAGGACTTGATCGGGAAGGCGATGTCGTCGCGCTTGCGCCAGCCCACGGCGACCCACGGGTTGGACGGCGTGAACTGGAAATTTTCGCTGTCGTTGATAACCGTGACCTTGTCTTCGGCGCGCGCTTGCTCTCTGATCTCGTAGGCCATCGGCATTCCGCCGAGGCCGGCTCCCATAATTACGATATGTGCCATCTTCTATCCCTTTCTGAACGGGCTACCACTCTCACCACTCGAATATCTTCTGCATGGCGTCGAGGCCTTCGTCGACGATGCCCTGAAGATCCGGAGGGGCGTCCTCATCCTCGTAGGCCAGCGCGGCATAGGCCGAAAGGGATTTAAGCGCACACGCCATTTTCACCACTTCTGCGGTAGTTTCGTCGTTCATGACGACACCACTCTTCAGCTTCCATGTCTCACTCATGATTCATCGCTCCTCGATCAAGTAACAAGCAATAGTTTGTAGAATAGCCCGCACCGGAAACGGCCGCCCCATCCGGCCCGGAAGCGCCTGCCGCGAGGGTTCGGGCGGGCTTTTCCGGAAACGGGCGAGGCGCGGGGCGGCCGGGTATCCTGGCGGTCTGGCAACTTTTGACACAAGGTTGCGCAGGATGTGAAATTCGGCCACTACCTGCCCAGTATCCCCGTCTTGGGGAGCCTAACAGAATACCCATTAACGGGTATATGGCGCTACCGGCTGTAGCTCGCGCCGCCGGGCACAAGCTACAACCGGCACCCACAACCCGCGCATCCGGCCTTCTGCGGCAGGTTAGCTCATCGTCTTGACGTGCTGGACGATCTCGCCGACCACCGGTTGCGCGTTGCCGTAGAGCATGCGCGTGTTGTCGCCGCAGAACAGCGCGTTCTCGATCCCCGAGTAGCCGGTGCCCTGGCCGCGCTTGATGACGATCACGTTTTGCGCGTGGTCGGCGTTGAGGATGGGCATGCCGTAGATCGGGCTGGACTTGTTGGTGCGCGCCGCCGGGTTGACCACGTCGTTGGCGCCGATCACCAGCGCCACGTCGGCGGTGCCGAACTCGGCGTTGATTTCTTCCAGGTCGAAGATTTTTTCGTAAGGCACTCCGGCTTCGGCGAGCAGCACGTTCATGTGCCCCGGCATGCGGCCGGCCACCGGGTGGATGGCGAACTTCACCTCGACCCCGGCTTCCTCCAGCAGCGACGCCATTTCCCAGACCTTGTGCTGGGCGTGCGCGACGGCCATGCCGTAGCCGGGAACGATAATCAGCTTCTGCGCGTAGCGCATCATCGACGCCGCGTCGAGCGCGCTCAACGAGCGCATGTTGCAGGTCACCTCCGGCGAATCGTCCTTGCCGCCGGCGTTCATCGGCACGAAGAGGATATTGCTGATCGGCCGGTTCATCGCCTTGGCCATCAACTGCGTGAGCAAGGTGCCGGCCGCACCGACCACGACGCCGGCGATCATCAGCGCCGGGTTGCCGAGCACGAAACCTTCCAGGCCGACGGCGAGGCCGGTGAAGGCGTTGAACAGCGAGATGACGACCGGCATGTCGGCACCGCCGATCGGCAGCGTGACGACGATGCCGAGCAGCAGCGCGAGGAGGGTGAAAGCAAGCACCAGCGTCAGGTTGGGCGGATCTCCGGCAACCACGGCGACGCCGGCAACCAGGGTGGCGAGCGAGAGAACGACGTTGACCGCGTTCTGTCCGGGTAGCGTAAAGGTCTTCTTCATCAAACCCTGCAATTTCGCGTAGGCGACGCAGGAGCCGGAAAAGGAGACCGCGCCGATCAGCGCGCCGAGCGCGGCGAGGCTGGCGACCAGCGGCGAATGCGGGTGCCCGTGCGCCGAGCGGATGAATTCGACGACGGCAATCGCCGCCGCCGCGCCGCCGCCCATCCCGTTGTAGATGGCGATCATCTGCGGCATGTCGGTCATCTTCACCGTTTTGCCGCTCCACCAGGCGAGCCCGGTGCCGACGGCGATGGCGGCCAGCATCAGCGCGATGTTGTGCAGGCCGGGCGTCAGGAAAGTGACCACCGTGGCGAGCAGCATGCCGTAGCCGGCCCAGACGATGCCGCCGCGCGCGGTGACCGGCGAACTCATCGCCTTGAGACCGAGGATGAACAGCGCCGCAGCGATAAAGTAGCTCGCCTGCACGAGCACGGAAGCGTTCAAGAGGCCGCTCATGGCTTGCCCCCTTTCTTGCTGCTGCTGGTAAACATGCCGAGCATGCGCTCGGTGACCACATAGCCGCCGGCGGCGTTGGCCGCGCCGAGCACCACGGCGATGAAGCCGAGCACCTGCTCCAGTGCTGTTTCCGCGTGACCGAGGGCGATCATTGCGCCGACCAGCACGACGCCGTGCACGAAATTCGACCCCGACATCAGCGGCGTGTGCAGGATCACCGGGACGCGGGAGATCACCTCGTAGCCGGTGAAGGCGGCGAGCAGGAAGATATAGAGTGCGGCGAGGCCGGAAATTTCGAGTCCGCTCATGTCAGGCGTCTCCGGTGGAGGGTTGATCTGCTGGGGCCGCCAGCGCGGCGAGGGCGGCTTTTACGCCGCCGTGCACGATGTCGCCGTCGCGCGTCAGCGCGGCGCCGACGATCACCTCGTCGTCCCAGTCGGGCGAGAGCTGGCCGTCCTTGAGGTGCGGGGCGAGGAAGTTGAACAGGTTCTTCGAGTACATTTCCGAGGCGTGGTAGGGCATGCGGCTCGGCAGATTGGCATGGCCGACGATCTTCACATGACCGACATCGACCACCTCGCCCGGCACCGTGCCTTCGACGTTGCCGCCCGACTCGGCGGCCATATCGACGATCACCGCACCGTACTTCATCGCCGCGACCATTCCGGCGGTGACGATGCGCGGCGCCCGGCGACCGGGGATGGCGGCGGTGGTAATCAGCGCGTCGGCCTGCGCGACGGCTTTGCCCAGACGTTCGGCCTGCTGGCGTTTTTCGTCCTCGGTCAGCTCGCGGGCGTAACCGCCCTGGCCGGCGGCGGCGACGCCGGTATCGATGAACTTGGCGCCCAGCGATTCGATCTGCTCGCGCGTTTCAGGACGCACGTCGTAGCCTTCGACCATCGCGCCCAACCGGCGCGCCGTGGCGATCGCCTGCAAGCCGGCGACGCCGGCGCCGATCACCAGCACGCGCGCCGGGCGCACGGTGCCGGCGGCGTAGGTCAGCATGGGGAAGAATTTCGGGCAATGCGCGGCGGCGATCACCGCGCACAGATAGCCGGAAACGGCGGCCTGCGAGGACAGCGCATCCATGCTCTGGGCGCGCGAAATGCGCGGGATCAGCTCGACCGCGAAACTGGTGATGCGGCGTTCGGCCAGCGCGCGCACCAGCTCCGGGCTCTGGTAAGGCTGGAGAAAACCGATCAGGATGGCGCCGGCCTTCATCCGCGCGACCTGTTCCAATGTCGGCGGGCGCACGCAGAGGACGGCGTCGGACTGCGCCCAGACATCGGCCGCGTTTTCCGTCCAGCGGATGTCGTTAAAATCGCCGTCGGGATAGGCGGAATTCTCGCCTGCCCCCTTTTCGATCAGGATCTCGGCGCCCTGCGCGCGAAAGCGCTTCGCCACGTCGGGCACCAGGGCGACGCGGTGCTCGCCGGGGTGCAGCTCACGGGCTACACCGATGATGGTCGGCATGTTGTTCTCCTCGATATTTTGACGCTGCCGGTCAGGCTTGTTGTCAGTAGGGGCAGAATATTAGCCGATTCTGCTTTGTTCGCGGGGTTTTGCGTGTGATTTTGATCGGCTTTGCGCGCCATTTTGCCATTGCGCGCGTTTTGTGGGCATAACATTAGCGGGCCGACCGTCGCTCCGCGTTGCGCCTGGCGGCATTACCTACAACGCCCGGCTCTACGGCGCGGGTTGACGATAAAATTGCGCGGGAGGAAAGCTATGATGCGCCGGCGGTTTCGCTCCAACTTGGACGGGCTTCCAGGCAACCAAAAAGAAGAGGCAAGCGGGAGGAGCATGAGCGCCAACTATGACAAATCCGGCCAGCCAGCCAGCCAGGCAGCCAGCCAGCCAGCCAGCCAGCCAGGCAGGCAGGCAGGCAGGCAGGCAGGCAGGCAGGCAGGCAGGCAGGCAGGCAGGCAGGCAGGCAGGCAGGCAGGCAGGCAGGCAGGCAGTATGACATCGCGCTTTACCGGGGGCGGGGCTTACCGCTTGCCAGCCCACCTGCTCGCCGGCGTCGGCACCGCCATCGCGGTGATCTTGGCGCTCGCCGGCTATTCGCTGTGGCAAAGCCGGGAAAACCTGCAACGCGAGGCGGTCGGTCTGGCGGAGAACCAGGCAAGCCTTCTCGAACGCTACGTCTACACGGCGATCCACGAAAGCGACCTGGCGCTCCAGGTGTCTGCGGACGAATACAAGCATTCGGTCAAGGCCGGCCATCTGCTCGACGAACCCTATAGCCGCTATCTCGAAACGCTGCGCGAGCGCCTGCCGCATGTCCTTGGCCTGCGGGCGACCGATAGCGCGGGCGTTATCAGGTACGGCACCGGTATCGATCCGGCCAAGGCGGCCACCATCGCCGACCGCGACCGCTCAAAAATAGCCCGTGACTCGCCGGGGCTGGCCGTCGCGGCACCGATTGTTTCCCGCATGGGCCAGCAGTGGGCGCTGCCGCTGACCCGACGACTGGAAAACGCCGACGGCCGCTTTGCCGGAACCGTCTTTGCCGACATCCGGCTCGCGCATTTCAGCGACCTGTTCGCGTCCCTGCCCGGTGGTAGCCACGGTGCCGTGCTCCTCTTCGACGCCAACACCAACATCTACCTCCGACACCCGGAACCCCAAGGCTCCGGCGGCGTCTTGGGCCTGAAGATCGGGTCGCCGGAATTCAAAAATCTCTGGCAACGGGGCAGCAAATCGGCCACCTACCGCGCGCGGAGCACCACCGACGGCATCTGGCGCGTTTACAGCTACCGGCAGGTCGGCGATTACCCCCTGTACATCATGGTGGGCCTGGCGGACGAAGACACTTTTGCGCCGTGGAACGTGCAGCTTGCGGTGACGGCGCTCCTTCTGGTCGTGCTGGGTCTGCTGGTCGCCCTGCTCTCGCGCTCTTTGGGGCGATCCCTGCGGGCGCAGCGGCAGAACGAAGCCGAGCTGGAACAACACCGCAGCCATCTCGAAGTGCTGGTGCAGCAACGGACAGCCGAGTTGATGGAGGCCGAAGCGAGGGCCAGCCATATCCTGCAATCGAGCGCCGACGGGCTCTATGGCGTCGACGTCGGCGGGCGGGTTACGGTCATCAACCCCGCCGCCTGCCGGATGCTCGGCTACCGCCCCGAACAGGTGGTCGGGCGTTCTGCCCACACCCTTTTCCACTACAACAAGCCGGATGGCACACCCTACCCGGCCGCCGAGTGCCCCAGCCATCGCGCGCTGCACAGCGGCCAGGAAATGCGCGCCGACCACGAGGTTTACTGGCGTTCCGACGGACGCGCCGTCCCCGTGATGGTTTCCTGTCATCCCTTGCTGCAGAACGGTGAGGTGGCGGGAGGGGTGGTCAGCTTTGTCGACATGAGCGAACAGCATGCGGCGGCGCAAGCGCGCGAGCAGGCGCTCATCGTCGCCGAGAACCTGGTCCGTTTGAGGAGCGAGTTTCTGGCCAACATGAGCCACGAGATGCGCACCCCGATGAACGGCGTGCTGGGCTTCGCGCATATCGGTTATCTCAACTACCAGAACAGCGAGAAAGCGCGCAATGCGTTCGAGAAAATCCTGGAATCCGGCAACCGGCTGCTCGGGGTGATCGACGAGGTTCTCGATTTTTCCAGGATCGAGGCCGGCCAGCTCCCTATCGGGCAGGCTGAAATATCCCCGGCCGAAGCGATCTGGCGCGCGGTCGAGCTCGTGAGCCACCAAGCGCGGGCCAAGCACCTCGCCCTGCGCGTCGACGTCGCGCCCGACCTGCCGCCGACCTGCATCGGCGATCCGCTACGCATGGAACAGGTGTTTGTTATCCTGCTGTCCAACGCCGTCAAGTTCACCGAAGCCGGCAGCGTCGCCGTGTCCGCGTCACGGCAGGGCGACAAGCTGGTGTTCGGGGTGACGGACACCGGTATCGGCATGACCGGCGAGCAGCTCGCGCACCTGTTCAACCCCTTCCAGCAAGCCGACGGCTCGATCACCCGCAAGTTCGGCGGAACCGGTCTCGGCCTGGCGCTCGGCAAACGGATCGTCGAACTGATGGGCGGCGACATCCGCGCCGAGAGCCGGCCGGGCGCCGGCAGCACTTTCGAGGTCAGCCTGCCCGTGGTTCCGCCTGGCGTACCGGCGGCGGAAGAAGCACCGTCGGCTTAGGAGCTGTCACGGCTGTCGGGTTACGCTACGCCGACCCGACCCGCAAAACTTTTGTCCCTTTCCGCCATAAACGTTAGCGCGGCGTAACGCGGCCCGCAAACCCCAAAAAAACCTCACGGCTTAAGGGGGTTGGGGCTAGACTTCGCATTTTTCATCCACTGGGGTGTCGCCATGCGCGGATCGTTAAGGACAGTCTGCCCGCTGTTTTTTTTGCTGCTTGCCACGGCCGCATGGGGGCAGGTTTACCGGCCTTCCGGCACGGCTGCCGCAGAAACGACCTATATCCTCGGCGTGCATCCCTACACCAACCCCCAATCGATGCTGGAAGACTACGATCCGGTCGTGCGTTACCTGGAGAGCAAAAATCCCGGCGCGCGTTTCCAGATTGAGGCCAGCAAGGACTATCCCGATTACGAGGCCAAGCTGGCCGCCCGGCGCTTTCATTTCTCGCTGCCCAACCCGTATCAGACCGTGCTGTCGCTGGAACACGGTTACCGGGTGATCGCCAAGATGACGCCGGACGAGAATTTTCGCGGCCTGATCGTGGCGCGCGCCGACAGCGGCCTGAAAACCCCGCGCGACCTCAACGGCAAGACCGTTTGTTTTCCCTCGGCGACCGCCGTGGCGGCCACCATGTTGCCGCTGCTCTACCTGCACCAGCAGGGCGTCGACATGAAGAGCCTGAAGATCAGGCATGTCGGCTCGCAGGACTCATCGATTCTCAACGCCTATGCCGGCGATGCGGTGGCTTGCGGCAGCACGGTGCGTTTTTTCGGTAGCTGGGCGAAAAAGGATGGCGACAAGGCACGGGAGATGAAAATTCTCTGGCGCACCGATTCGCTGCCGCATAACGGCTTTGTCGCCCGCGACGACGTGGACAAGGCGCTGGCCAGCCGGGTGGCGCAAAGCCTGGCCGCGATGGACAAAGACCCGGCGCTCGACCAGGCCCAGTTCAAGAAAGACCAGCAACATTTCGAGCTGGCGAACGACGACACCTACCGGCCGATGCGCAATTTCCTGCGCGATTATGACCGTGCCATCGGTCTTCCGGCCACCATGCGCCCCCTCGGGGAGCGCTGATGCGGCGGGTCTTGGGATCTTGTTGGACACCTTATTGGACACCGCTCCGCGCGGCGTTGGGCGGGGTCGCCCGTTTTTTGGTCTACAGCATCAAGGGGCGCTTGATCGTCAGCGTGATGCTGTTGCACGCCCTGCTGATGGGCATGATCGTTTTCGACATGGTCGTGCGCCAGCGCGGCTTCATGCGCCAGCAGATCGCCGGCGAGGGCGAAGCGCTGGCCGCCGCGCTCGCCGCCAACGCGCCTTCGTGGGTGATCGCCAACGACGTCGCCGCGCTCGACGAGCTGGTCGACGGCCTGCAAGGGGTGGATAACCTCAGCCTGGCGATCATCATGGACAGCCACGGCCGGGTGCGGGCCGCCAGCGACCGGGCGCTGTTCAACCTGGTACTCGACGACGAAGCCAGCCGCCGCCTGCTGCAACTGGTCGGCGGCGACCGGGAGAAAGGCGCGAAGAACAAGGCGGCGCAACAGTTCTGGCACGATGGCCTGATCGATACGATGGCGCCCATCGTCGCCGGCGGACGAAATGTCGGCTACGCGCGGGTAATGCTCGACTCGGCGCCGGTCGAGGCGGAACTGGATGCGGTGGTCAGGAAGGGGCTGTTCTACATCCTGGCCGCGCTGTGCATCGGCGGCGTCATCGCCTGGCTCTTGGTGCGGCGCATGACGCGCCAGCTCGAACGGATTTCGGCCGGCGCCGAGGCCATCGCCGGCGGCGATCTCGATGTCTCTATTTCCGGTGCCGCCGGACGCGACGAGGTCGCCCACCTGACGCGCGACATCAACCGCATGGCGCGCGCGCTGCGCGAAGACCGATCCGAGCGCGAGCAGATCCGGGCCGAGATTTTCGTCGAGAAGGAAAAGGCGCAGGTCACGCTGAATTCGATCGGCGACGCGGTGATTACCACCGATGTGGGCGGCGCCGTCGAGTTCCTCAACCCGGTGGCCGAGGAGCACACGGGCTGGCGGCTCGACGATGCGCGCGGGCAACCGCTGCGCCGCGTCTTCAACATCGTCAACGAGACGACCCGGGAAGTGGTCGTCAATCCGGTCGAACAAGCCATAGCGGGGAACTGCATCGTCGGCCTGGCCAACCATACGGTGCTGATCGGCCGTACCGGCCATGAAATCGGGATCGAAGACTCGGCGGCGCCGATCCGCGACCGCAACGGAAAAATCATCGGCGCCGTCCTCGTCTTCCACGATGTCAGCGAGAAGCGGCGCGCCGAAGAGGCCGCCAAGGCCGCGCTGGCGGCCGCCGAAGCGGCGAGCTACGCCAAGTCGGCGTTTCTCGCCAACATGAGCCACGAGATACGCACGCCGATGAACGGCGTCATCGGCATGACCGAGCTGCTGCTCGACACCGAGCTGACCGACGAACAGCGGGAATTCGCCGAAATAGTAGGTGCCAGCGCCAATTCGCTGCTCGGGCTAATCAACGACATTCTCGACTTTTCCAAAATCGAGGCCGGCAAGCTGGACATCGAATCCATCGACTTCGATCTGCGCGCCCTGCTCGACGACGTGAGCGCCATGCTCGCGCTGCGCGCCGACGAAAAGGGGCTGGAGTTCGTCAATCTGGTCGAGCCGGACGTTCCCGACCGTATCTGCGGCGACCCCGGCCGGCTGCGCCAGGTCTTGCTCAACCTGGCCGGCAACGGCATCAAGTTCACGGGAGACGGCGAGGTGGTCGTCCACGTCCGCCCGCTGACGCTGCGCGACAAGTCGGTGCGCCTCCGTTTCGACGTGCGCGATACGGGGATCGGTATTCCCGGCGACCGGGTCGGGGCGCTGTTCGACCCCTTCACCCAGGCCGATATTTCGACGACCCGCCGGTTTGGCGGAACGGGGCTAGGGCTGGCGATCTGCAAGCGCCTGGTCGATCTGATGGGCGGCGAAATCGGCGTCGACAGCGTTCCGGGACAGGGATCGACCTTCTGGTTCTCGCTGCCGTTCGGGCGTCACGCGGGCGGGGTCGAGGCTCTGCGGCCACCCGCGGACGGAGCGGCGCCGCTCGCCGGCAGCCGCGTTCTGGTGGTCGACGACAACGCCACCAACCGCCGCCTGATCGAGCTCCTGCTGGAAGGCTGGCAATGCGCGGCCCTGTGCGCCGCCGGCGCGCGGGAAGCGCTCGCCATCCTGGCCGGCGAACACGCGGCCGGGCGGCCGGTCGACGCCGCCATCATCGACATGAACATGCCGGGCACCGATGGCGAGGAGCTCGGCCGATGCATCAAGAGCGACCCCGATTGGAAAGACATGCCGCTGGCGATGCTCACCTCGGTCGCTTTTCGCGGCGACGGCAAACGCTTGACCGACATCGGCTTCGACGCCTACCTGACCAAACCGGTGCGCAGCGATCACTTGCAGGCCGCTCTGGCGGCGGCGCTCGGCCAGTCCAGAACCGGTGAAAACGCGGCCCGCCGCCTGATTACGCGCCATACCTTGAACGAGGGCGTGCGCCGCACCCGCATCCTGCTGGTCGAGGACAACCCGGCCAACCAGAAAGTCGCGCTCGGCTTTCTGTCGCGGTTCGGGTACGCCGCCGATCTCGCGACCAACGGCCGGGAGGCGCTGGAAGCGCTGGCACGCACTACCTACGATCTGGTCTTGATGGATTGCCAGATGCCGGTCATGGACGGCTACGAGGCGGCCCGCGCGATCCGCGCCGGCGCCGGCGGCGTGCTCGACCCGGCGGTTCCCGTAGTCGCGATGACGGCCAACGCGATGGAAGGCGACCGGGAAAAAGCACTGGCCGCAGGGATGGACGATTACCTGACCAAACCGGTCGATTCGCAGCGGCTCAACGAAGTCATCGTCGAGGTTCTGCGCGGGGCACAAACCGCAATCGCGGGCAAGCCCGCTCCCGCATAAATGCTGTTTCTATCGTAACGCCTCGGGCGCCCATCAAAATCGCTTCCGGCTCCATCCCATGCGTCTGCCGCTCCTGCGGTTTGGGCTGCACGTTGACGAGATGAACCGTCAAGGAGCCATGCTTCCTGGCGAAGTCGGCGACATCCTTCATCGCGGTCTCCTTTTTGAGTTAAAGGCACTTCTATAAAGACTCATTCCGGGCTTGACCCGGAATCCGGTTCCTTGATTTAACGGAAATGACGAAAACCGGATTTATAGAAGTGCCCATGATATTGATCCACAGCAGATTAGCTGCCAGGAAGCGTGATACGCGCCCTCTTGGGGTCGAATACACTGCCTGCCGGCAGGAGGTGCAGCCTGATGTTGCTGGCTCCGACAACGGATTTTTTGTCATGGGTTAGGCGCGCCCCGCGAGCATCGATAACCTTCACGTAACTATTGCCCAACACTTCCCACCGACCATCGGGACGCACCAGCAAAGCCGTTTCTTCGTCGATGCCAACGCCGATCAACTGCGGCTGATCGAGCACCGCGCTCAGCAAGCGGTTGTAGCGAGCGCGCTTTAGAAAATGCTGATCGACAATCGCGCCCGGCAGAAATCCGAAACCCTTGGCAACCTCGATGACTCCACGGGCTATGTCTAGCGATTTGCCTTTCTCGGAATTTTGCTGGCCGGTCAGCATGTCGTGCGTCATCACTGCGGCGCCTGCCGAGGTTCCGCCGACGACCGCCCCTTCCTGGTATCTACGCTCGATCATATCCAGCGCCAGCGTATCGAGGAGGGTGGCGGCGAGACGGGACTGATCTCCGCCCAGGAACCAGTAGCCGGAAAACCCTTCAAGAAACCTGGCCATTGACTCCTTCTGCGCGCCACTGCGTTCGATATTGACGAGATAGGTATCGGCATTCAGCTTCTGGAAGTCATTCATGACTTCCCGCGCTTCCTCGTCAAACTCCGTGCTGGCCATAGGAAGCAAGGCAATCTTCGCTTTGCCTGATCCGCCGGCCAGGGCAACGAAGCGTTCCTGTACGGTAATTGGCGTATCGCCTCCGCCGACGATAATCAGGTTGCCCTGCGGGGTGGGATTCCTGGGCGTCTCACTGAAGGCAGGGCCAGCCAGCAGCAAACCTAAAACGATTTGGGCGCACTGCGTGAAAACCGCAAATGACGCTTGCCGCACAGAAATGAATTTCTTCGCAAATTGCCAGAAATGCTCTGGAAATGTCTTGCCGGCGGCGGATGTCGGTAGCAGGTCATGTTTTTCGGACGCCGTGCGCCAGGAACGGCTTTCCTTCAAACTCATCGCCACAGACTGAGTGGCGGGTCGACGACTACCGCGCGCAGGATGTCGCTGCGCGAAACAAAGCCCATCAAACGCCCGCCTTCGCCGGTAACCGGCACGCCATCGACGCCGTGATCGAGCATGGCGGCGGCGATGCGCCGAATGTCGGTCATCGGCGTTGCGGCGATGACGGGCGAGGCCATCACATCGCGCACTTGCCGGCGTAGCGACGCGACGATTCGTCCGGCATCGATGGTGATGGCGGTCAGTAGGTCGCGCTCGCTGACAATGCCAACCAGCCGCGCGCCGTCGTCGAGCACCGGCGCCTGGTGGATGCGGTGGTCGCGAAGTACCCGCCAGGCATGCGCCACATCGTCGCCGGCCGAGACGCTAAATACCCGACGCTGCATGATCTGGTCGGCGAGGTAGAGAGGGCCGCGTTCGATTTCGGGCGGCAGCATCGCGCGGTAAGCGCGGACCGCTTCTGCATTGGGCCGATTGGCTGTGTTGGCAACTGCCTCGATGTCCGATTCTTCGTCCGCCGGAACGACAGGACGAACCGGGCGCGCCCTTGAAACCGCACGCACCCGGTTCATTTCCTCCAGGGTGCCGCTGAAGATCGGCCCGCCGATGCCGTAGATCGAGAACATGGCCGTGCCTGCTCATCGGCGCGAAGGCTCGCTCTTGATGCAAACGACCGGAATGTTTGCCAAATGCAGCACCTTTCGCGTCACCGAACCGAGCACGATCCCCGAGATCCCGCCCAGCCCGCGCGTTCCCATGACGATGTGGTCGCAGCCCAGCTCGTCCGCCAAGGCCGCCACGGTTTCGGCTGCCTCGCCGAGCTTGAGGTACGTGTGGTAGGCGATTCCCGCCTCGTTCAGCAGATGCTGAACCGGCTTCAACGCACCGTGCGCGTGCACCGCCAGATGCGACTCGATCGCCTCGGGTTCCATGCCATGCGTCTGCCACTCCTGCGGCTTGGGCTGCACGTTAACAAGA
>JACQYA010000123.1 GCA_016208425.1 Betaproteobacteria bacterium
ATTTGCTTGTAAAGTCCATTTGCACCTTCCTCAAAACCCCGCCCTAACGTAGAGCTAACCCGCGCCGCGCAAGAGCTTGGCAGCACAAGCGAAGGCGCATGTTCGGCGTCGGGTTGAGCGACGGGTTAACGAGGAGATCCGGCGGCGGGAGCGGGTGATCCGCATCTTCCCCAACGGCGGGGCGGCCTCGCGCCTGATCGGCGCCCTGCTGGCCGGGCAGAACGAGGCCCGGCAGGAGCGGAAGTGCCTCGACATGGGTGAATTCAAGGAGTGGGCGGCTTCCCGCGCCGCCGCTGGCGGGGGCAACAACGTTGTTGCCCGCGCCAGCTGAAAACGATTCGTCATCGATCGGAGCGGGGCGGGTTTACAGCAGATTTCGGACTTGACTGCCCATCTGCCGGGGGCTTGCTGTGCGAGCCGTCATTTTGTCGCATCAGGTTTTCCAAACTGAGACACCCCCCCCCGCATCTGCGGGGTTCGTCCCGGCCGGCGTTTGCCGGTAAAATACGTGCTTCCCCCCAGGGTCGCCCCCGGGCTATTTTTGCCTCCAAAGGGCGAGACATTTCCGAGCACTCGACACGCCCCATGCTTGAAACCATCAACGCCCCAGGATTCTGGATCGCCGTCCTGCAGATCGTCATGATCGACATCGTCCTCTCGGGCGACAACGCGGTGGTGATCGCCTTGGCATGCCGCAATCTGCCCGCCGGACAACGGCGCGCGGGCATCTTCTGGGGGGTCGTCGGGGCGGTTGGCCTGCGCGTCGTGCTGACCTTCTTCGCCGTCGGGCTGCTCGGGTTTCCGTGGTTGAAACTGGCCGGATCGTTGTTGCTGCTGTGGATAGGCGTCCAGTTGCTGGTTCCCGAAGACGAAGGCGGCCCCGACATCGAACCGGCCAGCCACCTGTTTGGTGCGATACGCACGATCATTGTCGCCGATTTCGTGATGAGTCTCGACAACGTCATCGGCGTTGCCGCCGCCGCCAAGGGCAGCGCCTACCTGCTGGCTTTCGGCCTGATTGTCAGTATCCCGCTCATCGTCTGGTCGAGCCAGCTCATTTTGAAGCTGATGGAGCGTTTTCCGGCCGTTGTCGTCCTCGGTGCCGGGTTGCTCGGCTGGGTGGCCGGCGAGATGATGGTCGGCGATCTGGCGCTGAAGGGCTGGATCGCCGAGCACTGGCCGCAGGCGCATTATCTGGCGCCCGCAGCGGGCGCCTTGCTCGTGGTGCTGGCGGGCAAATGGCTGGAACGCCGCGCCGTCGCCGGCCGCGATATTACGGTAGTCTGAACGGAGAAAGCGTATGCCGCTGTTTCTGAGCGAAAGCGATGTGGGCCGGTTGCTGACCATGCCGGTGGCGCTGGAAGCGGTCGAGTTTGCGCACCGCGAGCTGGCGCTCGGGCGCGGCATCGACCTGCCGCGCCAGCGTACGCGCTTGCCGCAAACGACCTTGCACATCCTGCAAGGCGCACTGCCGGCGCTCGATGCCATCGGTTACAAGGCCTATACCAGCAACCGTTCGGGCGTGCGTTTCCTCGTCCATTTGTTCGGCGCATCGAGCGGGACGCTGCGTGCCGTGATCGAGGCCGACCGTCTGGGCATGATGCGCACCGGCGCCGCGTCGGGTGTCGCCACGCGCTGGCTGGCGCGGCCGGACGCCGGGGTGGCCGGCGTCTTCGGCGCCGGCTGGCAGGCCGAGGGGCACGTCGAGGCGCTTTGCGCGGTGCGCCCGCTGCGCCGCGTCAAGGTCTTTGCCCGCAACGCGGAGCGCCTGTCGGCCTTTTGCGCGCTGATGAGCGAACGGGTCGGGATAGAGGTCGTCCCCGCGTCTTCGGCCGAAGAGACGGTGCGCGGCAGCGACATCGTGAGCACCGTCACCACGTCGGCGACGCCGCTGTTCGACGCGGCGTGGTTGTCGCCCGGCACGCACATCAACGCTGCCGGCTCGAATTCGCCGATCCGCCGCGAACTCGGCGAAGACGTTGTCAAGCGTTGCGCTTTGATCGCGGTCGATAGCGTCGCGACGGCCCTGGCCGAAGCCGGGGATCTGGTGCCGGCTCTCGAAAAGGGCAGGCTGCACGCGCGCCAGATGGTCGAGCTGGGCGACGTGATCGCCGGCCGCCACGCCGGGCGCGCGGCGGACGCGGAGATAACGCTGTTCGAGTCGCAGGGGATGGCGATCCAAGATGTGGCGGTCGCCGCCCGCCTCGTGTCTTTGGCGCACGAGCGCGGAATCGGCGCGGGATTGCCCTACGGCGACCGGGCGTCGGAGTGTCGCGGCAATATTTGACGGGCTTGCCGCATGACGGCGAGAATGCCGGGATTGCATCCTTGTCTGCGGCACATTCGGGGCGGGAGGATCGCTTGGGAGGAAATGTGGCGGAAAGCCTTAGTGACGCGCTCGAAATCGTCGTCCGCACCGATCCGGGGCGGGTTCGCGGACACAACGAAGACTCGGTCTTCGCCAGCCCGCAGTATGGCATCGCGATTCTGGCCGACGGCATGGGCGGCTACAACGCCGGCGAGGTCGCCAGCGGAATGGCGACGGCGCAGTTGTCGAGCGAATTTGAGGCCGCCTTCAAGGTAACGGCGCCGTATTGGATCGACCCCTTCACCGGCGCCCCGTTTGCCTACCGCTGTCTCCTGGAGAAAATTGCCGAAAGCAACGCGGCTATTTTCCGCGCCGCCGAGACCGAGCCGCGCTATGCGGGCATGGGCACGACGCTTGTCGCAGCGTTGTTTTACGACAACAAAGTGACTGTCGCGCATATCGGCGACTCGCGGCTGTACCGCTTGCGGGGCGAAGAATTCGCGGCGATGACGCGCGACCATTCGCTGCTGCAGGAACAGATCGATCGCGGCCTGATTTCGGCGGAAGAGGCGCGCCATTCGATGAACCGGAACCTGGTAACGCGCGCTTTGGGCGTCGACCCGGAAGTCGAGGTCGAGATCCATGACTTTCCCTTGCAGGTGGGCGACATCTACTTGCTTTGCTCCGACGGGCTGAACGACATGGTGGACGATGGCGAGATCGGCGTCACCCTGCTGGGTCTGGCTTCAAATATCGGGCTGGCGGCGGCGCAGTTGGTGCAAAAAGCAAACGACAACGGCGGCCGCGATAATATCTCGGTCATTCTGGTCAAGATACTGCGCTCGTTTCCGGCCAACAGGGGGTGGTTGTCGAAATTGACGACGTGGTTTTAACAGGGACGGATGGGGAGAATATGGCGAAGCTGATACTGAGCATGGACGGCCTGGTGCTCAAGGAAATTCCGCTGACCGGCGAGCGCGTGACGGTCGGCCGCAAGCCGCACAACGACATCCAGATCGACAACCTGGCAGTGAGCGGAGAACATGCGGCCATCGTGACGATCCTCAACGATTCGTTCCTCGAAGATCTGAACAGCACGAACGGAACACTGGTCAACGGTCAAGCGGTCAAGAAGCACTTTCTCAAGAACGGCGACGTGATCGAGCTGAGCAAATACAAGCTCAAATACTTCGCCGACGTGGCGACGAACATCCAGACCACGGATTTCGGGCAAACTTCGCCGGCCATGCCGCAATCCGCCGCCGGTTACTCGGTGCGGCCGAAGAGCGCGGAGGAGGCGCCGAAAGACGGCGTTGCCGGGGCGGGCACGGCGTCGGCCGGCACGCGGGTGCTGGAGAATCCCGACCTTCCGCCGGCTGCCATCCGCCTGCTCAACGGCGCCAGCGCGGGTCGCCAGCTCGACCTGAACCGGCCGCTGACGAGCCTGGGCAAGCACGGCGTGCACGCCGCGCTGATCGTCAGGAGGCCGGAAGGCTACGTCATTCTGCAAGCCGAGGGTTCGCCATCTCCCGAAGTGAACGGCAAGACTATGGACAAAGCCGAGCTGTTGCTGAACGACCATGATGTGATCGAGCTGGCCGGGATCAAAATGGAGTTTTTCCTGAAGGCGTGATAACAAAGCCCAGTCCCCTCGCCCCATGCCGCAACTGATTCTCGAACAGGCGCTGAACGGCCTACAGTTCGGCCTCATGCTCTTTCTCCTCGCCGCCGGCCTGACGCTGGTCTTCGGCATCATGGACATGATTAACCTTGCGCACGGTTCGCTGTATATGGTCGGCGCGTATCTGGCGGCGGCGGCCACGCAGGCGGGCGGTTCGTTCGTGCTCGGCGTCGGCGCCGCGATGCTCGGCACGGCAATGCTCGGCCTGCTGCTGGAAATGACGTTGCTGCGCCGGCTCTATGCGCGCGACCACCTGTCGCAGGTGCTCGCCACCTTCGCGCTGATCCTGATCGCCAACGAGGCGGTGAGGATCGTCTGGGGCGCCCAGCCGGTCATGCTCAATGCGCCGGACGAACTCTCCGGGCCGTTCGAGGCCGGCGGCTTTTCGTATCCGGCGTATCGCCTGCTGATTATCGCCGTCGGCGCGCTGGTTGCCGGTTCGCTTTATATGTTGGTCGCGAAAACGCGGCTCGGTATGTGGGTGCGCGCCGGGGCGTCGAATCGCGAAATGACCGAAGCGCTCGGCGTTAACGTGCGCCGCCTGTTCACCGCCGTGTTTGCGGTCGGCGCCGCGCTTTGCGCGCTGGCCGGTGCGCTACTCGGGCCACTGCTGGCGGTGCAGGTCGGCATGGGCGAAAGCATCCTGATCCTCGCTTTCGTCGTTATCGTGATCGGCGGCATCGGCTCGATTCGCGGCGCGCTGGTCGGCAGTCTCCTGGTCGGTTTGGTCGATACGCTCGGCCGCGCGGCGCTACCGGCGCTGCTGCGCGGATTCCTGTCGCCCGAAGCCGCCGGCAGCCTCGGTCCGGCGCTGGCGTCTATCCTGATTTATTTGTTGATGGCGGCGATTCTTTTTTTCCGGCCGGAAGGTCTTTTTCCGGCGCGGGCTTGAAGATGGCGCTCTATGTTTCTTCACCCCGCCGTCAGGTACTGGCTCTTGCTTCGCTGGCCGGATTGGTTGCGCTGCCGTGGCTGGCGCAGTTGCTGGAGCAGACTTTCTACGTGAGTCTGGCCAGCCGGGTATTGATTTTTGCGCTGGCGGCGACCAGTCTCAATCTGGTGGTGGGCTTCGGCGGCATGATCTCCTTCGGCCATGCGGCGTTTTTTGGTGCGGGCGCTTACTGCGTGGTGGTGCTTGCACAGAACGGTGTTTTTTCAGCATGGTTGGCGTGGCCGGCGGCGGTAGCCATGGGTGTGCTACTGGCTTTGTTGATCGGCGCGATCAGCTTGCGCACGCGCGGTGTTTATTTCATCATGATTACGCTGGCTTTCGCGCAGATGGCTTTTTATCTGGTCGTCTCGCTCAAATCCTGGGGAGGCGACGACGGTTTGAGTCTGGCGCAACGTTCGACGCTGGGTTGGCTCGATTTAAAAGACGACGCGGTTTTCTACTATGTCGTACTGGCCTTGCTGGCGTTCGTGCTGTTTGCCTTCGACCGCTTCGCGCACGCACGCTTCGGGCGGGTGATCCAGGGCATCCGCGAAAACGAGACGCGCATGGAGGCGCTCGGTTACCCCGTGTTCGCCTATAAGCTCGTCTGTTTTGCGCTGGGCGGCGGGCTGGCCGGGTTGGCGGGCGCGTTGATCGCCAATCAGGCCGGGATGGCCGGCCCGAACCTGCTGTACTGGACGCAATCCGGCACGCTGCTGGTGATGGTCGTGCTCGGCGGCGTCGGTAGCCTGTATGGCGGATTCGTCGGCGCGGCGCTGTTGTTGCTGGCCGAAGAGGTGCTGGTCGGGCTGACGCCGCATTGGCAGATCGGCCTCGGCCTGGTGTTGCTCGTCGTCGTGCTGTGGGCGCCGCGAGGCGTCGCCGGCCTGTTTGCCCGAAAGCGCGACGATGGATGATCCCCGTCCCTTGCTCGAAATACGTGAGGTGAGCAAACACTTCGGCGGTGTCTACGCGCTGAACGAGGCGACGCTGGCAGTCCATTACGGCGAGATACATGCGCTGATCGGCCCGAACGGCGCCGGAAAGACGACGCTGATCCACACGCTATCCGGCACGCTGCGCCCCGATCGTGGACGTGTGTATTTTTCCGGCAGCGAAGTGACAAAGCTCGCGATGCACGAAAGAGTGGCTCTGGGCTTGGCGCGCTCTTACCAGATCACCAATATTTTTCCGCGTCTGACCGTGCTCGACAACGTAGCGCTCGGCGTGCAGGCGCGAACGCGCGACTGGGGGTCGAGTTTCCGCTTTTGGAGGCCATTTTCAGCCGACCGGGGGATAGTCGAAGAAGCACGCGCCCTGCTTGAACGGGTGGCGCTTGGTGCGCTGGCGGCGCGGTGCGCGGGCAATCTCGCGCACGGCGAACAGCGCGCGCTGGAAGTGGCGCTGGCGCTGGCCACCCGGCCCAGGCTCCTGCTCCTCGACGAGCCGATGGCCGGCACGGGGCCGGAGGAGTCGGAGCGCATGGTCGAACTGATCGCGCAACTGGCGCGGGAGGTGACGATCCTGCTCGTCGAACACGATATGGACGCGGTATTCCGGCTGGCCGACCGTATTTCGGTGCTGGTCGGCGGCAGCGTCGTCGCCACCGGCCTGCCGGAGGCGATACGCGCCGACCCGGCGGTGTGCCGCGCTTATCTGGGCGACAGCACGGAGACGCCGCCATGAGCGCATTGCTCGAAATCGACGGCCTGGAAACGGCCTACGGATCGAGCCAGGTGCTTTTTGGTGTGCGCCTGTCGATGGCCGAGGGCGAGGTGGCGACCTTGCTCGGGCGCAACGGGATGGGTAAGACGACGACGGTGCGCTCGATCTGCGGGCTGACGCCGCCGCGCGGCGGCAGTATCCGCTTCGCCGGATCGCGCATCGATGGGTGGTCGGCAGACCGTATCGGGCGGGCCGGCATCGCGCTGGTGCCGGAAGGCCGGCAGATATTCGGCAATCTGACGGTGCGCGAGAACCTCGTCGCCTTCGCCGCCAACCGTCACGTGGCGCCCGAGCCGTGGACGCTCGATCGCGTCTACGCCTTTTTCCCGCAACTGGCCGGACGCGCGAACAATTTTGGCGGCCGGCTCTCCGGCGGCGAACAGCAGATGCTGGCCATCGGGCGCGCGCTGATGACGAACCCGAAACTGCTGATTCTCGACGAGGCCAGCGAAGGGCTGGCGCCGCTCGTGCGCGAGGAGATCTGGCGTTGCCTGGATGCGCTGCGCGGTAGCGGGCAAACCGTTCTGGTCATCGACAAATACGTCGAACGCCTGATCGCGCTGGCCGACCACCATACCATCCTCGAACGCGGGCGCGTCGTGTGGCGGGGTAGTTCCGCCGAACTGGACGCCGATCACGGCGTCTGGCACCACCATCTCGGGGTTTGAGCCGCGAAAAACTTACTCGCCCACGAGTGCCGAAAGCTCGCGTTCCAGCAGTTTTTCGTCGCCCAGGTTGAGTTCGACAAGGCGGCGCAGGTGCGTCACGCTGTCCAGATCGATGTTGTGACAAGCCAGGCCGGCGTATGCCCCCCGGACGTGGGTTACGCTCATTTCCATGCGAATATGGCTTCCGGCAGCGTCGAGCCGGACGCGCAGCGTGCAGCCGGCGCCATTTTCCAGGTGGGTGTCGGCGGGCAGATGCACCAGCGCACCTTTGAGCGACAGGTCGACGACGACGACCTCGATGTTCCGATCCGAGAGAACCAGATGAGCCGGCGTGTGGAAAGCGATACGGGAATAGTGGCGGCGTTCGTTGCTCACGGCGGTCTCCTCGTGGATGGGTGGGGTGTCAACCCTTACTTAGCGCGCATGTTACCCCAAAGCAGCTTGTGCAGTTGCATCTGGAATCGCACGGGCAGACGGTCGGCAAGTATCCAGCCGGCCAGCGTCTGCGCGGCCAGCGTCCCTTGCACCGGCGAAAAGAGGAGGGTGCAGACGCCATCCAGGCGATGCTGGCGCAGCGTGTCGCGCGCCCACTCGTAATCGGCGCGATCTTTGAGCACAAATTTCAGTTCATCGTGCGGGGTAAGCAGCGCGAGGTTTGCCCAGCGGTTCTTGTCGAACTCGCCGGAACCCGGTGCTTTCAGGTCGACAATGCGCGCGACGCGCGGGTCGACGCCGGCGATGTCGAGCGCGCCAGAGGTTTCCAGCGCGACCTCGTAGCCGGCATCGCAGAGCAGCGTCAGTAGCGGCAAGCAGGCTTTTTGCGCCAGCGGTTCGCCGCCGGTGACGCAGACCCGGCGCGTCGCGTGGCGCGCCGTTTCGTCGAGGATCTGGGGCAACGTCATGTTGGCGCCGCCGGAGAAAGCGTACTCGGTGTCGCACCAGACACAGCGCAACGGGCAACCGGTCAGGCGGATAAAGACCGTCGGCAAGCCGACGCGCGAGCCTTCGCCTTGCAGAGAGTGGAAAATCTCGCTGATTTTCAGCGACGATGGCTTGCTGCTGCCTGCCACAGAACAACCTACTTCTTCTTCAGGCGTTGCTTTGCGATCGCCGCAGCGGGGCTGTCCGGGTATTTGATGAGCACGGTTTCGAGAGTTGCCTTCGACGCTTTGGCGTCGCCGATTTCCTGCTGGCAGGTCGAGATGTTAATCATCGCGTCGGGAGCCTTGGCGTGACCGGACCACTTGTTCAGGAGCGCCTTCTGCGCGTCGATCGCTTTCTTGCAGTCGTGCAGCGCGTAGTGCGCGTTGCCCAGCCAGTACTGGGCGCTGGGCGCCAGCGCGCTGTCGGGATAGGCCTTGGTGAAGGCTTCGAAGGCGCTTGCCGATTCCTTGAGCTTGTTGGCCTTGAAAAGGTTGAGCGCCGCCTCGTAATCGCGCGATTCGGCGCCGGGGTCGGCGGCTGCCGCAGGCTTGGGGGCAACAGTTTTACCGTCTTCGGACGGCCTGGTCTCCGCTTGGGGCGGCGCTTCAAATTTGCGCAGACGGCCGTCCAGGTCGATGTAAAAATCCTGTTGCCGCTTTTTTGCCGCGTCCAGTTCGTAGGTTAGCGTTTCGACCTGGCCGCGCAGGCGGGCGTTTTCCTCGCGTAGCGCCTGAATCTGGTTGGCCAGCTCGAACTGTGCTTTCGACGAGGTATCGAGGCGGTCGTTCATCCTGGCCGTCAAATTGTTGATCTGACGGCGAGCTTCCTCGTCGTCGAACACCCCGGCGCCGGCTTGCTGCACGCCTGACGCGGCGAACAGCAAAACGGGTAGCAAGACGCGCAAGCAGGGAACGCGGCGCGCCGGCATGTCAGAACTCGCCGGTGTAAAGCATGTCGCCGCGACGGTTTTCCGCCCATGCGGCCTCGTTCTGGCCTTCGTTCTTCGGCTTTTCTTCGCCCAGGCTGACCGATTCGAGCTGCTCTTCGCGGGCGCCGAGCAGCGCCAGCATCTTTTTGATCGCGTCGGCGCGCTTTTGGCCGAGGGCGAGGTTGTATTCGCGGCTACCGCGTTCGTCGGTATTGCCTTGGATCAGCATTTTGAACTGGCGGTTGTCGGCGAGAAACTTGGCGTGCGCCGTCACCAGGTCTTTGTATTCGGCCTTGACTTCAAAACTGTCATAGTCGAAATAGACGCTGCGCTTGGAGAGGATGCTCTTCGCGTCGGTGAGCACGGCCGGCAGGCCGCGGCTATCGACGCCACCGGCCGTCACCGTCGCCACGCCCGCAACGCCGCTGCCCGGTGTGCCGCCACGCGATTCGACCGGTGCGCCTTCCTGCTCGGGGCCGGACGGCGTCGAGCTGCAACCGGCGATCAATGCCGCGAAAATCGCCGCGAAGAAAACGCGGAATTTTGTTTGCTTTTGTTTCATGGGGCTTCTCCTGCTTGAAGATTTTCGATTCTGTGAAACGACAATTTAAACCGGTTAAACGGGTTTGCCCCGATTACTTGGCTTGTCTCGCAAACGGCCCCCAGGCCGGTTCGCGGACATCGCCCGCAGAGACCGACAGGCGCTGCTTGACCCGGCCATCGACCGATACGGCGGAGAGCACGCCGCGCCCGCCCATCTCGGTGGCGATCAGGATCATCCGCCCGTTGGGCGCGAAACTGGGCGATTCGTCCTTGTGCGAGTCGGTCAAAATCTGTACCTGCTTGCTCGACAGATCCATCGCTGCCAGGCGGAAGCTGCCGTCGCGCCGGCTGATGAAGGCCATCGACCGGCCGTCCGGCGAAATGCGCGGTGTGACGTTGTAGGTGCCGTCGAAGGTGACGCGCTGCGTATCGTTGCCGTTGACGCCGATACGGTAGATCTGCGGGCTGCCGCCCTGGTCCGACGTAAAGTAGAGGAACTGGCCGTCGGGCGAAAAGCACGGCTCGGTGCTGATGCCGGACGAGGTGGTCAGACGCCGGACGCCCGATCCGTCGGCGTTGACGGTAAATATCTGCGAGCCGCCGTCCTTGCTCAACACCACCGCCAGCTTGTTGCCGTCGGGCGACCAGGCCGGCGCCGAGTTCGATCCCTTGAAATTGGCGACGACCACGCGCCGCCCGGTGGCCAGCGAGTGGACGAAAATCACCGGTTTCTTGTTTTCAAAGGAGACGTAGGCCAGACGGCTGCCATCGGGAGACCAGGTCGGCGAAATGATCGGCTCCCTAGAAATCAGCGCGGCTTGCGCATTTTGCCCGTCCGCATCGGCGATTTGCAACTCGTAGCGCCCGGCGCCGCCCCGCACCACGTAGGCGATGCGGGTCGAGAAAACGCCGGGTTCGCCGATCAGCTTTTCGTAGATGGCGTCGGCGATACGGTGCCCGGCCGCGCGTAGCATGGGTGTCGAGGTGACGAACGCCGAGCCGGCCAGCACGCCTTGCTTGTTGACGTCGAACAGGCGGAAGCGGGCCTCCTGCCGGCCATCGCCGCTGGCGCTGATGCTGCCGGCGGCCAGCGCGTCGGCGCCGCGCGCCTTCCAGTCACCATAAATCGGGGCAGATGCTTCGGTGAGCGCCGCGCCGCCGGAATCTATCATCTTGAACAAGCCGCTGCGCTCGAGATCGCCGCGCACCACGGATGTGATGGCGCGTGATAGACCCGGTTCGCCGCCGAAGTCGGCGATGGCCAGCGGAATGCGATTGGCGCCGGCCCCCGTGATTTCGATGGTCAGCTCGGCGCGGGCCGGCGTTTGCAACAGCGCGAGAAGACCAAAAGCGATGAGACTCAGGCCGCATAGGTTGAGCAAAGGTCGAAGCATGAGGCGGGCGGGCGGGTTGGAGAAGCGGGGATTATATCGCCTTGCCGCGCAAAGGGTCTGTAACGGGACGTAATTTTGACCATGTGCAGGATGCACCGTGCGCGGGAACGCGGCGGCAGCGGCGGGGGTTTTTTGATAGACTTCCGCGCGGGGGAAGCAGCGGTGTTGCCAACAAGGAGACGGCGGCGCCAGTTTTGGAACGGTTCGCCAAAAAATGGCGGGGGGCGCACGGTGCAGGATACGGGCACCCCCCGAGCTCTGGCCGGAGCCAAAACTCCTGAGACCATGAAGGAGAACAGCGCGCACAGGATAAAAGACGCAGCTTACAAAGAACTTACATGCAAGCTTGCGCGCGCTTACCACCGATCGGATGCTATGCGAATTCTCTTGGCGGAAGACGACCAGATCATTGCGGACGGACTGATCCGTTCTCTGCGACAAACCGGGTATGCCGTCGACTGGGCGGCCAGCGGCGCAGATGCGGATACGGCTTTGGTAACCAACGCCTACGACCTGGTGATCCTCGATCTGGGTTTGCCGAAATTGCCGGGGCTGGACGTGCTGCGCCGTCTGCGGGCGCGCAACTCGCCGGTGCCGGTCTTGATCCTGACGGCGCTCGACGGCATCAACGATCGCGTCAAGGGCCTCGATCTCGGCGCCGACGATTATATGGCCAAGCCCTTCGAACTGCCCGAGCTGGAAGCCCGCGTCCGCGCGCTGACCCGCCGCTCGTCCGGCACGACGCCGGTAATCCAGTGCGGCGCCTTGACCTTCGACCAGGTCGGGCGTTGCGCCCAGTTGCACGGCGTCATGCTCGACCTGTCGGCGCGCGAGCTGGGGCTGCTGGAGATCCTGCTGGCGCGCGCCGGGCGCTTGGTGAGCAAGGATCAACTGGTCGACCATTTGTGCGGATGGGGCGAGGAGGTGAGCCACAACGCCATCGAAGTTTACGTTCACCGTTTGCGCAAGAAGCTGGAAACGGGCGGCGTGCGGATCGCCACCGTGCGCGGCCTCGGGTATTGCCTTGAAAAGCCCCAGGAAGAGCGCCGGGATTGACGGCCAGCGCTCGCTGTTCGGCGAGATTCTGGACTGGATGCTGGCGCCGCTGCTGTTTGTGTGGCCGATCAGCATCGCGGTGACCCATTATTTTGCCAACAGCGTTGCCAGCTTTCCCTACGACCAGGCCTTGCGCGAGCATGTGACGGCGATTTCGCGGCAGATCAAATTCGTCGAGGGGCGCCCGCAAATCGCGCTGTCGGGGTCGGCGCGCGCGCTGTTGCGCTCCGACGAGATTGACAGCGTATATTTCCATGTGCTTGCGCCGGGCGGCAAACTGCTTGTCGGCGACAAGGAATTGCCGGTGGTCGCGGCCGGACAGCCGCTGGCGCGCAGCGAGCCGGGCGAGGTCTATTTTCGCGACGACGACTACAACGGCCAGGATCTGCGCGTCGCCTATATGTACATGGCCGAGCCGAACATGGCGCGTGAGCTCTGGTTGCTGGTCGAGGTCGGCGAGACGATGGAAAAACGTTCGCAGCTTTCCAACAAGATTATCGCCAGCGTGATTCTGCCGCAGTTCGTGATTATTCCGCTGGCCGTCGTTCTCGTCTGGTTCGGGCTGTCGCAGGGCCTGCGTCCGCTGACCCGCCTGCGCGAGCGCATCGAGGCGCGCCGCGAGGCGGATTTGTCGCCGATTGCGGCGCGCCGCGTGCCGGAGGAGTTGCGTCCGCTGACCGAGGCATTCAACGCCATGCTGGTCCGCATGCACCACAATATGGACGTGCAGCGCCGCTTCATCGCCGATGCCGCGCATCAGATGCGCACCCCGCTGACCGGGCTGAAAACCCAGGCCCAGCAAGCGATGCGCGAGAGCGATCCGGCGCAGTTGCGGCACGCCTTGATGCAGATCGCGACCAGCGTCGACCGCGCCTCGCATCTGGCCAATCAGCTGCTCGCGCTGGCGCGCGCCGAAGCGAGCGAACACTCGCAGCAAGCGCTTGTTCCGCTCGATCTCGACCAGTTGCTGCGAGAGATCGTCGAGGCCTGGGTCGTGCGGGCGCTCGACCGGCGTATCGATCTCGGCTATGAGCCGGCCAGCGCGGCCAACATTCTCGGCAATGCTTTTCTTTTGTGTGAAATAATTAACAACCTGATCGACAACGCGCTGCGCTATACCCCTGCGGAAGGGCGGGTAACCTGCCGCGTCGTCGCGCAAGGGGATTTTGTCGTGCTCGAAATCGAAGATAGCGGGATCGGTATCTCCGATACCGACGCGCAACTGGTTTTTGATCGTTTTTATCGCGTCGACGGCACCGGCGTCGAAGGCAGCGGCCTCGGCCTCGCCATCGTGCGTGAAATCGCAGAGCTGCATGGCGCGGCCGCCAGCCTGCGCGCAAACACCTGGAGCGCGGCTGACGGCAAGGGCTGCGGTTCCATCGCCCGCGTCGTATTTCCGATGTGCCGCCCGCCCGCCGATGCCCCCAATGAGTCATCCATCCCGGAATTCGTGCAGACCGGCTTTGCTTGAGTGCCGCCGCCGACGTCAACCCGCAGCAAAATTTTGTCGCCAGTTTTTTTGACGAGGCGATCACGGCTCGCTATAATGCCGCCTCGTTTGGCCAAGTAGCTCAGTTGGTAGAGCAGCGGACTGAAAATCCGCGTGTCCGTGGTTCGATTCCGCGCTTGGCCACCAATTCTAAAAAACCAACCTTTATCGGTTGGTTTTTTTTCGCCTGTATGCGCCAGTACTGGCGCGGCTTCCGGGATTTGTGCGAATGTCACATTCGCACGACCCCTCGCATTCATGCGGCTTTCAGGCCGCGAGTATGTACAGTAAAGTGGGTGGCGGAGGCGACCAGATCCTATTGGAGCACCCTGCCAGTCGTCGAATCGGTAGAACAGGCGTTATTGGACTGTTTCAATCCGAATCCCTCTGGGCAGCCTGTGCGAAGTACTCGGCCAGAACGGCCACT
Source organism: Betaproteobacteria bacterium (assembly GCA_016208425.1). GTDB lineage: Bacteria > Pseudomonadota > Gammaproteobacteria > Burkholderiales > Rhodocyclaceae > JACQYA01. The sequence goes on from JACQYA010000123.1 coordinate 14,075, forward strand.
TGCTTTAGTGAGTTCAATTGAACGAGATGAGATCATAAGCCACCGTTGCAAACCAATAGCCGGTTGAATTCAGGCCAATCGACTAGATACTACGAGCTCCGCCCATTCGAGCAGCTATTTCACAGGAACCTATGGCGGAGGAACTGCCAGCAGATATAGTTGCTTTCATATGACATTTCAAGCCAAGGAGAAAGCTACAATGGGACAGCATGCCTTTTTCCAAGAAAACATATGGGCAAGAACTTTTCAGACGAAATTGCTTACATCCCAAATGCAATAGCGTGGGCACTAGATGAGGACGTCAGCTTCCTCAGCCGATCACTATCATCGCTGTCAGGAAGGAACCTGATTGGGATTGGCTCCGGAGGCTCTTCAACGGTAGCTGCATTCATCGCGTCACTTCATGAGTCTTGTTTTGGCTTGCTCTCCAGAAGCGCCACCCCTGGGGAGTTTTTGGCCCATCTGCGTCCAATTCAAAACGCTTGCGGAGTGCTGATATCCGCTGAAGGGAAAAATCTGGACATCTTGGCGGCAGCTGACCGTGTAGCAACATTTGAGATGCCCGGTCTGGCAATCATTCTTCGTCCCGATACCCCGTTGGCTGCGAGATGCCGAGAAACCGGAGCCACAACCGTTTCTTCTTTCCAAATGCCCTGGGGGAAAGATGGCTACTTAGCGACCAACTCTCTCATAGCAACAATGATCCTCGTCGCCAGGGCCTACGGGGCAAAAGGAATCGATGAAATACGTAAAATCGACCAGATATGGCTGGCAGACCGGCGTGTTTATCTAATCAATCAAGGTCTGCCGGAACACATGGCGTCTCGAAAATCGCTCGCGGTCCTGTACGGGACCGTAGGCCGCATTGGCGCAATCGACATTGAATCTAAACTTGCAGAGTCGGCGCTAGGAGGATGCGAATTAACCGACTACAGGCAATTTGCTCATGGGCGCCACCTCCAGCTCGCCGAGGTCAGAAGTGCCCCCTGCTTTCTTGCATTTTATTCTGCCAATGACAAAGCTCTATGTGACTCGACTCTCGAATTGTTTCCCCGGGAGGTCCCCACAATTAAAGTCGAGCTTCCAAACGACCCCATATTGGCAAGCTTGGTCAGCGTCATTGACTCAATCTTGATAACTGACATTCTGGGCCAGAGCCAGCAAAGAGATCCTGGGCAACCTGTAGTGTCCAATTTTGGGCGCAATATTCACGCCCTGAATGTCACGGAATTGCTCCCTTTAGCAGATTTTGAAGCAATATCGTTGCGGCGCAAGCTTCGTTTCAACATTAATCAAGCCTGCCAGACGGCCGCTTGGACAACCGCTGCCCTCGAGTTTTGTGAGCGCCTGAGGAATGCCAGCATCAGAGCACTGGCCTGTGATTTTGATGGGACATTCTGTGATACTGATCTCCGATACGAAGGTCTCGATGAACGGCTAATTTCTTCAATTGAAGACCTGGCTCGGAACGGCGCTATCGTCGGATTCGCATCCGGGCGAGGTGACTCGCTTTATGACGATCTTCGGAAAAAACTAAGTTCGGACACGTGGTCAAAGATTGTCATCGGCTACTACAGTGGTTCCATCATCGCTTCACTTGATAGCGAGAAGTTCGAGGAACCTGCCGGTGACCCGCGCTTTGATGACTTGGAGCAATGGCTAAAGGATGTAGGGATTTTGGCGCATCTCGCAACGACTCCGAAAAAACGCGGGGGTCAAATGAGCCTTCGAATGCAGAATTTTGGCGCAAAGCATCGCGCCGTTGCCGGAATCAGGCATTGGATACGACGTGGAGACCACAGTGGATGGCGTGTATTCTGCTCTGGCCATTCAATCGATGTGATCACTGAAAACGTTGGCAAAGAAAAAGTTGTTCGAGCGATCGCGCACTATGCCAATGCAAATCCAATAAGCGAGATACTCAGAATCGGTGATTCTGGGGACCTAGACGGTAACGACTTTGAGCTGCTGGACAGTGGCTTAGGTTTGAGCGTCGATAGCGTATCGCCATTTCCAGGAACTTGCTGGAATTTACTGCCCCGCGGCTACAAAGGTGTCGCTGGCACGCTTCTCTATATGGACTCCTTGCAAAGATCTGGTCACGGAATGCACCTCTCGCCAAACCTCATGGAAGGACTGAGCGAAACATTGCATCAAAGGAGCAAGCAATTGTGAAAGCAAAACTTGCAATGCGCCTTTTAGCAGACCTTATGGGCTGGGATGAAAACCAAGCGACGGCAGAGTTCTCCTGGCTTGGGCTTTTAGTTGAAGCCAAATATGACCACTACCAAGGTTACAGCCCCGGCGCCCACTTCTTCGCAAATCTGCTGGCTTGGATTGGGCAATTCAAACACGAAGACAGGAAAACGGCGTACAACTTCCTGCGAAACCGCCTGATCTATATTTGCCAGAGGGAAATGCACCATCTAGTAAATCTAACCATGCCGTCCATTCAGGAGGAAATGCGGCGACAAGTTGCGCTCGAAC
>JACQYA010000132.1 GCA_016208425.1 Betaproteobacteria bacterium
CTTTCGATGACCGGGATCACCTGATGCGCTTCATGCTCAAGCGCCTCAATCACGATCCGCCTGGCTCCGGCTAACCTATCTTCCCTATCACCCCTCACATCTCTCCCCGATCCAACCACAACTTAAAATGAGAACTGCTGCACGTGTCGGCGCGAACCGCCGAGCGCTTTACTTGTCAGACTTGTCAGTTTCGTGTGCAATGCACAGCGTTCGCCACCACCCTTCACTTCTACCGAGCAATCATGGCCGAAAGCAAGAAATACGAGATCACGGTAAGCGCCGTGCCACACTTCATCGCCGACCAGTCAGACCCGGAGAACGACCGCTACGTTTTCGCCTATACGATGACCATAGAAAATACCGGGAGCGTTGCGGCGCAACTGGTTTCGCGCCACTGGATCATCACCGACGCCCGCGACGAGGTGCAGGAGGTGCGCGGCCTTGGCGTGGTCGGCCACCAGCCGCTGCTCAAGCCCGGCGAGAAGTTCGAATACACCAGCGGCTGCCAGCTCGATACGCCGGTCGGCACGATGCGCGGCAGCTACCAGATGACGGCCGAGGATGGCACGCAGTTCGCGGCCAACATCCCCGAATTCACGCTGGCCATTCCCCGGATACTGCATTGACCGCACACCCTTGAGCCTCGAACACAGCTACTCGCTGATCGCCCCCTTTTACGACGCCGCGCTGGCTGCCGCGACTCGCGCCCAGCGTATCCGCAGCATTGCCGCACTGCCGCCCGAGCCGGCGAGCGTATTGGTCGGCGGCGTCGGCACCGGGCTCGACCTGCCGCATCTGCCGCCGCAGCATCGCTACACCGGAATCGACCTGAACCTCGCGATGTTGCGGCGCGCGGTTCCGCGCACCGCAACACTCGATTTTTGCTGTGTGCGGGGAGACGCGATGCGGCTGCCTTTTCGCGCGGCAAGTTTCGACCATGCGATCCTGCACCTGATCCTGGCCGTGGTGCCCGATCCGGCTGCCTGCCTGGCAGAAACGGCACGGGTGCTAAAGCCCGGCGGCAGCGTGCTGATTTTCGACAAATTCCTGCTGCCGCGCCAGATCGCCCCGCTACGCAGGTTGGTCAACCCGCTCGTGCGGCGCATCGCGACGAGGCTGGACGTGGTCTTTGAGGAGCTGCTCGAATCGACGCCGGAACTGGTGCTGGAAAGCAACCAGCCGGCGCTGGCGTCCGGCTGGTTCAGGCTGATACGGCTGCGGCGCGGCTACGAACGATAATCGGCGTTTATTTTCACGTAATCGTAGGAAAAGTCGCAGGTGTAAACCGTGCCGCGCGCTGTGCCGCGGCCAAGGTCGACGCGCACGACGATCTCCGACTGTTGCATGACGCGCGACCCGTCCTCCTCGCGGTAGGTCGCGGCGCGGCCACCGTTTTCGGCGACGAGAATTTCCTCTCCGGCAGTTGCCAGCCAGACGCGGACATCGTTCACGTCAAGATCGCTGATGCCAGCGTAGCCGATGGCCGCCAAAATGCGGCCGAGATTCGGGTCGGACGCAAAAAATGCGGTCTTTACCAGCGGCGAGTGGCCGATGGCATATCCGGCCTGTTTGCACTCGCCGGCAGTCTTCCCTCCTTCGACAACAACGGAGATAAACTTGGTCGCGCCTTCGCCGTCGCGGATGATCGCTTGCGCCAGCTCCACGGCGACGGCAATGATCGCCCCGCGCAACGCGGCGTAACCGGGCGTTGCGGCATCGGAAAACTCCACGCCCGAACGGCTGGTCGCGATCAAAACGAACGAATCGTTGGTCGAGGTATCGCCGTCGACAGTGATGCAGTTGAACGATTCATCGGCCGCCTCGCGCACCAGTCGCTCAAGCAACGGCGTCGCGATGCCGGCATCGGTAGCCATGAAGCCGAGCATGGTTGCCATGTTCGGCCGGATCATGCCGGCGCCCTTGCTGATGCCGGTAATCGTCACCGTCTTGCCGTCGATGTCGACGCGGCGCGACGCCGCCTTGGCCACCGTATCGGTGGTCATGATGGCATGCGCGGCGGCATGCCAGTTGTCCGCGTGCAGCGCCTCGACGCAGCGGGGCAAACCGGCGATCAGCCTATCGACCGGTAGCGGCTCCAGAATGACGCCGGTCGAAAAAGGCAGCACTTGGCCGGCCTCGACACCCAGCAGGTCGGCAACGGCCGCGCAGCTTTGCCCGGCCGCCCGCATCCCCGCCTCGCCGGTGCCGGCGTTGGCGATACCGGTATTGATGAGCAGCGAGCGAATCTCGTCGCCCGATTCCAGGTGGCGACGGCAGAGTTGCACCGGGGCGGCGCAGAAGCGGTTTTGCGTGAACACCCCGGCGACACGGCAGCCCGGATCGAGCGCCAGCAGCGTCAAATCGCGCCGGTCGGTTTTGCGGATGCCCGCCTCGGCGATGCCGATACGAACGCCGGCAACGGGGTAGATGGATTCTGGAGCGGGTGTGACGTAGTTGACAGGCATGTTTAACGACCTCTTTCAACGCAGAGAACGCAAAGGCGCAGAGGGCGCGGAGTACAACCGCTAAAACTCTGCGGACTCTGCGTACTGGACATTCTGCACGTCGGCGTGGGGAACGCTTTCCTCGACATCCTCGGCGCGAACTTGCACCGTCATCAGCAGGCGTGTGACTTCAGTGCGAACCGTGTCGAGCAGCCCCTGGAATAGCTCGAAGGCTTCACGCTTGTACTCCTGTTTCGGATTTTTCTGCGCGTAACCGCGCAGATGGATACCCTGCCGCAGGTGATCCAGCGCGGCCAGATGGTCGCGCCAGTGCGCGTCGAGGTTCTGCAACATGACGTTACGCTCGAACTGGTGGAAGTTTTCCGCGCCGACCTGCGCGATTTTTTCCGCGTAGACGGAATCCGCAGCGGCGATGATCCGCTTTAGGATCTGTTCATCGCTCAACGCGGGTTCATTCTTGAACCACTCGGTGATCGGTAGTTGCAGCAGCAGATCGGCGGCCAACGTCCTTTCGAGCGCCGGCAAGTCCCACTGCTCTTCGACGCTCTCGGCCGGCACGTAGATCCTGAAAGTCTCCTCCAGCACGCCGTGGCGCATGGCGGTAATGGTCTCGGAAATGTCGTCGGTTTCGAGCAACTCGTTGCGCTGCGCGTAAATGACCTTGCGCTGGTCGTTGGAAACATCGTCGTATTCGAGCAACTGCTTGCGGATGTCGAAGTTGCGCGCCTCGACCTTGCGCTGCGCCGACTCCAGCGAGCGCGAAACGAGCGGATGTTCGATCGCTTCGCCTTCCGGCATCTTCAGGCGCTCCATGATCGCTTTCAGGCGGTCGCCGGCAAATATACGCAGCAGCGCGTCGTCGAGCGCGAGGTAAAAACGCGACGAGCCGGGATCGCCCTGGCGACCCGAACGTCCGCGCAACTGGTTGTCGATACGACGCGACTCGTGGCGCTCGGAGCCGATGATGTGCAAGCCGCCGGAGGCCACCACCTGATCGTGGAGCGTCTGCCATTCGGCGCGCATGGCGCCGATACGCGCTTCCCTATCGGCAGCCGGGAGCGTCTCGTCGTCGCGAATCGCGGAGATTTGTTTCTCGATACTGCCGCCGAGCACGATATCGGTGCCGCGACCGGCCATGTTGGTGGCAATGGTGATGACGCCAGGACGGCCGGCCTGCATCACGATTTCGGCTTCACGGGCATGCTGTTTGGCGTTCAACACCTGATGCGGCAATTTTTCGTGGTCGAGCAGCGAGGACAGCAGCTCTGAATTCTCGATCGACGTGGTGCCGACGAGCACCGGTTGCCCGCGCTCGCGACAGGCGCGGATATCGGCGACGATGGCGTCGTGCTTTTCCTTTGCCGTGCGGAAAATCTGGTCGTTGTTGTCGACGCGCTGCATCGGCTGGTTGGTCGGAATGACAACCGTTTCCAGGCCGTAGATCTGCTGGAACTCGTAAGCTTCGGTGTCGGCCGTGCCGGTCATGCCGCCGAGCTTGGCATACATGCGGAAATAGTTCTGGAAGGTGATCGAAGCCAGCGTCTGGTTCTCGTTCTGGATCTTGACGCCTTCCTTTGCCTCGACCGCTTGGTGCAGGCCGTCAGACCAGCGCCTGCCCGACATCAGGCGGCCGGTAAACTCGTCGACGATGACGATTTCGCCGTTCTGCACCACGTAATGCTGATCCTTGTGGAACAAGTTGTGCGCGCGCAAGGCGGCGTACAGGTGGTGGATAAGCAGAATGTTGGCCGCGTCGTACAGGCTGCCGCCTTCCGGCAACAGACCGAGCCGGGCAAGAATTTCCTCGGCGTGTTCGTGACCCGCTTCGCTCATCAAGACCTGATGGCCTTTTTCGTCGACCCAGTAGTCGCCTGGCCCGTCCTCTTCGGCGCAGCGCTCAAGCATCGGCGCCACCGCATTCATGCGCACGTAGAGATCGGTATGATCCTCCGCCTGACCCGAGATAATCAGCGGCGTGCGCGCCTCGTCGATCAGGATCGAATCGACCTCGTCGACGATAGCGAAGTTGAGCTTGCGCAGCACGCGCTCGCCGGCCGTATAGACCATGTTATCGCGCAGGTAATCGAAGCCGAACTCGTTGTTGGTACCGTAAGTGATATCGGCCGCGTAAGCCGCCTGCTTGGCCTCGTGATCCATCTGCGAAAGATTCACGCCGACCGAGATACCGAGAAAGCGGTGCAGGCGACCCATCCATTCCGCGTCGCGGCTGGCCAAGTAGTCGTTGACCGTCACCACATGCACGCCGTTGCCCGACAGCGCGTTGAGATACGAGGGCAGCGTGGCGGCGAGCGTCTTGCCTTCACCGGTGCGCATTTCGGCGATCTTGCCGTAATGCAGCACCATGCCGCCGATCAACTGCACATCGAAATGGCGCATGCCGAGCGTGCGTTTACCCGCCTCGCGCACGACCGCAAAAGCCTCCGGCAACAAAGCGTCCAACGACTCGCCGTCGGCCACCCGCGCCTTGAACTCCTCGGTCTTGCCGCGCAGCTCGTCGTCGGACAGCGCGGCAATACCCGCTTCCAAGGCATTGATCTGGCGTACGATTACAGAATACTGCTTGATGAGCCGGTCGTTGCGGCTGCCGAAAATCTTCTTGAGTAGGCCGGAAATCATTCTGGGAGTGTTGGAAACACGAAAAAAGACGGATTCTATCATGCACCGCAAGAGCGACGGAAATTGCCGCTCTTGCGATAAACGACCGCCAGGCCGAAGCCCGGCTAACGGTGCGAAGAACCGGTTTTGACGGTCTGCAAAGCGAGTTGGGATCCGCGCTGCAGAAAGCGCGAGGGATTTTGCGCGACCCCCTTGAAGCGGACTTCAAAATGAAGATGCGGCCCGGTCGAACGGCCGGTGTTGCCGCTGGCGCCAATTTCCTGGCCGCGTTTGACAACCTGGCCGAGGCCGACCCGTATCTTGGACAGGTGGGCGTAACGGGAGGAGAACTCGTTGCCGTGATCGATTTCGACCAGATTGCCGTACTGCGGGTGATATTCCGCCGAAACGACGACTCCGCCGGCGGAGGCCACCACCCGTGTTCCGTGGTCGGCAGCGAAATCGACGCCCTCGTGGAAGGCGTAAACCCCGGCGATCGGATCGAGACGGGTGCCGAAGGAAGAACCCGACAAATCGCCCGCAATCGGATAGATGGTCGGCAACAAACTGGTCTTGATGCGTTTCTCCATCAGTTGCGACTCAAGGACAGCCAGCGCATCGCTGCGCTGTTCGACGATCTGCGCCAAACGGTCGACTTCGCGCTGCAGTCCCGGACAGTGCCGAAATACGTTCGCCCAAGGAATCCAGCTGCAACAACTGAGCCTGCATCTGCCCCAGTTTCGCCGCCATCGCGTCCAGGTTGTCGCGGACGAACTCCTGGGTCTTTTGCGTCTGTTCCTGCTGAACGGAAACGACCAGCGTTTCGGCAAACGGCAAATTGAAACGGATGCCGACCCACGAAAAAAGAAACGACATCAGAAACGCCAGCGCGACAAACGAAAATACCGCTCCGGCCGCCAGGCGGGGCGTAACGGTCAGCGTTCTGGAGGTTGCCAGACGGTTGGATACAAGAATAATATGCAAGTTGCCTCCCCTTGAAGTTCGCGATGCAAAATCCACTCGAAAACTACCTCGAAGCAGCCGAAGGCGCCGGCAAGGTGCTGGCTCACGCACGGCTGCTCATGAATTTGGCGCGGCTCTATGAGGAGATCGCGCCAGCACATTTTAGCCAGGCAAGTTGCGTGGCCAACTACCGGTCGGGGACAATTGTTATCCACGCCATCAGCGGCGCGGTCGCTGCCAAACTGCGTCAGATGGCGCCGACGCTGGCAAACGGTTTTTCTAAACGCGGCATAGAGTGTAGCGAGGTTCAAATCAAAGTGCAAGCCAGGGAAATCAATGACCAATCAAGGGTTTCTACGCAAAAGCCGTTGAGCGCGAGAACCTGCGGCGAGCTTGGCTGCCTGACCGGTTCGCTGCCCGCGTCACCCTTGCGTTCGGCGCTAGAAACCCTGCTCGAACGGGCCGCTAAACGGGAATGACGGCAACCCGCTCGACAATCAGCAGCGCGAAAACCAGCAGCGCGATCACGAGCGAATAGCGAAACAGGTGCCAGGCAAAGAGCAGATACGCCCGATTTCTGGTCAGCAGGGAGGCCAGCACGCCGCCGGCGACGGCTATCGCCGTCAGCACCGCCAGCAGGCGCAGCAGCCACATGAAACTAATAGGCCGGCAGAGCCAGCCAGCGGGAAACGGCTTGCGGCGCCTGTGCCTGATCTTCGAAACTGGCGTATTCCCAGGCGTCGCGGTTGGCCAGCAGCGCGCGGGCCAGCACGTTGTTCAGCGCATGACCCGATTTGTGTGCGCTAAACGAAGCGAGGAGCGGGTGGCCGAGCAGGTAAAGATCGCCGATCGCGTCGAGCACCTTGTGTTTGACGAACTCGTCGCCGTAGCGCAACCCATCGGTGTTGAGCACCCGGTACTCGTCGAGCACGACCGCGTTGTCCAAGCCGCCGCCCTGCGCCAGCCCGTTCTCGCGCAACCATTCGACCTCCTGCATGAAGCCGAAGGTGCGCGCCCGCGACACTTCGCGGATGTAGGAGCTGTCGGCAAAATCTATCGTCACCTCTTGCCCGGTACGGTTGATCGCGGGGTGGTTGAAGGCAATGGAAAAAGACAGGCGGAAACCATCGTAAGGCTCGAAACGCGCCCATTTGTCGCCCGACACGTCGCTCTCATGGACTTCTATCGGGCGCGTTACGCGGATGAATTTTTTGGCCACAGGTTGCTCTTCGATGCCGGCCGACTGGATTAGAAAAACGAACGGCGCCGCCGAACCGTCGAGGATGGGCACCTCGGAAGCATCGAGATCGACATAGGCATTGTCGATACCCAGACCGGCAAAGGCGGACATCAGATGTTCTATGGTGCCAACCCTGATTTTGCCCCGTGGGCCGCCGCGTTCGAGGCTGGAACACATGCGCGTATCGCCGACCATCAGCGCCGATGCTGGGAGGTCGGCGACCGGATCCAGGTCGATACGGCGAAAGACGATACCGGTATTGGGCGCGGCCGGGCGCAACGCCATAGTCACCTTGACACCGGAATGCAGGCCGACGCCTGCGGCGCGAATCAATGACTTGAGCGTGCGCTGTTTGAGCATGTATGTGGTTGAAAAAACGGGGAATCGGCCAATTGTAGCACACCCTGAAGATGCGGCAAAAGCGCCGATTCCCCCAACACAGAGGAGATCGGTGAACGGTGGTTCTGGCGCGGCAGGCGTCAGTCGGCCTGCTTGCGCAGGAACGCGGGTATGTCATAACGATCCACGCCGCTGTTGGCCAGCGCTTCGACCGTCGCGATGCGCCCGCGCCGCACGACAGCCGGTTGTTCCAGCGAAGTGTAATCGACTGCCGCGACCGGATTTGCTGCGGTGTTCGACACGAAAAGGCCGTCGGTACCCGTCCCTTGTTGCATGACGGGCGTTTCGATCACCGTCAGCGGCTGGCGCTTGGCCTGCGCCTGGCCGAGACCGGTGGCGACGACGGTGACACGGATGTATTCGCCCATGCTATCGTCGTACACCGCGCCGAAGATGATGTGCGCGTCCTCGGCGGCAAATGCGCGGACGGTGTTCATCACTTCGTTGACCTCTTTCATCTTCAGGCCGCGTGTCGAGGTGATGTTGACCAGCACACCCTTGGCGCCGGAGAGATTGATGCCTTCGAGCAGCGGCGAAGCGACAGCCTGTTCGGCGGCCAGTCTCGCACGATCGGTGCCGGAGGCGTTGGCCGACCCCATCATCGCCATGCCCATCTCGCCCATCACCGTGCGCACGTCTTCAAAATCGACGTTGACCAGACCGGGGCATTTGATGATTTCGGCGATGCCGCCCACCGCATTGCGCAGAACGTTGTCGGCCGCCTTGAAGGCCTCGTCCATCGACACATCGTCGCCGAGCACGTCCATCAACTTGTCGTTGAGGATGACGATCAGCGAATCGACGTGCTGCTGCAACTCGGCGATGCCGGCTTCGGCCGCTTTCAGGCGCCTGCCTTCAAAGCCGAAGGGCTTGGTGACCACGGCTACGGTCAGGATGCCGAGCTCGCGCGCCACCTGGGCGACGACAGGTGCCGCGCCGGTGCCCGTGCCGCCGCCCATGCCGGCCGTGATGAACACCATGTGCGCGCCTTTGAGCGCCTCCGCGATCTGTTCGCGTTCTTCGAGCGCCGCGCTACGCCCGGCTTCCGGCTTGGCGCCGGCGCCCAGCCCGGTTTTTCCGAGGCGCAGTTTTTGGGGCGCGCTGCTGCGTTTGAGCGCCTGGGCATCGGTATTGGCGGTCACGAATTCGACCCCGTTGACGCCTTCGCGGATCATGTGGTCGACAGCGTTGCCGCCGGCGCCACCAACGCCGATCACTTTAATCACGGTCGCGAAATCGCCGCTGCACTCTTCCTTGTCGATGATCTCGAACATGGTGCTCTCCTCTGCAAAATCAGGTAAATATCAATCTATCAATCAATCAGAAATTCTTTTCAAACCACGACTTCATGCGGCCAAACACCTGCTTTGCATCTCGCGTTTCACGCTCCTTCATGCCGCGCTTTTTCCGCGCTTGCGCTTCGAACAGCAAGCCGCAAGCGGTCGCGAACCTCGGGTTCTGCACCACGTCGGACAAAGCGCCATAGTACTTCGGCACCCCGAGGCGAACCGGCATATGGAAAATTTCCTCGCCCAGCTCGATCATCCCCGGCATCACCGAAGCGCCGCCGGTCAGCACGATGCCGGAGGACAGCACGTCCTCGAAACCGGAACGGCGCAGCTCGGCCTGAATCAGCTCGAACAACTCCTCGACGCGCGGCTGGATAACGTCGGCCAGCGCGCGGCGCGAAAGCTTGCGCAAAGGCCGGTCATCGACGCCGACAACATCGAGCACATCTTCGGGATCGGCCAGTTGCGACAACGCGCAGCCGAACTTGCGCTTGATCTCTTCGGCCTCGCGCGTCGGCGTGCGCAGCGCCATCGCGATGTCGTTGGTAATCTGGTCGCCGGCGATCGGTATCACCGACGTATGGCGGATCGCACCCTGCGTCCACACCGCGAGATCCGTCGTCCCGCCGCCGATGTCGATCAAGCAGATACCCAGATCCTTTTCGTCCTCGGAAAGCACCGCGTAGCTCGACGCCAGCGGTTGCAGCACCAGGTCGTTCACTTCCAGCCCGCAATGGCGGACACACTTGACGATATTTTGCGCGGCGGAGACGGCGCCGGTGACGATGTGCACTTTCACTTCCAGGCGGAAGCCGCTCATGCCGATCGGCTCGCGGATACCGTCCTGGTCGTCGATGATGAATTCCTGCGTCAGGATGTGCAGGATCTCCTGATCGGCCGGAATCGGCATCGCGCGCGCCGTTTCGATAACCCGGTCGATGTCCATCGGCGTCACTTCCTTATCCTTGATCGCCACCATTCCGTTCGAGTTGAAACTCTTGATGTGGCTACCGGCGATTCCGGTATACACATCCTTGACCTTGCAATCGGCCATCAGTTCGACTTCCTGGAGCACGCGCGAAATGGTGGCCACCGTCTCTTCGATATTGACCACCACGCCCTTGCGCAATCCCCTGGACTCCTGCGATCCGATACCGATGACGTTGAACCGCCCCTCCGGCGTAATTTCGGCCACCAGCGCGACAATTTTCGACGTGCCGATGTCCAGTCCGACGATCAGATCCTTGCTATCCCTACTCATTATCTTCCCCTGGCTTCATGGCTTGCGCCGCTCGCAACATTCGCAAACCGGAGCGCGAATCCGTTCGGGTAACGCATATCGACCGCGAGCGGCCGCGTCCGGCGAGCGTCCGACAAGGTCGGATAAACCTCGGCAAAACGCTGCATGCGAACGCTGATCGGCGCCTTGGCCTGTTCGCGCCCCAACTCGACGTGCATGCCGTCTTCCAGGCTCAAAAACCACGCCAGGCGCGGCGAAAGAACAACTTTTTCCGGGCGCCGGCCGACCGGCCGCAGAATTCGCGAAAACTCCTCGTAATAGCGTAGCACTTCCATCGAAGAACCCGCCGGCCCGCTCAGACGTGGCAGGGGGATGTCGCGCGTCAACGTGGCGGCGAACACTTCGCCGAAGGTGTTCACCAGATAGCTTGCCCCGTCGCCCCAGCGCGCGGCCGGCCGATGCTCTTCGATCCTGACTTCCAGGCGCGCCGGCCACTGGCGCCGAACTTCCGCGTGGCGCACCCAGGGAAGTTTCTCCAGCGACTGGCGCAGTGTCTCCAGGTTGATGCTGAAAAAGTTGCCGCGCAGCAGGCCGGCCACAGAGCGCTCGATTTCCCCGCGCCGCACCTCTTCCAGCCCGTGCATGACGACCACTTCGCGCACCGGGAACCAGGGCATGCGCATTCCCCACAAGACGCCGGCGACCAGCAGCGCGGCGGCGGCCGCCACGAAGAGCAGGTCGGAAACGGCGTTCATCAGTTGCGGTTTGTGCCACATCGCTCATCCCGGCGCGGCCAGCGCGAGCACGCGCAGCACGAGGTCGTCGTAGGAAATACCGGCCGCGCGGGCCGACATCGGCACCAGCGAGTGGTCGGTCATTCCCGGCGAGGTGTTGACTTCGAGAAAATACGGCGCCCCCGCCTCGTCCATCAGAAAGTCGACCCGTCCCCAGCCGCGTCCGCCAACTATGCGGAAGGCCTCTAGCGCCTGCTGCCGGAGCGCGGTTTCGCGTGCCTCCGGCAACCCGCACGGGCAAAGATAGGCCGTATCGTCGCGCAAGTATTTCGCGTCGTAATCGTAGAACTCGTTTGCCGGCTCGATCTTGACGATGGGTAGCGCGCTGTCGCCCAAGATGGCGACCGTGTACTCGCCGCCGAGAATCGCCCGCTCGGCAATAACCTTGTCGTCGTATTGGCGCGCCGTGCGGTAGGCGGCCCCCAGCTCTCCCGCGCGGCGGACTTTGGAGATGCCGATCGAAGAACCTTCGCGGGCCGGTTTGACGAAAACCGGTAGCCCCGGGAGCCCCAATTCCCGTTCGATCCGGGCGAAATCGCTGGCGTCGTCGAGCAGCGCGAACTCCGGCACCGGAAGCCCGACCGAGCGCCACAGCAACTTGGTGCGCCACTTGTCCATGCCGAGCGCCGAGGCCATTACGCCGCTGCCGGTGTAAGGGATGCCCATCAGTTCCAGCGCGCCCTGTATCGTCCCGTCTTCGCCGTGGCGCCCGTGCAGCGCGATGAAAGCGCGGTCGAACGCGGACAGCTCGTCGAGCTTGCGCTCCGCCGGGTCGAAAGCCTGCGCGTCGACGCCCCGTCTCGAGAGAGCCGCCAGCACGCGCGAACCGCTGTTGAGCGAGACATCGCGCTCCGCCGAACGACCGCCGAGCAGCACGGCGACTTTTCCGAAGTCTTCTGGTTTCATCGCATCGATCTCAGACATGGCTCACCTTGTTTGTTGCCCCGTCGCCTATTTTTCCGGGGACGCTCCCGATCGAGCCAGCACCCATCGTCAGCACCACGTCACCGTCGCGCGCGATGCCGAATATCGCTTGCGGCATGTCGGCGATGTCCTCGACGAAAACGGGTTCTACCTTTCCCGCGACGCGCAGCGCGCGGGCCAGCGCCCGACCGTCGGCAGCCACGATGGGCGGCTCGCCGGCGGCATAGACTTCGGCGAGCAGCAGCGCGTCCGCCCCGTTGAGCACTTTCACGAAATCCTCGAAACAGTCGCGCGTGCGCGAAAAGCGGTGCGGCTGAAAGGCGAGCACCAGCCGCCGGCCGGGAAACGCGCCGCGCGCAGCGGCCAGCGTGGCCGCCATCTCGGTCGGATGGTGCCCGTAATCGTCGATCAGCGCGAACGCGCCGCCCGAGGGAAGCACCACGTCTCCGTGCCGCTGGAAGCGGCGGCCGACCCCGCGAAACTCGGCCAGCGCCTTGGCGATAGCCGCGTCGGAAACGCCGACTTCGGTGGCCACGGCGATCGACGCCAGCGCGTTGAGCACGTTGTGCATACCCGGCAGGTTGAGCGTCACCGGGAAACGGCTGACGCTACCGTTGACGCGCACGCAATCGAACGTCATTTGCCCGTCCCGCGCGACGACGTTTTCGGCGCGCACGTTCGCGGTCGCGCCGAAGCCGTAGGTCACGATCTGTTTGGCGACTTGCGGCGCGATCTCGCGCACGTTGGCGTCATCGGCGCAGAGCACCGCGACACCGTAAAACGGCAAGCGCTGCAGGAAGTCCACGAACGCCTGCTTGAGCCGCCCGAAATCGTGGCCGTAGGTCTCCATGTGATCGGCGTCGATGTTGGTGACAACCGAGATCACCGGCGACAGGAAGAGGAAGGACGCATCCGACTCGTCGGCCTCGGCCACCAAAAAATCGCCAGTCCCCAGGCGGGCGTTGGCGCCGGCCGCGTTGAGGCGGCCGCCGATGACGAAGGTCGGATCCAGCCCGCCCTCGGCCAGAATCGAGGCCACGAGACTGGTCGTCGTCGTCTTGCCGTGCGTTCCGGCGACGGCGATACCCTGCTTCAAACGCATGAGTTCGGCCAGCATCTGCGCGCGCGGCACGACCGGCGCCTTGCGTTCCCGCGCCGCGACGACCTCCGGGTTATCCTCCCTGACGGCCGTCGAGACGACGACGGCGTCGGCACCGGCGACGTTTTCGGCGGCGTGCCCGAGCATCGTCCGCACGCCCAGCGACGCCAGCCGCCTCGTCGTCGCGCTGTCGGCCAAATCGGAGCCGCTGACCGCGAAACCCAAGTTGGCCAGCACCTCGGCGATGCCGCTCATCCCCGAGCCGCCGATACCGACGAAGTGAATATTTTTTACCTTGTGTTTCATTTCACACGTACCTCGTACTGCTTTTCGCGGTGCCTCTTGGACGGCGTCGAGCATAACGCCTCGCAAACCGCCGCGACGGCGGCCGTCGCGCCCGGCTTCGCCAGTTGGCGCGCCCTTCCGGCAATCTGCAACAACTGGCCGCGCGTGTAGTGCTTTATCCGGCTGACCGATTCCGGCGTGAATTCTTCCTGCGGCAGCAAGATGGCGCCGCCGACCGACGCCAGGAAGCGGGCGTTGCTCGTCTGGTGGTCGTCGGCCGCCGAAGGGAACGGCACGAGAATGCTGGCGACACCGCTCGCCGCCAGTTCGGCGATGGTCAGCGCACCCGCGCGACAGATGACCAGATCGGCCCAATCGTAAGCCCCGGCCATGTCTTCGATGAAGGGGACGCAATGCGCCTCGACGCCGGCCAGCCCGTAGTTCTTCTGCAATGTTTCCAGATGGCGCTCGCCCGCCTGATGTACCACCGACGGCCTTTGCGCGACGGGGATCAGCGCCAGCCCTTTGGGCACCACCTCGTTGAATATCGACGCGCCCAGGCTGCCGCCGACCACCAGCAGCCGGAGCGGCTCCCCGGTGCCCATCCGGTAGGCGAAGCGTTCGCCCGGTTCCGGCATCTGCGCGATTTCCGGGCGCACCGGGTTGCCGGTCCAGACCGCTTTCGGTAACACGTTCGGGAAACCGCAAACGACCCGCTCGGCGATTCTTGCCAGCACCCGGTTGGCCATTCCGGCAACCGAATTCTGTTCGTGGATAACCAACGGGCAGCCGAGCAGCGCAGCCATCATTCCGCCCGGAAAGGACATGTAGCCGCCCATGCCCAACACCACATCGGGCTGTATCCGGCGTACTTCTTTCAGCGCCTGCCAGAAACCGGAGAGCAGGTTGAAGGGCAGCAACAGCTTGCGCAGCAGGCCTTTGCCGCGCAGCGCGGCAAAGCGCACCCAGGCCATTTCGTAGCCGCGCGCGGGCACCAGGCGCGCCTCCATCCCGTCCGGGTGCCCCATCCAAACCACCCGCCAGCCACGGATCTTCAGCAGATCGGCGACGGCCAGCCCGGGGAAAACGTGGCCGCCGGTACCGCCGGCCATGACCAGCAGCGTTTTGCGCAACGCGTTGGCACTCATAGCTTTACCCCGCGCATCACCTGGCGGTTCTCCCAATCGACCCGCAACAGAACGGCCAGCGCCACGCAGTTGGCGACCATCCCGGAACCGCCGAAGCTCATCAGGGGCAGCGTCAGCCCTTTGGTCGGCAGCAGCCCCATGTTGACGCCCATGTTGATGAAGCCCTGCACGCCCAGCCACATGCCGACGCCCTGGGCGACCAGCGCCGGATACAGGCGTTCGAGCGCGACGGCCTGGCGCCCGATGACGAAAGCGCGCTGGACGACCAGCCCCATCAGGACAATCACCGAGAGAACGCCGGCGAACCCCAGTTCTTCGGCGATCACCGCCAGCAGAAAGTCGGTGTGCGCTTCGGGCAGATAGAACAGTTTTTCGATGCTGGCACCCAGGCCGACACCGAGGAATTCGCCCCGCCCGAACGCGATCAGGGCGTGCGAGAGCTGGTAGCCCCGGCCGAAAGCATCGGTCCACGGATCCATGAAACCGAAGATGCGGTCGCGCCGGTAAGGCGACACGACAATCAATACGGCGAACGCCGCGATCAGCAAAACGATCAGCACGGCAAACAGGCGCGCGCGCATGCCGCCCAGAAAGAGGATGCCGATAGCCACCGAAATGATGACCACGAAGGCGCCAAAGTCCGGCTCCTTGAGCAACAGGATGCCGACTGCGACGAGCGCGGCGGCCAGCGGCAGGAAAGCTTTCTTCAGATCGCCCATGTACTCCATCTTGCGCACCGTGTAGTCGGCCGCGTAAAGCACGGCGAACAGCTTCATCAGCTCGGACGGTTGCAGGTTGGCGACGCCCAGCGAAAGCCAGCGGCGCGCGCCGTTGACGTCGCGGCCGATACCGGGAACCAGCACCAGAACGAGCAGGGCGAACCCGGCGACGAACAGCCAGGGGGCGAGCTGCTGCCAGGCCGACAGCGGCACCTGGAAAGCGAACGCCGCCGCGACCAGGGCAACCGACAGGAAGACGCCGTGGCGAACCAGATAGTAGGCCGGCTGATGGCCGGTCGCGGCGGCGGCTTCCGCCGTGGCGATCGACGCCGAGTAGACCATGACCATACCCATCATGAGCAATACGAGGGCGCTCCAAAGAAGCACCAGATCCACTTCGGAACCGGTTTGCCGGCGCGCGTCGGAAGTGCCGGCCATCATGCCGCCCTCCGTTCGAGGTCGCGCACCGCGCCGACGAACACTTCGGCCCGATGCGCGTAATTGCGGTACATGTCGAAGCTGGCGCAGGCCGGCGAAAGCAGCACGGCGTCGCCGCGCCGCGCTTGCTGGGCGCACCAGTTCACGGCTGCCGACATGTCGGCGCAACGCTGCGCCGGCACGCCGCAACCGCCGATTGCGCCGGCGATGATTTCGGCGTCGCGCCCGATCAGCGCGACGGCGCGCGCATGTTGCGACAAGGCTTCCCCGAGCGGCGAAAAATCCTGCCCCTTGCCTTCGCCGCCGAGTATCAGCACCACTTTCCGGCCCAAGCCCCGGAGCGCGGCGAGCGTCGCCCCGACATTGGTTCCCTTGGAATCGTCGTAATAGGCGACACCGCCGATTTCGGCGACCAGCTCGACACGGTGCGGCAGCCCGCCGAACGCGGCCAGCGCCGGGATCACCTCGGCGGCCCCGATGCCGAGCGCCCCGCACAGCGCCAACGCGGCCATCGCGTTGGCCGCATTGTGCGACCCGACCAGTTTCAAGTCGGCCAGCGCGATCAGCTTCTCGCCGCCGCGCACGATATTGCCGTCGGCCAGACCGTAATCGGCCGGACGCGGCGGCGGGTTCAGGCCGAAAGTGACCATTTTTCGGCCGCGGCGACCGCAAGCCAGGCTGCGGTCGTCGTCGCGGTTGAGCACCATCGTGCCCGCCCGCCCCGCGCTGGCCTGGAAGACGCGCGACTTGGCGGCGGCGTAAGTGTCCATGCCGGAATAGCGGTCGAGGTGATCCTCGCTGACGTTGAGCACGGTGGCTGCGCCGGCGTCGAGCGTGTGGGTCGTTTCGAGCTGGAAACTGGAACGCTCCAGCACCCAGATCTCGGGCAGACCGCCGGCGTCGATGGCGTCCATCAGCGCGTCGAGAGCGGCCGGGCCGATGTTTCCGGCAACCGCGGTTTTCCGGCCGGCCGCCGCGCATAGCGCGCCGGTCAGCGCGGTGGTCGTCGTCTTGCCGTTGCTGCCGGTAATGGCGGCGATATTTGCTTGCGGCGCCAGGCGACGGACGCCCCGGACGAAAAGTTCGATTTCGGAAACGATGGGAACGCCCCGCGCGATCGCCTGTTGCACCAATGTCTCTTGTACCGGCACACCGGGCGAAATGGCGATCAGGTCGATATTGGCAAAATTGGCGGCGAACCTTTCGCCGGCGAAGAGTCCCGCGTAAATCTCGGCGCCGGGAACGGCAGCGCGCAGCGCGTCGCGGTTCGGCGGCTGCCGGCGGCTGTCGGCGACACGGACGCGCGCGCCCTGGCGCGACAGCCACCGCGCCATCGCCAGGCCGCTCTCGCCGAGGCCCAGCACCAGTGCGCGTTTGCCCTTTAGTTCCATGCGCCCTCCTGCCGGGCCGCCCCAAAGAAGGGCGCCGCCCCCTGGGAGGACAGCGAACGGAGTGGGCGTGGGGACTGTTTCATCTCAGCGCAGTTTCAATGTCGAGAGGCCGGCCAGCACCAGCATGATGGTGATGATCCAAAAGCGGACGACGACCTGCGTCTCCTTCCAGCCGCCCAGTTCGTAGTGGTGGTGCAACGGCGCCATGCGGAAAATGCGCTTGCCGCCCGTGTATTTGAAATAGAGCACTTGCGCCGCCACCGACAAGGTTTCGGCGACAAAGACGCCGCCCATGATCGCGAGCACGATCTCCTGGCGCACGATGACGGCGACGACGCCGAGCGCGGCGCCCAGCGCCAGAGCCCCCACGTCGCCCATGAACACTTCCGCCGGGTAGGCGTTGAACCAGAGAAAGCCGAGACCGGCACCGGCCATCGCACCGAGAAAAACGGCCAGTTCTCCGGCGCCGGGGATGTAGGGCATGAGCAGGTACTTGGCGTAAACCGAATTGCCGGCAACGTAGGCGAAAATGGCGAGCGCGGCGGCGATCATCACCGCCGGCATGATCGCCAGACCATCCAGCCCGTCGGTCAGGTTCACCGCGTTGCTGGTGCCGACGATGACGAAGTAGGTCAGCGCGATGAAACCGATCACGCCCAGCGGATAGGAAACGGTTTTGAAGAAGGGAACGATCAGTTCGAGCTGCGCCGGCACGGTCGCCGTCATCCCCAGATAGATCGCGACGATCAGACCGATCACCGATTGCCAGAAATACTTCCAGCGGCTGGCCAGCCCTTTCGGGTCGCGGTAGACCACCTTTTTCCAGTCGTCAACCCAGCCGATGGCGCCGAAACCAAGCGTGACGATCAGCACGACCCACACATAGCGGTTGGTCAGGTCTCCCCACAACAGCGTCGTGATGCCGATCGCAATCAGGATCAGCGCGCCGCCCATCGTCGGAGTGCCGGACTTGACGAGGTGCGTCTGTGGCCCATCCTGGCGTACCGCCTGCCCGATCTTCTTGGCCGCCAGCCAGCGGATGACGCGCGGCCCGGCCATGAAGGAGATGACGAGAGCGGTCATCGCCGCCAGCACGGTGCGCAAGGTGATGTAGCCGAACACGTTGAAACCGCGTATTTCCTGCCCCAACCATTGTGCGAGCATCAGCAGCATGATGCGCTCTCCGCTTCGGCCCGCGCCATGATCGCCTGCACCACCCGCTCCATGCGCATGAAGCGCGAACCTTTGACGAGCACGGTCGCATCCGGCGCCAGCTCGGCCTTGAGCGCCTTTATCAGGTCGTCTATTTTTTTGAAATGCCGTCCGCCGGCGCCGAAATTATGGGCCGCCAAACGGCTGCACTCGCCCAGAGCAAACAGCCGGTCTACGCCCTGGCTCTTGGCGTAGCCGCCGATTTCGTCGTGGAGCTGGCCGCTCATCCAGCCCAGTTCGCCCATGTCGCCGAGCACCAGGATCTTCTTGCCGACGGTCGCCGCCAGCACATCGATGGCGGCGCGCACCGAGTCGGGGTTGGCGTTGTAGGTATCGTCGAGCAGCACCGCGCCGCCCATGCCAACCAGTCGCTGCAAACGGCCATTTATGCCCCGGAATGCGGCCAGCCCGTCACGCACCGCCGCCAGCGATACGCCGGCCGCCAGCGCGGCGGCGGCGGCGGCGATGGCGTTGCGGGCATTGTGCGAACCCGGCAAGGCCAAACCGACCTCGACCTGCTCGTCCCGATACGATACGACGAGGCGCGTTTCCAGCCCGTGCAAGACGTAGCCGCCCCGGACATCGGCCGGCGATTCCAGCGCAAAAGTCATCGTCCGCCGAGCACCGCTCTGCGCCCGCCACAGATCCGCCCACTCGTCCGCCGCGTCGAACACGGCGACTCCGGTTTCGCCCAGGCTCGCGTAGATTGCCCCCTTTTCCCGCGCAATCGTCTCCAGCGTTCCCATCCCGGCCAGATGCGCGCGCTGCACGTTCGTCACCAGCGCCACGCCGGGGCGTGCAAGACCCGCCAGATAGGCGATTTCTCCGGGGCGGTTCATGCCCAGCTCGACGATGACCGCGCGGTGTGCCGCGCTCATCCCGAGCAGCGTGAGCGGCAAGCCGATGTCGTTGTTGAAATTTCCCCGCGTCGCCAGAACCGCATCGCCGAAAGCCGCCTCCAGGATGCTGGCGATCATCTCCTTGGTCGTCGTCTTGCCGTTGCTGCCGGTTACGGCGATCAAGGGCGGCGCAAAGCGGCCACGCCAGTTGGCGGCCAGAGCGCCCAGCGCGAGGCGGGTATCGGCCACGGCGATCAGCGGCAAAGCGGCCGCTCCGAGTTTTTCCACGGTGTCGGCCGCCACCACGGCCGCCGCCGCGCCGCGTTCCCCGGCGGCTGCGACAAACTCGTGGCCGTCGAACTTGTCGCCGCGCAACGCGAAGAACAGTTGGCCGGGCGCGATATTGCGGCTATCGGTCGACACGCCGGAGAAGCCGGCATTCTCGCCATGCAAGGCGCCACCCATCGCGGCGGCGGCAGCGAAAAGATCCATGTTGACGCTCATTTGAAACGCTCCTGGCGCAGCAACAAGGCGGCGCGCGCTTCGGCCAGATCGGAAAACGGCGTGCGGACGCCGGCGGTTTCCTGATACGGCTCGTGCCCTTTGCCGGCGATCAGCACCACGTCCGAGGGATGCGCGGCGGCTATCGTCCGGCGTATCGCGGCGGCGCGGTCGGCGATAATTTCCGCGCCGGACGCGCCGCGACGAATGTCGCCGATGATCGCGTCGGCGTCTTCGCCGCGCGGGTTATCGCTGGTCAGCACGACGTGGTCGGCCAGCCGCGCCGCCACTTCGCCCATCTGCGGGCGCTTGCCGCGATCCCGGTCGCCGCCGCAACCGAAAACGACGGCAAGCCGGCCGCGACGCGCCGACGCAACGGGACGCAACGCGGCCAGCGCGTTTTCGAGGGCATCGGGCGTGTGGGCGTAATCGACGACAAGCAAGGGATCGCCGTTGCCGCCGAGGCTTTCCATGCGCCCGGGAGGCGCCGCCAGATCGGCGAAGCGGGCGGCAACTTCTTTCGGAGTCAGCCCGGCATCGATCAGTACCGCGGCCACGGCGAGCAAATTGGAGACGTTGAAACGGCCGACCAGCGCGGTCTCGACGCGCGCCCGACCGTTTGGCGCGGAAAGCGTAAAGCGCGTGCCGAACGGCGTTTCGGCGAGCTCTTCGGCGCGGATCGCCCCCTGGCGGCCGTTTGGCGCGTCGCCCAAGGTGTAGCCGACAACCTTGGCGGCCGCGCTGCGCGCGGCCAGTTCGACGCCAAACGGATCGTCGAGATTGACGACGGCCAGCCGGAGCCGGGGCCAGTTGAAGAGCTTCTCCTTGGCCGCCGCGTACCCGTCCATCGTTCCGTGGTAGTCGAGGTGATCGCGCGTCAGATTGGTAAACACCGCGACATCGACGCGCGCGCCGTTGAGGCGCCCTTCTTCGATGCCGATCGAGCTGGCTTCGAGCGCGCAGGCCTGGGCGCCGGCATCCGCGCATTCCGCAAACCCCGCCGCGCCCGCTGCAAACTCGGCCAGATAACGCGCCAAGGCCGCCGCCTCCGGCGTCGTGAAGCCGGTATCGGCAAGCTGCCCGGGCAGCCCGGCGCCCAGCGTCCCGATGATCGCGCAGCGGCGCGGATGGCACCGCGCGATCCAGTGGCTGACGCTGGTCTTGCCGTTGGTGCCGGTGACCGCCACCAGGGACAGGCGCTCGCTCGGATACCCGCAGACCGCGTGGGCGAACGGCCCCGACCAGGCGCGCAGATCGACGCACGGCCGGTTGGCGATTTCCCACCGCGCGTTCCACGCGAACGCGCCGCCTTCCTGCCAGAGCACGGCTACCGCGCCGCGCGCCACGGCATCGGCGACATGCGCGCGACCATCCGCCAGATCGCCCGGATAAGCGAGGAACACATCTCCC
This sequence comes from Betaproteobacteria bacterium, assembly GCA_016208425.1. Classification (GTDB taxonomy): domain Bacteria; phylum Pseudomonadota; class Gammaproteobacteria; order Burkholderiales; family Rhodocyclaceae; genus JACQYA01. Next base: position 20,973 of record JACQYA010000132.1, read on the forward strand.
TCGCGCACCTGCCGGCTGTCGTCCGCCACGCCGCGCGGCTCGACGCCCACGGCGGCGAGGAACTGCAAGGCGGCGGCCGGCGAGCCGATGGCATCGGCCGGGGTCGCGCCCCGCCCGGCCAGGTTTCTGGCGGCCGTCTTCACAGCTTGCCCTTTGCGGCGGGCGCATCGGCGCCGTTCGCCACCTGCAACGGCGCGTCGGGAGGGATACCCAAGGTGCGCAACGCGCCGCCCATCACCAGGGAGAAGACCGGGGCGGCGAGATCGCCGCCGTAATGCTTGGCGATGCCCGGCTCGTCGATCATCACGGCGACAATCAGGCGCGGATCGGATGCCGGGGCAAAACCGATGAAGGACGAAAGGTATTTGTCGGCATATTGGCCTCCTTCCAGCTTGTGCGCCGTGCCGGTCTTGCCGGCGACGCGATAGCCGGGGATCTGCGCCTTCGGCGCCGTGCCACCGGGCTGGACGACCATCTCCAGCATCGCGCGCAGCTCGCGCGCCGTCTCCTGGCTGAATACCGGTGTGCCGCCGACGCGCTGCGGGCCGGCGCGCGTCAGCGACAGCGGAATCAGGTCGCCGTCGCGGGCGAAAACGGTGTAAGCGCGCACCAACTGCATCAGCGAGACCGAAATGCCGTGCCCGTAGGACATCGTCGCCTGCTCTATCGGGCGCCAGGTTTTCCAAGGGCGCAGACGGCCGCCCACTTCGCCCGGAAAGCCCAGATGCGGCGCCTGGCCGAAGCCGAGACCGTCGAACATGCCCCACATTTCTTGCGCCGGCAGGGTTGCGGCGATCTTGGCGGCGCCGACGTTGGAGGATTTCTGGATGACCTGAGCGACCGTCAGCGGGCCGTGCGCCTGGCTATCGGTAATCGTTGCCTGGCCGATCACCAGCTTGCCCGGCGCAGTGTCGATGATCGTATTGAAGCGCACCTTGCCTTTTTCGAGCGCCAGGGCAATCGTGAACGGCTTCAAGGTTGAGCCGGGCTCGAAGGTATCGGTCACCGCGCGGTTGCGCAACTGCGCGCCTGAAAGGTGGTCGCGGTTGTTGGGGTTATAGGTCGGCCAGTTGGCCAACGCGAGAATTTCGCCCGTCCTGGCATCGGCGACGATGGCGCCGCCGGCCTTGGCCTTGCTGTCGGTGATCGCCTGTTTCAGATGGCTGTAGGCCAGATACTGGATCTTGGAATCGAGCGCCAGCTGGATGTCCTTGCCGTCCTGCGGCGGCTTGATCGAGCCGACGTCCTCGACGATCTGCCCGCGCCGGTCTTTGATGACGCTGCGGCTGCCGTTGCGGCCGAGCAACTGGCTCTGGTAGGCGAGTTCGACACCTTCCAGCCCCTTGTCGTCTACGCCAGTAAAACCGACGATGTGCGCGGTCATTTCACCGGTCGGGTAGTAGCGGCGATACTCTTTGTCCTGGCCGATCCCGGGCAGTTTGAGCGCCGTGATCTGGTCGGCGATATCGGGCGGTATCTGGCGTTGCAGGAAAACAAAGTTTTTGTCGCTGTTCAGCTTGTGCGACAGTTCCTTGGCGTCGGCCTCCAGCAACCCGGCCAGCTGTTTGGTTTGCTGCGGATCGAGCCGGGCATCGGCCGGAATCGCCCACACCGACTTCATCGGCGTCGAAATCGCCAGCACGTCGCCGTTGCGGTCGGACACGCGGCCGCGCGAAGCCGAGATCTCCAGATCGCGCCGATAGCGCGATTCTCCCTTCTCCTGCAAAAAATCGGTATTGATGATCTGAAGATAAAAGGAACGCCCGATCAAGGCGCCAAAGCAGCAGAAAATGACCAAGGCCATCAGGCGCGAACGCCAGGCCGGCAGCCGCAGCTCCAGCACCGGGCTTTCGGTGAACTTGTGCAAAATTCTGCCCTTGAAGCGCATCAGCGAGGCTCTCCCAAAAGGGCATCGGCGGTGACCGAAATGATTTTGGCCGCCTCCGGAACGCGCATTTTCAACTTTTCGCGAGCCGCTTTTTCGATGCGCGGCGGCGTCGCCCAAGCGGACAGCTCAAGCTGCAACTGGCCGTATTCGACTTCGAGCTGCTTCGCCCGGTTCTGCTCCGCTTCAAGATCCTGGAACAGCTTGCGCGCCTTGTGCTGCGAAGTCACGACGCCGAGCGCGGCGACCACCGTCGCGAGCAGGAGGATCATGTTCAGGCGAACCATGTCAGGCCGCCTTTCCGGCGAGTTTTTCCGCAACCCGCATCACCGCGCTGCGCGCGCGCGGGTTGGCCGAGACTTCGCCGGCGCCCGCCTTGACCGGCTTGCCGACCAGCCTGAGCCGGGGTTGCGGCAAATCGGCGGCGCGCAACGGCAGATCCTTCGGCAGGTTGTCCGGTACCGCCTGATCGCGCATGAAGCGCTTGACGATCCGGTCTTCCAGCGAATGAAAGCTGATGACGACCAGCCTGCCGCCCAGCGCGAGCACGTCCACCGCCTGCGGGAGCACTAGCGAAAGCTGTTCGAGCTCTTGATTGATATGAATCCGTAGAGCTTGAAAGGTGCGCGTCGCCGGGTCCTGGCCGGGCTCGCGGGTCCGCACGGCTTCGCGTACGAGCGCGGCAAGCTGCACTGTGGTTGCAATAGGCCGCTCGCCCCGAGCAGCCACAATCTTCTTTGCAATCTGGAAAGCAAACCGTTCTTCGCCATAATTTCTTATCACCTCCGTAATGTCTCGTATCCCGGCTCGCGCCAGCCACGCCGCCGCCGTCTCGCCGCGCGTCGTGTCCATCCGCATGTCGAGCGGCGCATCGAAGCGGAAGCTGAAGCCCCGCCCCCCCTCATCGAGCTGCGGCGACGACACCCCGATATCGAGGAGCACGCCGTCGACAGCGTCGATTCCTGCCTGCTGCAAGGCTTCGGCCAACCCGCCGAAGCTGTGGTGCAGCACGGTCAATCTGCGATCATCTATTTCGCGCGCCACCGCCACCGCCCGCGGATCGCGGTCGAGCGCCAGCAAGCGGCCGGACTGCCCCAGATGGCCGAGAATCGACCGGCTGTGCCCGCCCCGGCCAAAAGTGCCGTCGACGTAGGTGCCCGACGGCTTGACGGCGAGCGCGCCGACCGCCTCGCGCAGCAAGACTGTCCGGTGCTCCGCCGGCATACCCGCCGCGCGCGCGTTTGCGCCGGTCATAGCGCCAAGTCCTCAAGGCCGGGCGGCAGCATGTTGTCGCCCATCGCGAAGAACGCCTCCTGCTGTTTCTGCCAGCCGGCGTCCGACCAAATCTCGAAGTGGCTGCCCTGCCCGACCAGCCAGACCTGTTTTTCCAGTTGGGCGAACTGGCGCAGCTCCGGAGCCACCAACAGGCGGCCGGCCGCGTCGATCTCTTCGTCGCGGGCGTTACCGACCAGCAGGCGCTTGATGGCGGCCGACTGCGGGTTGAAGCTGGAAGCCGCCAAGACCTTGTCGCGGATCGGCGCCCAAGCCGGCTCGGGATAAAGGAGCAGGCAGCGATGCGGGTGCGCGGTAAGCACCAGCTTGCCGCCGGCAGCCGTCACGAGCGCCTCCCGGTGGCGCGCCGGAATGGCAAGCCGACCTTTGGCATCGAGACTCAACGCTGCCGCACCCTGAAACATCGACCCCGCTCCTCACAAACAAGAACCCCCCGATTCCCCACTTTTCACCACTACTTACCACTTTACTGGAAAAAATCGGGCAAAGCAAGAGGATTCTTTGGATATTTCCTCAATATCAACAAGGACTTATGCGCATTTTTTTACAATTTTCTCAGCGTGGTTTCTTCTTGAAAAACAACATCAAAAAAATTTTAGTTAAAGTGCTTTGTAACCATGATTAGGCGCGACAACCCGGTGTGGGGCGGGCTGTGGGGCGGGGAGAGGCGCCGGCGACGGATGCGCCTTGAGGCCGACGAACGGCCGAAACCGGACGATCCGGATCGCGGCGAGGATGAAAACAGCGACCAAAAACTTGCCGGGCGGGAGGAGCGCGGAGCACGCGCCGCCACCGTCGCGCGCGAGGCCGCCTCAAACCCCGGAAACCTCGAATGCCCCGCGCGCGCCGGCGGCCGCTTTGCGGCTATCTCGCGCCACACGGGATGATCTCGGGGTGAAAGGAAAAAGGGAAAGCGGGAAGCCGGCCGATAAGCCGGGTTCTGTCGTGGGCAGCCATTCCTCTAGGCGCACTGTTGCCAGTACGCTCAAGCAGCCTACCCGGAAGCGGCGCGAGCCACGCCGTACGCTTCCCTATTTGGCCTTGCTTCAGATGGGGTTTGCCGTGCCGTCCGTGTTACCACGTCCGCGGTGAGCTCTTACCTCGCCGTTTCACCCTTACCGTCCCGGGTTGCCCCGGTCTTAGGCGGTCTGTTCTCTGTTGCACTTTCCGTCGCCTTCGCCTCGCGGCTTATAGCGCCCGGCCGTTAACCGGCATCCTGCTCTGCGAAGCCCGGACTTTCCTCTCGGCTGAGGCTTGCGCCTTTCGCCCAGCGGCTGCCTGGCCGACTTCCCGCACACATTATACGCCGCACGATGGGGTGCGGGCGCGCCCGCTCGCCGCTTTCGGCGAACGGCTCACTGCGCGGTGGCGGGCGCCGGCGTGGCCGCCGCCTCTGCCTTCGGTTCGGCGACAAAGGTCAGCACCCCTTTTTTGTTCTGGAAGATGCCGACCAGCGGCCCCATGCCGCCTTCCGGTTCGGCCTCCAGTTTGGCGAAGCCTTCGCAGGTTCGCGTTTCGACCACAACCATGCGCGCGCCCTGTTTGAGTATCCAGGCGTCGTTGCCCGGCGCGTAGACCTCGACTTTGGCCAGGCGGCTGGCCGAACCCATTTTGTGCCGGCGCATACAATCGGGCATGCGCGCCGCGACGATGGTATACACCGCCTTTTTCGACCAGAAGAATTGCTGCTCGCGGATCAGCGTCAAGGCGTGATCGCTGGTCGCGATCTGGAAGGACGCGCGCTCGTCCGAACAGGCGACCAGCATGGGCAGCAGCAGGAAAGGCAACAGTTTCAGCGGCGGCACGACAGATCTCCTCAAATTGTTCATCAACGCTCAACCCAACATTTTCCAGCGGACGACTTCGCCCGCGCGCAACGGAACCAGCGTGTCGCCGCCGAGGTAACCGAAAGCGGACGGCAGCGTCCATTCCTGGCGCTCCAGCGTCACCGTGCCGGTATTGCGCGGCAAACGATAGAAATCCGGGCCGTGAAAACTGGCGAAGGCTTCCAGTTTATCCAGCGCGCCGGCCGCCTCGAAAACTTCGGCGTACAGTTCCAGCGCCGAAAACGCCGTATAGCAGCCGGCGCAACCGCAGGCCGCTTCTTTGGCGCCGCGCGCGTGCGGCGCCGAGTCGGTGCCGAGGAAGAACTTGCCGCTGCCCGAGGTCGCCGCGCGCACCAGCGCCAGACGATGCGTCTCGCGTTTGAGCACCGGCAGGCAATAGTTGTGCGGGCGAAGCCCGCCGACAAAAAGCGCGTTGCGGTTGTAGAGCAGGTGGTGCGCGGTGATCGTCGCCGCGACACCCGGTCCCGACCCGGCGACGAATTCGGCCGCCTCGGCCGTCGTGATATGCTCGAACACGACGCGCAGCGACGGGTGACGCGCCAGCAGCGGCGATAGCACGCGCTCGATGAAGGCTTTTTCGCGGTCGAAAACGTCGATGGCCGGATCGGTTGCTTCGCCGTGCACGAGCAGCGGCATCCCGAGCCGCGCCATCTCGGAAAGCACCGCACCGCACTTGCCAAGATCGGTCACGCCCGCATCCGAATTGGTTGTCGCGCCCGCCGGATACAATTTGACGGCATGCACGAAACCGCTCTGCGCGGCCCTCCGGATCTCGTCGGCCGGCGTGTTGTCGGTCAGATACAAGGTCATCAGCGGCTCGAAAACCGCGCCCGCCGGCACGGCGGCAAGAATGCGCGCGCGATAATCTGCCGCCGCCGCGACCGTCGTCACCGGCGGACGCAGGTTCGGCATCGCGATGGCGCGCGCGAACTGGCGCGCGCTGTGCGGCAAAACCGCCGCCAGCGCCTCGCCGTCGCGCAGATGCAGATGCCAGTCGTCCGGCCGGGTAATGGTGAGTCGCATGGAAAAACCCCTGAAGGCAACAGCCCGATTTTAGTTGATTTTCCGGCCGCCGTTGCGCGGGCGCCGGGCAAACCTTCTTCATCGTGTCATCTTCCCGTAACATTGGCGATCTATCTTTACCCGGAGTATTTTTCCACACGTAACCCTTGGGTACTCATCAAAAACCCCGTCATTCCCGCGTAAGCGGGAATGACGGGATCGAGGTGCCGGGGTGTTACCCCACACGAAAGCCGGGTCTTATGAGCGATCACTTGAGCAAGCAGTTCGATCTTGAGCTGGAAAACATCCGCACGCGCATCCTGCAAATGGGCGGCCTGGTCGAGCGACAGGTATCGAGCGCCATCGACGCCTTCTCGACGGGCAACCTCAACGCCATGCAGCAGGTCGTCGATACCGACCGCGAGGTCGATTCCCTGGAAGTCGCCATCGACGAGGATTGCACGCTGCTGATTGCCCGCCGCCAGCCGACGGCGCGCGACCTGCGCCTGGTGATGGCGGTCTCGCGCATCGTCACCGACCTGGAGCGCATCGGCGACAAGGCCGCGAAGATTGCGCGCATGTCGCAGAAGCTCTACGCGACGGAGCGCCACCATTTTCCGCCGCTCTCCGACATCCGCCACTGCGGGCAGCTCGCCATCAAGATGCTTCAGGGCGCGCTCGACTCGCTGGCGCGCATGGACATCGACACCGCGCGCCAGGCCATCCGCGAAGACGCGGCGATCGACGCCGGTTTCAACGGCGTGCTGCGGCAACTGATCACCTATATGATGGAAGACCCGCGCACCATCGGCGAGTCGCTGGACATCATCTGGATCGCCAAGGCCATCGAGCGCGTCGGCGACCACGCCTCGAACATCGCCGAGAACGTGGTTTATGTCGTCAGCGGCGTCGATATCCGACACACGGACGACGGTGGAGAGAAGTCGGGCCCGACATGACCGAGCCGGTTCAACCGCGCGGCAGCCTGCCGACCGTCGTCGTCGTCGAAGACGATCACGGCATCCAGGAACTGCTGCGTTTCACACTGGAGCGCGGCGGCTACCAGACTTTCTGCGCCGACAGCGCCGAACAGGCGGAGGCGTTGCTGCGCGGCAGCCTGCCGGATGTCGTCATCATCGACTGGATGTTGCCGGGCATCTCCGGGCTGGCGCTGACCCGCAGGCTGCGCGCCGGCGCGCGCACGCGCGGCCTGCCGGTGCTCATGGTCACGGCGCGCGGCGAAGAGCCGGACCGGGTCGCCGGCCTCGAAGGCGGCGCCGACGACTACATCGTCAAGCCTTTCAGCCCCAAGGAACTGATCGCCCGCGTGCAGGCCGTGCTGCGCCGCCGCGCGCCGGAACTGGCGGGAGGGACGCTGCACATCGGCGCGCTGCAGCTCGATACCGACAGCCACGAAACCCGCGTCAACGGCGAGCGCATCACTCTGACCCCGGCCGAATTCAGGCTGCTGCGTTTCCTGATGGCCAACCCCGGCCGCGTCTATACGCGCCAGCAACTGCTCGATAACGTCTGGGGCGACCACGTTTATATCGAAGACCGCACGGTCGACGCGCACATCCGCCGGCTGCGCGTCGCGCTCGGCCCGCACGCCGAACAGATGGTGGAAACGGTGCGCGGCGCGGGCTACAAGCTGGGCGTGCCGGCGGAGCAAACTTAGATGGCTCCCGGCTGGCGACCGGCCTGGCTCGCGCTGCTGCCGCGCCTGCTGCTCATCCTGTGCGCCGCGCTGATCGCCCGGGCATGGCTCGGGCCGGTCTGGGCGTGGGCTGTGGCGGCCGTCGGGTCGATCTTCATCGTCCTCGCCCAGACGCGCCAGCTGATCGCCCTCGCCGTCTGGCTACAGGCGCCGGAGACCGCCGGCTTCCCCGATGCGGGCGGGCTCTGGGGCGAGGTATTCATCCGCCTTTCCCGCCGCCTGCGGGCCGACGCGAAGGCGGTAGAGACGGCCTCCGCCGATCTGAGCTCGTTCCGCGAAGCCATCCAGGCGTTGCCCGAAGGCATCGTCCTCCTCGACGCCGGGCAGCAGATCCGCTGGTGCAACCACGCCGCCAAGGCGCATCTGGGCATCCGCCTGCCCAACGACGCCGGCGCCATCGTCGGCCAGCTCGTGCGCGCGCCGGGCTTTGCCGAATATCTCCGGCACCCCGACGGCATCGCGCCCTTCGTGCTCCAGCCGCAAGCGGCGAGAGCGCGGGTGTACGAGCTGCGCGTCGTGCCCTTCGGCGAACGCAACAAGATCCTCCTCAGCTTCGACGTGACCGACGCCAAGCGCGTCGAAGCCATGCGCAGCGATTTTGTCGCCAACGTCTCGCACGAACTGCGCACGCCGCTGACCGTCGTCGCCGGCTTCCTCGAACACTTCGGCAACGACGGGGCGATGAGCGGCGAAGAGCGCCAGCACTTCGCCCGCCTGATGACCGACCAGACCTCGCGCATGTTGAGCCTGATCGACGATCTGCTCACCCTGTCGCGCCTCGAATCGGAAGACGCGCCGGCCAGCGAAGAGCGGATCGACATGGACGCGATGCTCGCCCGCCTGTCGTCCGACGGCGAAAGCCTGAGCGGCGGCCGCCACCACATCACGGCCAGAGCCGGCGGCCCCGGCCTGCGCGGCAACTGGAAGGAACTGCACAGCGCCTTCGGCAACCTGGTGTCGAACGCCATCCGTTACACGCCGGAAGGCGGCAGCGTGCACATCGGATGGAACGGCACTTTTTCGGTGCGCGACTCCGGCGTCGGCGTTTCCGCCGAACACCTGCCGCGCCTGACCGAGCGTTTCTACCGCGCGGATCGGGGACGCTCGCGCGACACCGGGGGAACCGGGCTGGGTCTGGCCATCGTCAAGCATGTGCTGCTCCGCCACCAGGCCGCGCTGCACATCGAATCGCAGCCCGGCGCGGGCAGCACCTTCAGCGCCGAGTTTCCGGCCTGGCGTCTGGCGGAATAAGCGAGAAGGGATTTCGCGCGCCTCCGGTGCGGAAACCGGCGGTTTTCTGCCCCCGTTTCAGCCGTCCGCCACGACTTGGTTGCGCCCGTTGCATTTGGCGAGGTAAAGCCGGCGATCCGCGGCGTGCAGCAGTTCTGCGGGGAGCTGGGGATGGGCGGGTTCAAACAGGGCGACGCCTATGCTGCACCTGACCTGGTCGGGGGGCAGCCCGCCCAGGCCGGTTTCCCCGGTTTGGCGGGTGATGCGCCAGGCGACATCGGTCGCCAGCACCTGGTCGCAGCGGGGCAGCAGGATCAGGAACTCCTCGCCGCCGTAGCGCACCACAATGTCCGCTTCCCGCACCCAACCGGAAAGCAGGCAGGCGAAATCGAGCAGCACCTGATCCCCGACGGCGTGGCCGTGCCGGTCGTTCACCTCCTTGAAATGGTCGAGATCGACCATCATGGCGGCGATCGGGTAATCGTAGCGCTGCGCCTGCTTGTGCTGGTGATCCAGCCATTCCCACATGAAACGGCGGTTGAAGAGATGGGTGAGCGGATCGCGGTTGACGTCGTTTTCCAGGCGCTGGGCCATATCGGTGAGCGCCTCGGTGCGGAGCACGCTGCCGGTCACGTCGATGATGCTGACCACGGCCAGGGTTTCATCGTCCAGGCGGACGGACTCGATATGCACATGCTGGCGCATGAGCGCCAGCCCGTACTGGGCCAGATGCGGCAGCTCGACGGGAATCAGGTGGCGGTGCAGCGCCTGGGACAAAATGCGCGGGCCGCCGTGGCGCAGGGTTTCCGCGACCGCCGTATCGAAGCGGGGCGTGCGCAGCCCGGGGAACAGCTCGTTCAGGGTGCGGCCGAGCGCGAGCACCGGACCGATACCGGTGTATTCCACCAGCCACCGGTTCCAGCCGCGAATGTGCAAATCGGCGTCCAGCACCATAACCCCGATGGGCAAAGTGTCGAACAGCGCGGTATTCATGGTATTCGTCATGGCGAACCGTTCAACTGCCCCCCGGCGATGCGCCGGATGGCGGCGAGGATGTACCTGGCGGCATTGCTCGAAAACGCCAGCACGATCACGCCCTGCACGCTGCGGTTTGCGGCGTGCAGGCGCGCGTGGACGATCAGCGCGGGCTGCTCCGCGCCACCGCTGTTCTCGCCCTGCTCCCCGTCGTTGAACAGCGACTCGATGCGCGTTTCGGCGTAGCGCGGGATCGACACGGTGATGTGCTGGCGCAGCATGTCCGCCATCGCGCTGACGCAGGAAGAAATGATGATGTTACCGATTTCCGTCATCGCCTCGTGCTCGAAACTGCGCAAGTCCACGCCCTGCAAAGGCAGGCTGATACCGATCAGGCGGTGGAAGAGAACCCGGCTGTCCTGGGAAGGGAGAACCAGCATGATGCGGCCGGAAAAGCCGCTGCGCCCGCACTCGCCTTTCGGGCATTCTCCGTTCGAACACGGGCCGCTCATCCGCTGGTACACGCAGGCGACATCGCCGCTTTCCCCGCCCAGTTCCCGGGCGGCCTGGCGCGCCGTCACCAGCGACACGCGTGGCCGCTGGATGCGTATCTCGTCATCCAGCATCAGCGACAGCTGGCGCGCGGCGCGGCTGATGCCGATATTGGCCAGCTCGGCCACCGCGTCGTGTTCCGCCGGGCTCAGAGTCATCCTGGGATCATTTCAGGGATTGCAGCACGTTGATGAACTTGTCGCGCGTCACGGGCTTTTCCAGAACGCCCGCGAAGCCGGCGGCGCGGGCCGAGTCGAGCACCGTTTCCTGGACGTTGGCGGTGAGCAGGATGAGGGCGGAAGCGACGCCCGCTGCCCGGATGCGGCGGGCGATCGCCACCCCGTCCTCGCCGGGCATGTTGTAGTCGAGAAAGATGGCGCGCGGATGCGACGCGAGCGCCTGGCTGACCGCGCCCTCCGCATCCTCCGCCTCCAGCACGGTATAGCCCAGCTCGGCGGGAAGATAGATGCGGAACAACAGGCGGGAAGTCGCGGAATCGTCCACCACCAGCAGCGTCGGCGGAGGTTCGCCGGCCGCGCTGTCGGCCCTCAGAACCAGGCGCTCAAGATCGTTCAGCAGGCCGCTGACGCGCGCGTCCGGCGGGTCGTCGAAGCCTTGCCCGGCCGTGCCCAGACGCCGGCAATGCCGCACCATTTCCGCCACGGCCTCGCGCAGCAGCGCGTGGGCGGCGCCCGGCACCGGGTGGCCGGCGCGGCCGCGGCCCAGGCTGCGCAAAAAACGGGCGTAACCGGCGATGACCCGGGTATTTCGCTCCAGCCACGCCTGGTCGACCGTGCGGGCGCCGCCATGCAAGCTGTCGAACTCTTGGTGCACCACGTCGTAGTCGCACATTTCGGGGCCTTGATCCAGGCAGGCGAGCGCCCGCGTCATGCGCTCGCAGGCTTCCTGGGCGAACACCGCCTGCAGGGAGGCGTGCATGGCAGATGCGCCGTTGCCGTTCATTCCGCTTTCGTTCATTCCGCTCCCACCAAATTTTCGCTCAGTTTCTGGCCAGCTCGACCATGTGGGCCGGGATGCGCGCCAGCGGCAGCACCCGGTCTACCGCACCGAGCGCCAAAGCGGCGCCGGGCATGCCATAAACGACCGAACTCTCTTCGTCCTGGGCGAAGGTCTGCCCGCCGGCATCATGCAGCGCCACCAGCCCCGCCGCACCATCGCTGCCCATCCCCGTCAGCACCCCGCCCACCGCGCGGGCGCCGCAGGTGCGCGCCAACGCCTGGAACAGCACGTTGCCGGAAGGCCGGAAACGCTCGACCGGAGGGGCGTCGCTCAAGCGGGCGAACAGTTGCCCGTCGCGCCGTTCCACCTCGAGATGAAACGCATCCGGCGCGACGAACACCGTGCCGTCGCGCAAGGGTTCGCCATTTCCGGCCAGACATACGTCGAGCAGCGTCTGCCCGCGCAGCCAGCTCACCAGGCCGCCGACAAAACCGGGGGAGATGTGCTGCACCACCAGAATGGGCAGCGGAAACCCTACCGGCATGCCGCCGAGCAAAGTCGCCAGCGCCTGGGGCCCGCCGGTCGAACAGGCGATGCCGATGACCTCGCAGGCGCCGCTGCGGCGGGGCAGCTTGGTCTGGAATATTTTCGCGCCCGGGCTGGGACGGCGGCGGCGCACGACCTTGACTTCGGCCATGGCGCGCACCGTTTCCACCAGCTCCTCGCGGATTTTGTCGAAATCCGGGTGATGCGGCCCGCGCGGTTTTTCGATCACCGCCAGAGCGCCCTCGTCGATGGCGCGAAACGTGATGCGCAGCTCCTCGTCATCGACGCTGGAACTCACCACCACGATAGGCCGGGGGTCGGTGGCCATAATCATGCGGGTGGCATCGAACCCGTCCATCACCGGCATGCGGATATCCATGGTGACGATGTCGGGCTTGAGCTCGTGGACAAGCGTCACCGCCTCGCGGCCGTTGCTCGCCCGGCCGACCACCCGCATGTCCGGTTCGGCGTCGAAAATGGCTCTGAGCAGCGCGGCCACCACGTCGGAATCTTCGGTGATAAGGACTTTAATCATGGGGGCACCGGCGTCATATCAGTTGCCCGACCACGTCCAGCAGCTCGCGGCTCTCGAAACTGCTTTTGACGATGTAGGCGTCGGCCCGCGCTTCCATGCCCCGGCGGCGATCCTCTTCCGTCCCGAGCGAGGTGACGATAATCACCGGAAGATGCGCGAAGCGCGGTTCGTGTTTGATGTGCGCGGTCAGTTCAAAGCCGTTCATGCCGGGCATTTCGACATCGGTAATCACCAGATCGAAGCGGGTGTGGCGCAGGATCTCCCAGGCGGCATCGCCATCGGCGGCGACTTCCACATGGTAGCCCGCGCTTTCCAGGATGCTTTGCTCCAGGGTGCGGGTGGTGATGGAATCGTCGACCACGAGGATGCGCGAGTGCGGCGCTTCGTCCTCCGCGCGGCGGCGGGCCACGACCTTGCCGCTGGCCTGCGCGCCCAGCGCGGCGTCGAGCAGATCGGCCATATCCAGAACCAGCAAGGTATCGCCGTCGCGGCCCAGCGTGCCGCCGACGATAAAGCGCGTGCCGGCGAGGGGCGGGGCGAGCGGGCGCACCACCATCTCGCGTTCGCCCAGCACGTTGTCGACGCGCAAAGCGGCGCGAAACCAGCCACGGTTGACGACGACGACGTGGATACGGTCTTCCTCCACCCGGCCGCTGTCGCGCAGGTGCAGCAGCGCGGCCAGATCGCGCAGCGGCACGGGATCGCCGCCCAGACGTATGACCTGGCCGGCCTCCAGATCGACAATATCGTCGGCCTCTAGCTCCAGTATCCGCACGACATACTGGCTCGGGATCACGAAAACCTGGCCGGCCGCGCCGACCAGCAGGCCGTGGTCTCCGGCCAAGGTGAGCGGGACCGAAAGCCGGAAACGCGAGCCGGCGCCAACTTCGGTGTCGACGGCGATCCGCCCGTTCAGGCTCTGGAGCTGAACCTGCACCACGTCCAGCCCGACGCCGCGCCCGGAGACTTCGCTGACCAGCCGGCGGGTGCTGAAGCCGGGCCGGAAAATCAGATCGAGCACCTCGCGCTGCGTCATGCCGGCCAGCGCTTCTTCGCCTTCCAGCCCTTGCCGGCGCGCCTCCATCCGCAGGGTGTCGAGATCGATGCCGGCGCCGTCGTCCGCCACCTCGATGTGAACCTGTCCCCCTTCCTGGGCCAGCCGCACGGAAACCAGACCGGTCTCGGGTTTGCCCCGGTTGCGCCGCACGGTCGGGATTTCGATGCCGTGGTCTACCGCGTTGCGCAACAGGTGCACCAAGGGGTCGCGCAGGGCGTCCAGGATGGCGCGATCCATCTCGATGCGCTCCCCGGAGAGCGTCAGTTCCACGTCTTTGCCCAGCCCCCGGGCGAGGTCGCGCAGGGTGCGGGCGAGCGGCGTCAGGATCGTGGTCGCGGGCGCCATGCGCAGGCGGCGCACGTCGTCGCGCAGCGCGGCGGCGATCGGGTGCAGCCGCGACAGCGTGGTGCGCAGGCTGTTCTGCGAGCTTTCCGCCAGCTCGTCCAGCTCGACGGCCAGGTCGATGGCATCGGACACCAGATCGGCGTTGGCCGCGTTGGGGGCGTTGGGCGGAAGCGCGCCGGGCGGGTATCCGGGGCGGCCGGCGGTGCCGGTAAAGCGTGCCAGGAGATGGCGCAGGCGGCCGCTGAGATCGCGCATGCGGCGGCCGATCTCGTGGTGATCGTCCAGGCGGATCTTGGCCATTTGCAGCTCTTCGGCCAGATCGGCGATGCGGTCCAGGCGTTCCACCGGCAGACGCACGCTGTCGGGCGCCGGCGCCAGCGCGGAGGCTTGCCGGGCGCGCGCCGGGCGCGGGGCGGCGGGCGCCGGTTTGGCCGCGGCGGGGGCGTATTCGGAAAGGTGGCCGGCCGCGGCCAGGTGCAGGTCTTGCAGGAGTTCGCGGACGCGCGCGCCGGGCTCCTGTCCGCCCGCTTCGGCGTCGACCAGCGGACGCAAGGCGTCCAGCGCGGCCAGGCAGAGATCGATGACCCGCGCCTGGAACCGCACCTCGTCGCGCTTCAGGGCCGAAAACAGGCTTTCGATGGCGTGCGCCAGCTCCGCGCTGCGTTCCAGGCCGACGCCGCGCGCCGCGCCCTTGATGTTGTGGGCGGCGCGGAAGATGCCTTCCATCAGCGATTTGCGGGCGTTGCCATCGGGCGTGCGCTCCAGCGCCAGCAGGCCGTCGGCGATGGCTTGCAGGCGCTCCTCCAGCTGGATGCGGAAGGTCTCCAGCAACTGCTGCATCAAACGCGGGTCGATGTCAGGCATAGCCAACCTGGAGCAGGTTCATACCCGGTACGCCCCGGCGGCGGCGTCCAGCCGGCCGGCGAGGTGGCCCAGGTTGGCGGCCGCCGCACGGGTTTCTTCGGTGGCGGCGATGAACTGGGTGGTGACGGTGTTGATGTCGCCGACGGCGATGGCGATCTGCTCGATACCGGCCGCTTCCTGGCGCACGGCGGCGACGATCTGGCGGCTGGCCAGGCTGGTTTCGCGCACGACTTCTTCCAGGTTGCGGATCACGGTACCGGCGCGCTCCACCAGCGTCAGGCCGTGCACGACGCCCTTGGAACCGTCTTCGGTCGCCATCACCGCCCGGTCGGTGGCGTGGCGGATTTCTTCGAGAATGCGCTGCACCTGTTTGGTGGCGTTCTGCGACTGCTCCGCCAGTTGCTTGACTTCGCCCGCCACCACGGCGAAACCGAGGCCGGCTTCGCCCGCCTTGGTGGCTTCGATGGCGGCATTGAGGGAAAGCAGGCGCAGTTGCCGGGCGATATCGTTGACGGCGCCGGTGATCTCGCCGATGCGCTGGGTCCATTCGTTGAGCGACAGGATGGTGTGGGCGATGACGTCGACCTTGGTGCTGACGGCGCCGATGCCGGCGATGCTTTCCTCGACCGCATGGCGCCCGCGTTCGCCTTCGGCGCGCGCTTTTTCCGCCACCTCGCCCAGGCGTTGCGCCTTGTCCAGCGTCTGCGCGGAGGTGGCGCGGATCTCCTCCAGCGTGGTCATGGTTTCCGTTACCGAGGCGGCCTGTTCGCTGGCGCCGGAAGACTGCGCCCCGATGGCGCCCTGCATCTGGCTGACCGTGCTGGCCAGGGCGGCGCTGCTGCCGCGCACGCGCTCGGCGAGGTTGGCCAGGCCCTCGGCCATGTGGTTGAGCCCGCCGGACAGTTGTCCCAGCGTATCGCCGCTTTCGCCCAGCCGCCCGCGCAGGTCGCCGGTGGCGACGCGCCGGGCGAACAGCGTGATCTCCTGGCTGCGCCGCTCCAGGTCACGGGCGTTGTCCTGCTCGCGGCGCAGAAGTTGCTGCTGCTCCGTGACGAAACGGGAGAGCTGGCCGCGCAACTCGTCCAGGCCGGCGGAGATCTGCCCCAGCTCGTCGCGGCTTTGCGGCGGCAGGACGACATTGAAGTTGCCGCCGGCAATGCCGCGCATGGCGTGGAGCAGCCGCTGCGAGGCGCCCGCCACGTTGCGCCCGACCAGCCCGATCAGGAGCAGGGACGGCAGCACCGGCAGCAGGGTCAGCCCGAGAATCGCGAACAGGCGCTGCCGCCCGGCCGCCAGGCGTTCGGCGATGACCGCCTTCAGGTGGCTGGCGTAGCGCAGCCCGGTATCGCGCAACAGGTCGATATGGCAGCTGGCGATATCGAACCAGTCATTCGGGCCGGCCGGCGCGGGAGCCGGCAAAACGCCGGGTACGCCGTTCTTCGGGGAACTGTTCAAACCGGCGCGCAAACCGGTGCGCAAGCCCGCCCGCGCCGCTTCCAGGCGGCGCGCGCAATCGCTCTGGGCGGCCTGCCGCCAGACCCGGCCCACCTCCTCCGGCGCCATCGTCAAAAACTGGTCGAGCAGCACCTGCTGAGTGGTGCCCAAGGCCAGCATGCGCTCGGCGGTGCGCTCGGCGCGGCTGCCCTCGGCGCGTTCCTGACCCGCCGCCTCCTTGGCCAGCGCCAGGAGCCGATAGCTGTCCAGCATGCGGGCGATAACGGGGTCTTCGGCTTGCGCCACCAGGTCTTCGATGCGGCCCAGCAATTCCCGGACCAGCGCGCTGTACCCTTCGATCGCCCGCGGCGTCGTCGCCGTCCGCAGGTCTACCGAGTTGCGGAGCTGTTCCAGGCGCGCGCGCCGGTCGGCCAGCAAGGCGGGGTCGAGTTCCCCGAGCGCCGCCCAGGCGAGCTCTACCTCCCGGCGCTGCTTGAACAGATCGGTGTCTTCCGCGTTCCGGGGCAAGCCCAAATACACGGTGCTGCGCCCCCGTTCCCTCTGCAACTCGTGCACCAGGCCGGCGATCGCGGTGGAGACTTCGCCGGCGTGCGCCAGGGTGGCCAATCTGTCCTGGGCGTGCCATTCCTGCGAAATCAGGCGCCACGAGAGCAACAGCAGGGCGAGCAGCGGCAGCGCCAGCACCAGGGCCAGCTTGCCCCGCATCCTGACGTTCTCGACCCCTATCATGGCCGCGCCTCGTGTGGACTGTCGGCCGGAGCTTTGCCCACTTTGCGTTCGATGACGTTCAGCAGCTCGATGATCTTCCCGGACAGCGCGTGGACGCGGCCGACGATATGGGCAGCTTCGAAGCTCTTGCCGGCGTGGCGCTTGCCGACCGCCTCGCGGATCAGTTCGTGCATTTCGCGGTGCGGCGTCTGCAGGGCGTGTATCTCGGGGATGTGGCCGTAACGCAGCAAGCCTTCGCCGTCGTACCAGAGCCCGAGCTCGCAGTGGTGGTGGGAAACGGCTTCGTGTTCGCCGAGCCCCTCGCGGCCGGCCAGAAAGGACTCCAGGCGGGCGACCCAGGTGCGGTGGATGGCGCGCGCCATCTCGAAGTCGAAATGGGCGCTCTCCACTTTGAAGCGGCGCACCATGCTCTGCAACTGCGAGGCGTATTCGGTGAGGTGATCGGTGGCGCTTTCGGTTTGATGGGTCGCGGCGACATACTGGGCGGTGACCTGGTTGATGTCGTGCATGGCGATGCGGATCTGTTCGATGCCCGCCGCCTCTTGGCGGACAGCGCCGACGATCTGTTGCGCGCCCAGCGTCGTGTCGTGGATGACGCGGTTGAGGTTGCGCAGCACGGAACCGGCGCGGTCGGCGAGATCGGCGCCGCGCCCGGCACCCTCGTTGCCTTCTTCCATGGCCCGCATGGTGCGCGCGGCGGCGATGCGGATGTCCTCAAGAATCCGCTGCACCTGCGTCGTGGCCTGACGCGACTGGTCGGCCATGTCCTTCACCTCCTCGGCGACAACGGCAAAACCGCGCCCGGCGTCGCCCGCCTTGGCAGCTTCGATGGAGGCGTTGAGCGCCAGCATTTTCGATTGCTGGGCCAGCTCGCCGACGCTGCTCGTGATCTCGCCGATCTGTTGCAGGCGTTCGTTGAGCTCCATGATGTGGCCGGCGATACCCTCCATGCGCCCGCGCGTGTCGCGCATGGCGGTGACGGCGGTTTCCACGGCGGCGAGCCCCTCGTCGCCTTCGGCCCGGGCGCGATCGGCGATTTCCTTGAGCGCCATGGCTTTTTCCAGGTTCTGCTGCGAGGTGGCCTTGATCTGTTCCAGGGTGGTGCTCGTTTCGTTGACCGACGCCGCCTGCTGGGAGGCTCCGGCCGACTGGGCGGAGATGGCGCCGCGCATCTGCTCGACGCTGACCAGGATGGCGGAGCTCGTTTCGGTGACCCGGCCGGTCATTTCCGCCAGGCCGCCCACCATCTGGTTCAGGTTCTCCCCCAGGCGGGACAGATCGTCGTCCCCCTCGCCGGAAACCCGGGGCGTGAGATCGCCCTGGGCAACCCGGGCGATCAGGGTGCGATAGTCCGCGACGCGCCGCTCCAGCTCGCCTTTCGACAGGCTCAGGACGGTGAGATCCGCGGTCAGGCCGTGAATGTAGGTGTCGATGGCCAACTGGGCGTCCAGCGACAGCACCTTGTCGACCGCCAGCGTCGCCCTGAGCGCGCGCGCCGGATTCCACCACCAGCGCCTGAAAATGACAATGGCGATCAGGCGCAGGTAGACCGAGTAGCTGCCCAGATACCAGCGCGGCGTCAGGCCCACCTTGTGGTGAACGAGGCCGACGCGCAGGCGCCGCTCGAAGTAATCGGCGCCGTAATCGCCCTTGAACAACTCCAGCAGATAATCGTGCTGGGTGCGCTTGAGGCGCTCGACGCTGGAACCCGAGCCTTCGATCAGCGCCTTCAGCACCGGCTGGCGCTCGACGTTGGCGTAAAAACCGTCGACGATGGCTCCGGCATGCGTTTCGATCAGCGGCGCCAGCTCGCGCAGCAAGTCCGCATCCGCGCCGGTCAGCCCGACAAAAGCCCGGCGTTCGGCCTGCCCGGCGGCGTCGATCCCCATTTGCTGGCAGAGGTTTCCGCCGGCGATCTGTTCTTTAAGCTTCTCGATCATGCGCTTCGTTCCTGAGTCACTGATTGGTGTGGCGGCGCTTGAGCGCCAAACGATGCGGTTCGTTCCTCACCGCACCCTGCGGGCACAACCCCTCACCGCCGGTCCCGCCAGTCGAGGACGCCGCCGCCGACGATGTGGCGGAATATCTCGGCATCGCGGTCGTGGCCGCTGTTGGCGGGGAGTTCCAGGCGGCCCGGGTCGCGCTCCAGGATACCCAGGAAGACGGTCATGATTTCCGCGTCCCAATAGCCTTGCCGGGTCTCGTCGCGCAGGATGCGGATGACTTCTTCCTGCGGCAGCATTTTTTTGTAGGGGCGTTCGGTGGACAGCGCGTCGTAGACGTCGACGATCTGGAACACGCGCGCCAGCAAGGGGATGTCGGCGCCCGACAGCCGGGAGGGATAGCCGCTGCCGTTCCATTTTTCATGGTGGAAACGGATGATGTCGACGGTGCGGCGCATGGTGCGCAGCGCGCTGCACAGGTAGGCGCCGATGGCGGGATGCTGGCGCATGATCGCCCATTCTTCTTCGCTGAGCGGCCCTTTCTTGAGGAGGATGGCGTCGGGGATGGCGACCTTGCCGATGTCGTGCAGGATGCCGCCCCGGCGCAACGCCTCCAGGTCGTCGAAGGGCAGGCCCAGCGCCTCGCCCAGCACCACCGAAAGGTGCGAAAGGCGGTCGCAATGGTCGCCGGTGGTGCCGTCCTTGGCCTCCACCACGCGCGCCAGGGCGAACAGCACCGATTCGGTGTCGTCCAGGCGGTCGGTGAGGCGCTTTTTTTCCACCGCCGCGCGCACCCGTGCTTCCAGCTCGATGGCGTGGAACGGCTTGGTGACGTAGTCGGTCGCGCCGACCTCCATGCCGTGCGCAACGTCGTCCGGGCTGCCCAGGGAGGTGAGCAAGATGACCGGCAACAGTCGAAATTCTTCCTGGTCGCGCAGCGCCTGGCACACCTCGAAACCGTCCAGGCCGGGCATCAGCACGTCGAGCAACACGACGTCGGGCTGCAACTCGCCGACGCGCGCCAGGGCGTCCTCGCCGGAATTGGCTTCCTGCACCTGGAATTCCATCGGATCGAGGACGGCTCTGACCAGGGCGCGGTTGGTGGCCATGTCGTCCACCACCAGCACGCGGGCGGGCGCTTGTCCGCTCGATGTCAGTTTGGTCTGGATGGGCGGATTCATATTCGTTCCTTCTCTCCGGTAGGGGCGTTGCCGGCGTGGGGCGAGCCGGCGGAAATGTTGCCGAGCACGGCTTCGATGTCGATCATGGTCACCTCGCCGGCATGGATGCCCGCCACGAATTCGAGCTTGTGCACGCCGGGCGAGGGAAGCGCCGGCCCGAGGCTGCCGGGGACGAAGCGATCGTTGCCGATCACTTCGTCCACCAGCAGGCCCAGGGTGATGCCGTGGGCGTGCACGACCACGATGCGGGATTCGCCGCTGCCGTCCGACGGTTCGACCTGGAACAGCTGCTTTAACGCCAGGACGGCGATCAGGACACCGTGCCGGGAAATGACCCCGGCGACGTGTGGCGGCGTGCACGGGACGGGGGTGATGCCGCGCGGGCGCATGATCTCGTCGAGATGGCGGTAAGGGATGCCGTAGCGCTCGCTGGCGCCCAGACGGACGGCGAGAAAAAGCTCGCCCCGGGCCGCTTCGCGCTGGCGCTCCGGCTCGCAGGCCAGACGCTGGGCGCGGCGGCGCAGGATCTCTTTCTCGCGCGGCGAGTTCGGCAAGGGCGGGGCGGGCGGCAAGTCGGGCATCATCGCCGTTTGCCCCCATGAGCGTGCGGACGGTCATCGTACATATTGAGCTCGTTGCGCAGGATAGCGGCGATCCGGGCGTGGCTCATGCCAGCAGCATCATGCAGGCGGCGCTCCGGCAACGCCCGTTCGGCGATGGTCAGGGCGTTGCGCAAGGATTTGACGCCGGTCGCCCGCTGTCCGCGCCGCAGTTGCAGCATGCCTATCTGGTAGTGCGCTTCGACGAAATTGCGGTCCAGGTACAGGGTGCGGCGCAGGGATTCTTCGGCGGCGGGCAGACGGTTCAGTTCCGCCAGAATCAACGCGCGGATGAAGTGGCTGTGCTTGTCGGTGGCGTCGCGCTCCAGGCTGTGCTCGCAGGCCTCCAGCGCATCGCGGGCGCGCCCCAGGTTGGCGAGAATTTTGGCGCGGAACTGCCAGATCGTCGCGCTGTCGTCGCCGCTCCGGCGCCGTTGTTCCACCTCGGCCAGCGCCTCGTGCCAGGACTCGCTGCCGAGCAAGCGGATCAGGCTCGTGTAGAGGTTCTGTGCCGGCGGCTGGGCGGGGGGGGCTGGCCCGCGCGCGGGCAAACCGGTCGCGACATGTGTGGAACACTCGGTGGAAAATTCGCCCGCCCCCACGTCGGCCGGCGCGTCGGCGCGGCGCGGCGCAACGGGTTGCGCCGTCTCCGGCGCGGGTCTCTGCCGCTCGTGCCGCGCGAGGTAGAAGGTGTTGCCGAGCGTGTGCAGATCGAACCCGTCCAGCGTCGCGCTGTCGAGCAGGTCGGAAACACCGAGCAGCAAGTGGCCTTCAGGCGCCAGGCTGGCATGGAACTTTCTCATGACCTGGCCGACGATGTCCGGGTCGAAATAAATGAAGACGTTGCGGCAGAGAATCAGGTCGATGGCGCTGGTTTCGGACAGGATGGAAGGGAAGCTGTCCTCGCGCAGGTTGAGGTACGAGAATTTGGCGAGCCGGCGCAGATATGGGGAAACCAGCCAGTGTTGCCCGCCGTCCGGTTTGAAATACTGCTCGCGCGTTATTTCCGGCGTGGCGCGGAAAGACCAGCTGCTGTAGCGGCCGCGCACGGCGCGCGTCAGCGCGGTCACATTGATGTCGGTGCCCAGCAGGTGCAAATTCCATTGCGCGATATCCGGTATCAGTTCGTGCAGCATGATGATGATGCTGTACAGCTCCTGGCCGTCGGAACACCCGGCGCTCCAGATGCGCAAGCGCAAGTCGCCCGCCTGGCGCCGGCGCCGGATCGTCTCCGGCAACCAGACGCGGCGCAGGTAATCCATCTGCGACTGGTCGCGGAAAAAATAGCTTTCGCCGACCGTGATGCCGGCGATCAGGTGTTCGTGCTCCGGGGCGTTGCCCGGAGTGTTCCTCAAAACATCCAGGTAGGTATCGCAGCCGGCATGGCCGAAGCGCTGGCAAGCTTCGAGGATGGTGCGGCGCAGGGTCTCCAGCTGGTGGTCGAGGATGCGGATGCCGGTGCGTTCCCGCACCAGCGCGCAGAGGCGTTCTTCGCAAAAAGGGGGCAGCACGGCCTGGGGAATATCCCGCATGCCCGGCGCGCTCATGCGGTTTGCGTTTCCCGGCACAGGTCGAGCAGTTCCTCGCCCAGCGCCAGCGGTTCGGACAGCCCGGAGAGATCGATATCCAGAACGCGCAAGGTATCGAGCAGCAGCGCCGCGCCGTCGTCCATGACCACGACGCCCAGCACCGGCGGCAGGCCGTCGCGGAACAGCCCTTCGCCGCGCACGGCGGAGCGGGGCACGTTTTTCACCCCCTGCACGTCGTCCACCACCAGACCGGCCTCCTTGCCGTCGCTGCGCACCAGCAGCACGCTCGTATCCAGCCGGTAAGGGGTGCGCTTGGCGATGCCCAGCCGCAAAGCCAGATCCAGCACCGGCGCCGCTTCGCCGCGCAAATTCATGATCCCCAGCAGGTAGGCGGGCGCGCCGGGCACGGGCTGCAACTGCATCAGCGGCAACAGGCGCTCGACTTCCGCCAGGCGCAAACAAAAACGGTGCTCCTCGACGCTAACGAAGAGATAGCGATGAGCCGCCTTGTCGGTTTGGCTGAGATGGGGGTTCACGAGGCTCCGGGGACAGGAAATTCAACCGCATAACGCGGGCAAAGTATCCTTGACCGCGCGCGCCCAGTCAACGCCCATTTTGCCGTCAAATCCCCGAAAAATCCGTATCCTGCCCGCCCCCCGCGCGCGGGCGATGCGGGAGACATCCGCTTTTGCCCGCCTCCGGCCAACGCTCGAACGTTCCAGCGTTCATTTCCCGGTCACATAGCCGCGTCATTCTGTCCCGTCGCGCGCGTTATCGCCGAGGGGGTCGAGTCGCAGGCCGAACTGTTGGCTATCCGCAACCTGGGCGTCGCCTATGGTCAGGACTATCACATTGCCCGACCCGACACCGCCGAGAAGAGTGCGCGCGACGGCGCCATCGAGCACCTGCAACTGCCTCTGGATTCCTTGGTGACGGTGCTCGTGATCGGGGCAGCCGTCATGAACTTCCTTTTCGCAACCCTGCGGCAGACGAAAGCAGTTCCGGCAAAGGCAGGCATGTTTGGTGAAGGGCATGAAAATCTCCGCAGCAGGCAAACGAGAACATCCGATGCTATACGCCGACCATGACAGAAATATGATTGCGCCGCGAAACACGCCGGAGCCGCGCCGTCATCTTTCCGCAAACTTTCCCCGCCATGCTGCAAGCGCCGACCCCCACTCGCTGCGAGGCCACGATGACGGAAACACTTTTCTGCTACGCCTGCCGGACACATCATCCACGGGAGCTGATGCATCGTTTTCACACCCGGCACGGGCTTCGCTGGCGCTGCCGGCGCAGCATCGAGGCGGCACGGTACAGCATCGCCGAGCGCGACGCCTTCGGCCGGCTGCAGACGGAGATCAACCGCGCGCGCGCCGAACAAACGGCGGGGCGGCCATTCATCCCCCTGCTTGCCCGGCGCTTGCAGCGCTGAACGCCCATGGGCAAAGTTCGTATCGAAACGCTGGATACCGGCGATCTCCCTTTGCTGGAAGCCAGCATCGCGCTGCTCGCAGATGCCTTCGAGGGCGCGGAACGTTACAGCGCGGCGCGCCTGGGCGAAGAGCTGCCGGGCGGAACGGCGCTGTTTTATCGCCAGTATTTCGTCGCCGCCAAGGGCTGCGAAACTGTCGGCTTCGGCGGCGTGAAGGCGGCGGAGTGGGCGTCGCACACCCACCCGCTCTATCTCTTGGCGGTCGCCCGGCAACACCGCGGCCAAGGGATAGGCCGCGCGTTGCAGCAGGCACGCGCCGACTGGGCGGAGAAAAACTTCAAACCGGGACGGATTCTCGTCTCCAGCGCCCGGGCCGGGCGTTTCCACGCCCCGGGTTTCGTGCCGATCCCGAAGAGCGGCATCGAGGGGCGCTATCTGATGATGCGCAGGTTTTGACGCAAACGCTTCATCTCCGGCGAACCGAAACGCCCCCCGCCACAAAAATTGCTCCCGCGATGCGCCGGTGCCCCATGCGCACCGTATGGCGAATCTCCGTCCGCATGAATAACGCCGCGTTCTACACCTGTCTTTGGCCTTGATACAGACGCATATTTATGCAATGGAGCATCAGTTCCGTCATCCCCGTGCAAACGGGAATCCGGAGGCGCACACCCGGATTCCGGGACAGTCGTTCCGGCAGGTTTCAGGCCAAGGTCGGAACCACGGATTTCAAATCCGTTTATCGAAGATACTTATCGCTTCAGGAACCCTTGACCCAGGAAACGGACGCCATGACCGAGAACCCAGAAAATGCCACCACCGGAAAAAAGATGCGCCGAAAAACCGCCACCGCCAAGCCCGAAACCGCCCGAACCTGGGCTGTCGAAGGGTCGGCTGCCATCCCTGCCCGCCGAAAATCGGCACGAAAATCTGCTGCCGTCCAGGCAATTTCCCCCGAACGCCGGCATTGCCTGATCGAGCTTGCCGCTTATTTCATCGCCGAGAACCAAGGCTTCGTGGGCGCTTCCTCGCACGAGCACTGGTTGCAGGCGGAACGGGAGATCGACGCCTCGATCGCTTCCGGGCAAATAGCAGCTTGATCTTCGCGCCCCATTCACATATATTGTTTATACAGTTTATACGGTATAAACAATATATACAGGAGATTGCGACATGACCAAGCCCAAGGCGGGAACCCGCAAACAGGCCGCTCCCACGACAGCACCAGAGCCGGAAGCGATCCAGGAGAAGCCGCAAGCCACGCCCGGAACCGATGGGCCATCGCCCAAAAAGCCCCCCCGGCCGGCAAAAGCGGGGGCGGCTCCGGCCGTGGCCGGGACAGTGGCCGGAATCGCGGCCGCTCCCACAGCGGTCGCGGCGCCCGCCGAAGCCAGCGCCACCAAACAGGGCGATCCGGCCAAGGAGAAGAAATCCGCCGCCAAAAAGCCGAAACTCGTTCGCGATAGCTTTACCTTCCCAGAAGCCGACTACGCCGTTTTTGGCACACTCAAACAGCGGGTGTTGAAAGCCGGGCGCGAAGTCAAGAAGAGCGAGTTGCTGCGTGCCGGCTTGGCCGTTCTCTCCGAAATGCCGCTAGAGGATCTGTTGCAGGCTCTGGACGGGGTCGATAAATTGAAACCGGGTCGGCCGGCCGGATAGAGGCCGGCGACCGCAAGGATCATCAGCCCGCAGCGTCCCATGCAGGAACGGGCTTGGCCGTGCCCCGAGAGGCATCGTCGAACATCTTTCTGGAGAACAGATTCCATGCGTACTTACATGGTGGCCAACCCGAAGGGCGGCAGCGGCAAATCGACGGTCGCCGTCCATCTTGCAACGTGGTTCGCCCGGTTCGACGAGGTCGTCTATCTGGGCGACCTGGACCGGCAGCAGTCGAGCCGCCGCTGGCTGGAGGTTTCGACATGCTCGCCAGCCAGGAATTTTTTGAGGAGCTCGCGGAAACCAAGGCCGTGCGGAAAGACAAGGTGGGCGTCGCCATCGTCGGCATGCGCGTCGACGCGAGAACCCATTCTTCCCGGCAGCTCGTCGACTTCCTGCAACAGTTCGATCTGCCGCTGCTGACCTGCATCCGGAGCGCGCAGCGTTACGTGCAGGCGAGCGATGCGGGAACCACGCTGTTCGATAGCCCCTCCCCGGAGGCCAGGGATGTCGGCGAGTGGCGACCGCTGCTCGATTGGCTCAACCGCAGACGCTAGAAAATCCGCCCCAAACCCGCACGTCGGCCGGACCGCTTCGACCCGCTGTTGCGCAAACCGGCAAGTGCGAACGCCTTCCCGTCATCTTCCCGCAAATTTTCCGCGCCATGCTGGAAGCACCAACGTGGAGGTTTGCAATGAATGATAATTTTTCCGGCATGCCTGTTATCTCAACCCCGGATCGCTTCGACAACGCCTCCTGTGCGGAAGATATTTCGGTAGCGTACGACGTACTGACCGAGTGCCTGACCGTAGAACCCCTGGCGCTCACGCGAACGGTGCTGGCGATCTTTTGTTCACGCCCGAATCTGGTCAGCCTGCCGGTCGTCGAGCATGAGACACAGCATCCGATCGGTCTGATCGGCCGGGCGACCTTGATGGGCAGCCTGGCAAAACCCTTCTACAAAGAGCTTTATCTCGACCGTAGCTGTCTCGTCTTCATGGAGAAGAATCTTCTGGTCGTCGAGTTGGGCACCCCACTGCACGAGGTATCCGTACTCATCGCCGGCGCCGAAGGCACGGTGGGAACCGACGGGTTTGCGATCGTCTCGGACGGTCGCTATCAGGGCATGGGATATGCCCAGGACGTACTGCGCGCGATGGCCGACATTCATCGCAAGCACTCGCATCGGCTTGCCGGGCATCGCCACCACCTTGAAGAACTGATCCTTGAGCGCACCCGGGCTCTGGTCGAGGCCAAGGACGCCGCAGAGGCTGCCGCGCGCGCCAAAAGCTCGTTTCTCTCCAACATGAGCCATGAGATTCGGACGCCGATGAACGGCATCATGGGCATGACTTACCTGATGAGGCGCGATGGCTTGTCCGCCCGACAGGCCGAGCGTCTCGACAAGATCGATATTTCCGCACGACACCTGCTGGCGGTCATCAACGACATCCTTGACCTGTCGAAGATCAATGCCGGGCATCTGACGCTCGTCGAAGAACCCATCGCCCTGAACGAGATCGTCTCCAGCGTGGTCGATATGCTGGGACAACTTGCCTACCGCAAGGATATTTTTCTCACGCAGGAGACGCTGGACACGACGGAGATCTCTGGCGTCCTGCTCGGCGACAGCACGCGACTGACCCAGGCTCTGCTCAACTACGTCAGCAACGCCATCAAGTTCACGGAGCGTGGCGGGATCGCCCTGCGCTACCGATCGATCGCCGAGGATGCTGGAAGCGTTCTTGTGCGCTTCGAAGTCCGGGATAGCGGAATCGGTATTTCACAAGAAGCCATGGCCGGCCTGTTTTCCGCTTTCCATCAGGCGGACGCTTCCACGACGCGCAGATATGGGGGCACCGGGCTTGGCCTCGTCATCACACGCCACCTGGCCGAGCTGATGGAGGGCGAAGCGGGCGCCGAGAGCACTCCTGGCCGGGGCAGCCTGTTCTGGTTTACGGCTCGCCTGAAGCGCATCCAGCGCCCTGCTGCGAGCAGCGCTTTCCCGTTACGGGCAGATATGCGGCCGGCCAGCCAGCCATCGAATCGCTTTGAGCAGCTAAGAGAACGGCATACCAATGCCCGGCTGCTGGTGGTCGAGGACGACCCCTTCAACCAGGAGGTTGCACTGGAAGTCCTTGCAAATTTGGGTTTTATGGTCGACATCGCAGCCAACGGACATGAAGCGGTTTTGCAAGTAAAGGGACGCCGCTTCGACCTGATCCTGATGGACGTCAACATGCCCGAACTGGATGGCCTGGCGGCTACCGGGGAAATTCGCCGATTGCCCCACGGTCAGGGCGTGCCTATTATCGCCATGACGGCCAACGCCTTCGACGAAGATCGGGCGCTTTGCCTGGAAGCCGGCATGGACGACTTTCTGTCGAAGCCGTTCGATCCCGACGATCTTTACGCCTGCCTGTTGCATTGGCTGGATGCCCGGGCGCAAACGAGGGCAGTCTACCGGCCGCCGGAGGCGCGTGCGCAATCCTGAACGGGCTTTTGGTGCAGCGTCACACCTCCATCGCCGCTCGCCCTGAGCCTGTCGAAGGGCCGTTCCCTGGCGCCCCGGTCATCAACCTGTAACAAGCGGCTCTTACCTTGGAGTCCTTTCAACACGAGGGGAATCCAATGCGTAAAACATCCTTGGCGGCGAGCCTTCTTCTGGCGGGGCTACTCGCCGGCAGCGCCCAGGCGGCCGATAGCGGCATCTACTTCGGCGGCAGCTTGGGCGCAGTCTACAGCGGGCTGGGCGACGACTTCAAAAACCGTCTTTCCTCCGGCTTTGGCAGCGCCAGCCTGAGCGAGGACAAGCGCGACGGGGCGTTTCGCGCCTTGCTCGGCTACCGCTTCAACGGCAATTTCGCGCTCGAAGGGTCGTGGGGCGACTACGGCAAAGTCGACGGCAAGGCCAACACGACGCTGCCGCTGTCCCGCATCGCTACCGAGCGGGAAACGACGGCGTTGATGCTGGATCTGGTCGGCGCCCTGCCGCTTGGCGAGCGCTTCGACCTGACCGGAAAAATCGGCGCCGCCTTCTGGAACGTCGAAACGCAAACGACGACGGTGCTGCCCGTCTCCAGCATCGCAAGCACCGGCAAACGCGACCAGTCGGGCGTCGCCCCGCATATCGGCGTCGGCTTTCAGTACCGCGTCTCCGACACCGCGCGCGCGACTTTCGATATCGAGCAGTTTCGCGCCGGCAAGAACGGCGACACCGGCCGCAGCACGGTGACCACGGTGCTCGCCGGCTTCAAAATCAATTTCTGACCCAGGGAGAATCCAACATGCCTCGCCATCACGATAACGGGATCTCGAATCCCTCCAGCAACCCGACTTTTGAAGACATCGACCGACAGCGTCGCACCCTGCTCAAAGGTGGCGGCGCGGCATTTGCCGTAGCCATCTGCGGCGTACCGATGGCCATGCCCTTCCTCTCCAATAGTGCGCTGGCCGCTCCTCCGCCCAGCTTCGCCGATGTCGGCCCGATCGCATTTTCCAACATCGCGCCGTCGACCGACGATGCGGTGCGCGTGCCGCCCGGCTATCTGGCGAGCGTCCTCTATGCCTGGGGCGATCCGGTATCGTCCGGCCCGGCCTTCAAACAGGACGCATCCAACACGGCGGCCGAGCAGGCGCTGCAAAGCGGCATGCACCACGACGGCATGCACTTCTTCCCGTTCTGGAACACGGCCGGCGCTTTCCCCGTCGCTTCGTCAACGCACGGCCTGATGGCGATCAACCACGAGTACACCGACGACGGCCTGCTGCACACCGACGGCATGAAGACCTGGAGCGCCGAGAAAGTGAAAAAAGCGCAAGCCGCGCACGGCGTCTCGGTCATCGAAGTGCGCCACGAAGCCGGCGGCTGGCAGGTCGTGCGCCCGTCGAACTACGGTCGCCGCGTTACCGCAGCCAGCGAAATCGGGATGAGCGGGCCGGTCGCCGGCACGGCTGCGGTGAAAACCGCCGCCGACCCGGCCGGCGCCAACGTCCTCGGCACGATCAACAACTGCGCGAACGGCGCGACCCCCTGGGGCACCTACCTGACCTGCGAAGAGAACTGGAATCTCTACTTCGTCAATTCGTCGAAAAACATGACCCCGCTGGAAAAGCGTTACGGCATCGACGACAAGGGCGCCGGCTACCGCTGGCAGGAATTCGACGAGCGCTTCGACACCGCGAAGCATCCGAACGAAGCGCACCGCTTCGGCTGGGTGGTCGAAATCGATCCTTTCGATCCGACGAAGAAGCCGGTCAAGCGTACCGCGCTCGGCCGTATCAAGCACGAAGGCGCGGTGACGACGCTCGCCGCCGACGGCCGCCTCGTCGTCTACATGGGCGACGACGAGCGTTTCGAGTACATCTACAAATTCGTTTCCCGCTATGTCTGCGTCCCGTCGAACAAGGAAGCCTGCGCGCAGTTGCTGGACGAAGGCACGCTCTACGTCGCGCGCTTCGACGCCGACGGCACCGGAACGTGGCTGGCGCTGGAGCATGGCAAGAACGGCCTGACCACCGCCAACGGCTTCGCCGACCAGGCCGACGTGCTGGTCAAGACCCGGCTCGCCGCCGACCGGGCCGGGGCCACGAAGATGGATCGCCCGGAGTGGATCTCGGTCAACCCGCACAACAAGGACGTGTATTGCACACTGACCAACAACAGCCAGCGCGGCACCGCCGGCAAAGCGCCGACCGACGCCGCCAACCCGCGCGCCAGCAACGTCTTCGGACACATCGTCCGCTGGGCCGAAAGAGCCGCAGACAGCGCCGCCCTGAGCTTTGAGTGGAACATTTTCGTGCAGTGCGGCGACCCCGATCTGGGCGTCGCCGCCAAGGCCGGCGATATCAAGGGCGAAGCGCGCAAGTTCGGCAGCCCGGACGGCCTGTGGTTCGACGAGCGCGGCGTGTTGTGGGTGCAGACCGACGTTTCCACCTCGGTGCTCAACACCGGCGACTACGCGGCGATCGGCAACAACCAGATGCTGGCGGCCAATCCGGTGACCGGCGAGTTCCGCCGCTTTCTGACCGGCCCGAAAGGCTGCGAAATTACCGGCGTGACCAGCACGCCGGATTTGCGGACGCTGTTCATCAACGTGCAGCACCCCGGCGAAACGGCGTCCGAGCGCAGCGATCCCGACAAGCCCAAACTGGTCAGTAGCTGGCCGGACGGCGCAGCGGGCGGTCGACCCCGCGCGGCAACGGTCGTCATCCGCCGCGCCGACGGCGGAATTATCGGCACCTGACCAGGAGCACGAGGCCGCTACGCCCAGTGCATAGCGGCCTCATGGCTACCATTTTGCGCCCTTTATGCTTGCCATGCCGTTGCCTCTGGCTTATTCCTGCTCGGGTTGCTCCAATGCGGCGCAAATGGCCAACGCGCTCGCGCTGCGGCTTGACCGCGAGGGGCTGGCCGAGATGTCGTGCATCGCCGGTGTCGGCGGCGGCGTTCCGGCGCTGTTGCGCGTCGCGCGGCAGCCGCGCCCGGTACTGGGGCTGGACGGCTGTGCCCTGCGTTGCGTATGCGCCTGCCTGACCGCCGCCGGGGTGCAGGCATCGCGCAGCATCAACCTTGCGGATTTCGGCGTGAAGAAGTCGAAACACGCCGATTTCTGCCCGGACGAAGCCGAGCGCATCTGGCGCGTTGCGGTATTGCCGACCGTCGCGGCGCTCTGCGGCGAAAGTTCTTGAATGGCTTTGAGCGCGCGGCACGTTGCCGCACGCAGCACCCGAACGGATCGAACACCCCGATAGGGGTAGAGAACCGGAGCTTCTTCAGAGGGGGCTGTCCCGGGCTCCAGGAAGGGCGCAAGCGCCTTCAAGACTGCGGGGAGTCGGTCAGTTTTCAAGCAATCCTTCTGTTGCGACATCCAGCCCGGGTCGTTCGCAGCGCAAGCCTTGGCCGCCGCCAAGTAATCGCACACGCGGAAAAAGCCGACGTGATAGCGGCATTGGGTATCGGCACAGAGTTTGTGCCCACCAGATTCGCAGCAAGCTGCGGGGAATCCGACCCGAAGAGATTGAAGGCGGCGAAGCCCTCGGGCAGATTTTCTTCAGCCCACTTTGCAAGCTTTGGCGCCTCTGTCCGCCAAGTTTCGACGGGCTGTCGCAAGAGGCGTCCGTACGGTCAGGCGCGCCGAAGATTGCCCGGATCCGCCGCGCCGCGGGTTTGCGCTGGTCGGGGCGCGCGACATACGGCCGCGCATTCTGCCGCAAGTGGAACTGGCAGCGTCGCCGGGGGACGCCGGGCAAGGTCGCGCGGCGGGCCGCACCGGGCCCGGCACGGGCGTCGGGGGTGGTCGTCTTGACGCCCTCGAGACCCCGTCGCACCAGGCTATCCGGGAAAGCCCGCCAATGAACCTCCGCCCCGGACAATGCCGCCGAAACACCCGGCACCCGGCGATGCCCGCCCTGCGCGACACCAGCCGCCACCGGCACGGCACGGTCGGCCGGCTGCCCGCCTTCGCGCACCCGCCCGTAGCGCGCATCGAGAAATACATGAGGTGTTTCGTCGGGCGGCCGCTCACGCCGGGCGGCCAGCCCGGCATCCGGCTGTTCGGCGGCGCGGCCGGCCGGCGTCGGCGAAATCGGGACCTCCGGCCCGGGCAGCGCTCGCGGGACGGCGATCGCCTTGCGGGCCGAGACGCCCCGCACATACATTTCGGCCAGGGCGATATCGAGCGCCTGCCCGGTCCGCGAACCCTTCTCCAGGGCGCTGGGGTAGAAGCCGCCACCGCCCACCTGCGGGACATCAAAGGCCGGTTCGCCGACGCGGGCCATCATCGTTTTCGGCTTGAAACCGTTGGCGTAGCCGGTGCGCCCGGCGGCGCGTTCATGGGGCCGGGCTTTGAGAAACCGGTTGCGCCCGGTCCGGCCCGCCCCGTTGGCCGGGGGGCGCGGCGCTTCGCCGGCGCCATCCGGACCGTAAGTCGGCAGCGCCGCAAAAGCGGCCTCCAGTGGGTGAGGTTCTACGCGTTGTGCCACGCTGTCGGTTCTTTCGTGGGAATGGGTAAGAATGCCCCGAAGAAATCGCCTGCGGGAATGGCCTGTCGATGTTTTGCCGCGCGGGTCGTGCCGCTCTCCGCGCTTCGGGCGCTACGCGCCCTCATCGCTCCGGCCAGCACGGCCGCGCTACAACAACAGATCATGAATTTACAGAAAGGATTTTGCGCTAACGGGTGCGGCTTTGCAGGATATTCCAGAATGGCGATATTTGCATGGTCGGCGTCGTCGCGGGCAGTGGCTTTATCATTGAAGAGTTTCTAAGATGGGGGTTCGATAGCCTGTTGTGCCGTGCGGCACAACGCGATACGTGTCTTGTTGTTGCCTTGGAATCTCACCGATGAAAGCCTTTCAGGATACCTACCCCGAGAACGTGGCCCACTGTTACGGCTGCGGCAGCCTCAACGAACACGGCCACCGGATCAAGACGTTCTGGGATAGCGACAAACTCGACGAGTCGGTCACCCGCTTCACGCCGCAGGCTTGCCATACGGCGATCCCCGGTTTCGTTTATGGCGGCTTGCTGGCGTCGCTGATCGACTGCCACGGCACGGGAACCGCAGCCGCCGCGATGTACCGCGCCGATGGGCGGGAAATGGACACGCTGCCGGCGTTCCGCTTCGTCACCGGGTCGCTGCACGTCACTTACCTGAAACCGACGCCGCTCGGCGGCGAACTCGAAATTCGCGGCCGGGTCAGGGAAATCAAAGGGCGCAAGGTGGTCGTCGAGGCCACCGTGTTCGCCGGCGGCGTCGCCACGGCGCGCGGCGAGGTCGTCGCCTTCCAGATGCCGGACACCTTCGGAGCCTGACCGCCATGACCGCCGTCGCCAGGAAATCGCCGTACAAACCCCGGCACAAGGTACGTTTCGTCACCGCCGCGTCGCTCTTCGACGGGCACGATGCGGCGATCAACATCATGCGCCGCATCCTCCAGGCGAGCGGTGTCGAAGTCATCCACCTCGGCCACAACCGCTCGGTGCAGGAGATTGTGAACGCGGCTTTGCAGGAAGACGTGCAGGGCATCGCCGTCACCTCCTACCAGGGCGGCCACGTCGAGTTCTTCAAATACATGCTCGATTTGCTGCGCGCCGGCGGCGGCGAGAAGATCAAGGTATTCGGCGGCGGCGGCGGCGTGATTGTGCCATCCGAAATCAAGGAGCTGCACGACTACGGCGTGACGCGCCTGTATTCGCCCGACGACGGCGCGACGCTGGGCTTGCAGGGGATGATCGACGAGCTGGTGGAACAATGCGACGTCGACCTGGCGGGCGCCGCGCCGCAGGGCGCGGAAGCCGTTTTGGCAGCGCTCAAGTCGGGCGATCTCCGGCAACTGTCACGCATCGTCACCAGCCTGGAAAACGGGGCCTACGGCGACGAGGTAAAAAAAGCGATTGTCGACGCGGCCAAGTCGCTGACGGTTCCGACGCTCGGCATCACCGGCACCGGTGGCGCCGGCAAGTCTTCGCTCACCGACGAGCTGGTGCGCCGTTTCCGCCTCGACTACGACGACGACCTGAAAATCGCCATCGTTTCCATCGACCCGTCGCGCAAGCGTACCGGCGGCGCGCTGCTCGGCGACCGCATCCGCATGAACGCCATCGGGCATGCGAACATCTTCATGCGCTCGCTGGCGACGCGCGACGATGGCAGAAGCGGCGGCTCGGAAATCTCCGTCGCGCTGCCCGAAGTCGTCGCCGCCTGCAAGCTGGCCGGTTTCGACCTGGTGATCGTCGAGACTTCGGGCATCGGCCAGGGCAACGCGGCCATCGTGCCCTTCGTCGACGTCTCGCTGTACGTGATGACCCCGGAGTTCGGCGCGGCCAGCCAGCTCGAAAAGATCGACATGTTGGACTTCGCCGACTTCGTGGCGATCAACAAGTTCGACCGCAAGGGTGCCGATGACGCGCTGCGTGACGTGCGCAAGCAGGTGCAACGCAACCGCGAGCTGTTTACCACTCCGGCCGGCGAGATGCCGGTGTTCGGCACGATGGCGGCGCGCTTCAACGACGATGGCGTGACGGCGCTCTATCACGCGCTGGCTCCGGTGCTACAGGCCAAGGGGCTGAAGCCGGGCGTGTCAAAGTTGCCCCGGGTCACCGTCAAAGCGTCGTCGCACGGCCGCGCCATCGTTCCCGCCGAACGGGCGCGCTATCTGGCCGAGATCGCCGAAACGGTGCGCGGCTACCACCGGCACACGGCCGCACAATCGCGCATCGCCCGCGAACGGCAGGCGCTACGCATCTCGAAAGCGATTTTCGAGGGGTGCAACAAGGAATCTGCCGGTTTTGAAGAACTGATCGCCGTCAAGGATGGCGAGTTGACCGCCGCCGCCCGCAAGCTGCTCGACCTGTGGCCGAAAACCGTCGAGCTGTATGGCGCCGACGAGTACGTCGTGAAGATCCGCGACAAGGAGATCCGTACCGCGCTGACTTCCGAGTCGCTGTCGGGCAGCAAGATCCGCAAGGTCGCGCTGCCGCGCTTCGACGATGACGGCGAGACGCTGAAATTCCTGATGAAGGAAAACGTTCCCGGCTCCTTCCCCTACACCGCCGGCGTTTTCGCCTTTAAACGCGAGGGAGAAGACCCGACGCGCATGTTCGCCGGCGAAGGCGACGCCTTCCGCACCAACCGCCGCTTCAAGCGCGTCTCCGAAGGCATGCCGGCGCACCGCCTGTCCACCGCCTTCGACTCGGTGACGCTGTACGGCTGCGACCCCGACCCGCGCCCGGACATCTACGGCAAGATCGGCAATTCCGGCGTCTCGATCGCCACGCTGGACGACATGAAGGTGCTCTTCGACGGCTTCGACCTGTGCTGCCCGACCACCTCGGTGTCGCTGACCATCAACGGCCCGGCGCCGGTCATCCTCGCCTTCTACTTCAACGCCGCCTTCGACCAACAGGTTGCCCAGTTCAACGCCGACAATGGCCGCCCGCCGACCGAGGACGAAATCGAAAAGATCCGCGAATGGACGCTGGCAACGATACGCGGCACCGTCCAGGCCGACATTCTGAAGGAAGACCAGGGCCAGAACACCTGCATCTTCTCGACCG
>JACQYA010000136.1 GCA_016208425.1 Betaproteobacteria bacterium
CTCGATCCCGCCCGGCGCGGCCGAATGTTTACTGATGTGTCGCGGCGCCCCGTGGATACTGTTGGGGCACGAACCGCACCGGCGGCGCGGAACGATGCGGCTCGCTTTGCTCACCGCATCCTGCGTGCTCTGATTAGCAGATACCTGCTGTCTTGCAGGAACCACCAACAGTCCACGTGATACCGCCATCACCTGGAACAGCCAGAAGGGTATAGATTTCGGCATTCAAACCACCGGTACCAATCGCAGTAGCCGTAACAAGCCCGTTGGCGACCGTAACGGATGCCACCTTGCCCGTAGCTGCGGCAATCCCCGCTTTGATGTTCCAACCATCTCCCGACGCGCCGGCGTTGCATCCGGTCACGGAGTTATTGTTGTTCTGCACACACAGCGCAATGTCGTTCTTGTAACCCGCCGCCATGTTGACCACTTCTGAGAATTTTGCTTTCTTGGTGTAATCCTGATACTGCGGAATCGCGATCGCCGCCAAAATACCAATAATCGCGACGACGATCATCAGCTCGATCAGCGTAAAGCCTGTTTGTGTCTTTTTCATGACCATTTCCTTTAAAATATGAAGCAGGGTTGGATGCGCTGACCGTTGCTGCATGAAGCGAGAAACTGGATGCCGGCGCGCAACCGACTGTTTGCAAGACCCTTGCCCGCTTTCAAAGGCAATGGAGATGCGCGGTTTTAAGCCTATTAAAACAAGGCGATAGAAAGCGCATCCTCGTACAACCCTATTTTCTGGCGGTGCCTGACCCGCGCGTGACGCATCTCTAGCTGTGTCACGTGACACAGAGCACCGTGCCGTGTCGCACCTAACCCCGTGACAGGAAAATCTTCATGAGATCCGTTAGCCTGGCAACTGCAATGACCTTGACCGGGCGCAGCAAACGCACTTTGTGGCGCTTCATAGAAAATGGCTCGGTCATACGCGGTGACGATACGGTTAGCGGAAAAGCAACCATCGACCTCGACTCGATCAGCCCTTACTTCCTGATGCGGATTGATCCGCAAGACTTTGAGCTCATCGAAAGCGCCGATGCGGGGGGGGGGGTGCTGAGGCGCAGAATGAACTGGCCTTGCTTTTTCTGGCCAACGGCCAACCGGCCAGCGCCCTCTATTGGCTGGAACTTGCCGCCCATCAAGGTCACGCGGACGCCATGCACTGGCTTGGCCGTTGCCATATAGAGGGCAATGGGCTGCCCAAGAACGCGGAGTTGGGCATTATGTGGCTTTCCAAAGCGGCGGCTCACGGCCATGTGATTTCGCGCTATCAGATTGACCGCCTGTACGCTTTGAAGAAGTGAAGACGGCAATAGGCATTGCCGCAAGATCGGCGTGCGCGGCGCCGGCCTGCTCGAATGGAATGGGTAAAGGGGGCGGGCTCACATTCCCATCGGCGCACACGAAGATTCTGGCCGCCGATCACCCGGTAATTCGTGCCTCTTTGACTGTCTTCAGGAGCAAGCGCCGACGGCAGAGGGCGAGAACCACGCTTCGCCACGCAATCACCGTGCGGATGAAAGAGGCAAGCGCGAATGCTCCGAGAACCGTGCAGAGGATTTGGATTCCCAGCACCTTGCCCCCCCATCCGGGTCACTCCCAAAATGGAGCGAACCGGACATAGCGCCGACTAGCTCCGGGAGCCCGAAGGGTAGGCAAAGAACGGCGATGGCAAAGGAACCAACGCCGTTCAACGCCATCCGAAATTTGGAGACTTTCTGCTGGGACATACTTCAGTTCTCCGGGGTTTAGGGGGGATGGTGAGCGGGGTTCGTGGCGAGGAGACCCAACGAAAAGAAGGTGAAATTTACAACCATTAGCAGATTAACTGATGTGACGCACCCCAAGAACAGCACGAAAAACGCGAATAGCGGTTCGGCACACGACACCTGCAATACCCGGCAACCTT
Source organism: Betaproteobacteria bacterium (assembly GCA_016208425.1). Lineage (GTDB taxonomy): Bacteria > Pseudomonadota > Gammaproteobacteria > Burkholderiales > Rhodocyclaceae > JACQYA01. The sequence goes on from JACQYA010000136.1 coordinate 1,919, forward strand.
CTCCGGGAGCCGGGCCAGTGCCCGCCCTACAGTCCGCAGGATGCGTGGGGCACGAACCGCACCGGCGGTGCCCGATGGTTCGCTTCGCTCACCGCATCCTGCGGGGTGCCGCGTCACGTCAGCGATTAACCGGCCCCATTTACCGGCCCACGCAAGCAATAACGCCGTCGGCACCGTAGCCTTCGGACATCCAGCCGTTGCCGAGCATGGCCGTGCGCGTTGCGGGGTGGCTGGTCAGGCGGTGGTTCGGCACGCTGCCCGCGCTGTTCTTGTAGAGCCGGTACAGGGGCTTCATACCGGCCGGGCAGTTGCCGGCGGAATCGGGCATCGCGAGAGCAAAGGCGATGCCTTCGTAGATCCAGCCGCGCGCGCTCTTCAGGTCGGCGCATTCGGCCGGCAACGGGGTGAAGAAGTGCGAGGCGGAGCTGGCTTGGGCGCTGTAGAAACGGCAGGTATTCGCCGCGCCGCCGGTGCCGGGTGGAAACGCCGCGAACGACTGGCCGGTACGGATAAACGGCGAGGTGGGCGCATCGAGCGCCTTCTGTTCCGCCGCATCGTTTGAGTAGAAATAGTGCTCGCCGGGCGCGGGCGACGCTCCGGGCGCTTTCACGTATTCGACGACGGCGCCGGGAGGGGTGTCGGCAGGCGTGCCGGCCCGCGCGCCGGCAATGCGCTGGCCGATGCCGCGGTAGTGGTTCAGCGTGGCGGGCACGTTCGCAGCCCCCTTCCACCCGGGCTGGTCGAACCAGGTGAAGGGCGCCAGCGCGACCACCGCCGGGTCTTTCTGCGCCTGGTCGAAGAACATCTCGGGGTCGTCGGGCTGGTCGAAGTTTCCGTTGGCGTCGGGCACCACCGACAGAAACGATTGCGGGACTAACAGTATTTTCTGGCGCGGCAAATCGAGCTGGCGGCGGAAATTAGCGTAGGCGGCCGGGCCGTCGACATAGCCTTGCAAGGTCAGGTTGCGCCACAGCGGATCGGTAAAAATGTTCGGGCATTCGTAACAGTCGAAACCCGCCCAGTCGAGCATGCGCAGGCTCGACCGGTAGCCGTGTTCCTTGCCCAGCGCCGAATGGAGCCCGCCCCACTTCTGGGCAATTTCGGCCGAGAAAATCGCCGCGACGTTTTTGTCGGCGCTCTTCGGGTTGGTTTTGACGATGCCGATCAGCCGTTGCAGGTCGCTATCGGCGACGCCGTTGAGGTTGGGTTCGTCGCACGGATAGACGGCGATCATCGTGTCGAGCAAGCCGCGCGTCTGCAAGTCGTCGGCGAACGCGGCCCAGCGCGCTTCGGCATCGGGGCGGATCGCGAAGCGTGGCCGCGCGCTCTGGTAAGGCCCCTCGAAAAAGACGAACTCGGCATGCACCAGCGCCGGCATACCGAGCGATTTGGCTTCGGCGAGCTGCGCGATCGTTTCGCTCTCGTTCCAGTCGCCATAAACCCAGTACAAGTTGACATGGTCGGCCGCCGCCGTCGCGTGGCGGCCCAGCGCGTAATACGACAGGTATTCCGGGGTGGCGTTTGCCGGCAGCGCCAGGCCGCAGACGACGATGGTCAAGGCGGCGCGAAAATGGCGAAATATCCGGCAAAAAATCGCCGTCGCCAGCCGCGACGACCGATCGGCAAAGCACTGTGCATTCAAAATCATGGGTGCCGGTTCCTTGTTTCGTTGGGTAAGCGTCAAGGCGGGGGTTCCCCGGAAAGATTCCGGGCGCCCCATTATCGGCCAGCGCCGCCCGACGCTTGACCCTTTGTGAGCGCCCGATTACAAATGGTTGCATACGGTGACACGCGAGCCACAGAGAACGTCCGCCGCCGGTTAAGCGCTTTCCAGTTCGACGCCCGCCTGCAAACGTACTTTCCCAAACAACGGCCGGCGGGTTCGGAAAGATCCCTGTTCTCTATAGCCTTTCGTCGTTGGCACAATTCTTGTGTGTGCCGCACTGGGTCTTGCACGCGCCTCGGGGCGTAACGGCGTAAACCGTCACCGTCTGGTGACCAGAGAGGGGGCAACAAGAATGGCCAATACCAGTTTGTTGAAGCTGGAGGACGACGACAACATCGCCGCCGCGAGCAAGCGGCTGGGTATGTCGCGGCGCGAGTTCCTGCAATTCTGCGCGACCATGTCGGCGACGCTGGGCTTGCCGCAGGGGGCGGAAGCGGCGATGGCCACGGCGGTCGCCGCCAAAAAGCGGCCGTCGGTGATCTGGCTGCACTTCCAGGAATGCACGGGGTGTACCGAATCGCTGTTGCGGGCAGAGCATCCGACGCTGGAAAAGCTGATTCTCGACGTGATCTCGCTCGATTATCACGAGACGCTGTTCGCCGCCGCCGGCCATCAGGCCGAAGACGCCCGCAAGAAGGCGATGGCGGAAAACAAAGGCAAATACGTGCTGGTCGTCGAAGGCGCCATCCCGACGCGCGACGGCGGCATCTACTGCAAGGTCGGCGGCAAAACGGCCATCGAGCTGACCAAGGAATGCGCGGCCGACGCGGCGGCGGTGATCGCCATCGGTTCGTGCGCGAGCTGGGGCGGCATGCCGTCGACCGACCCCAACCCGACCGGCGCTTCCGGCGTCGCCCCGGTGCTCGGCAAGCCGGTCGTCACCATCCCCGGCTGCCCGCCCAATCCGTATAACTTCCTGTCTGCGGTCGTGCATTTCCTGACTTTCGGCGCACTGCCTGCGGTCGACCACCTGGGCAGGCCGAAATTCGCCTATTCGCGCCTGGTTCACGAGAACTGCGAGCGCCGCGCGCACTTCGATGCCGGCCGTTTTGCGATGGAGTTCGGCGACGAAGGGCACCGCAAAGGCTACTGCCTATACAAACTCGGCTGCAAAGGGCCGGAAACCTACGCCAACTGCCCGACCATTCTGTTTGGCGACGCCGGCGGCGGCACTTGGCCGGTCGGTTGCGGCCATCCCTGCATCGGCTGTACCGAGCAAGGTGTCGGCTTTGCCAAGCCGATCCACATGGTCGCCAAGATGAAGAACATCGAGCCGCCGCTCGGCTACCCGCGCATCGTCGAGGAAAAAGGCACCGGCGCGACGCTGGGCGCGGCGGCGGTGCTGGCCGCAGTTGCCGGTCTGGCGGCGGGCGCGGGGACGATAGTCGCCCGCAATCTCGGCCTGTCGCACAGGGCCGAGGAGCTGGAACGGCTGGAGCAGACCGGAAAGAACCCGGCACCGGCCACGACATCCGGCGAGAAAGCTGGGGTGTAGCATGCGCGCCGACGAAAACCCGCGCCGCAACTTCCTGAAGGGCTGCGTCGCGGCCGGCGGGGTTGCCGCCGCAAGCGCCGTGGCGCCCCCTGTCGCGGCACGCGAAACCCGGCAGCGGCCGCCGGAAGCGCTCGGCCTGCTTTTCGACGCGACGCTCTGCGTCGGCTGCAAGGCGTGCGTCGCCGCTTGCAAACAGGCCAACGAAAACCCGGCCGAATTTTCGACCGTCGACCCGTTGTGGGATACGCCGCTCGACACCAGCGCCCGCACCTACAATCTCATCAAGATGTACCGCCACGGCACGATGGAAACGAAGGACGCCGAAACCAACGGCTACGCCTTCATGAAAACTTCGTGCATGCATTGTGCCGACCCTTCGTGCGTCTCCGCCTGCCCGGTGTCGGCAATGACCAAGGACGCGGCGACGGGCATCGTCGAATACAACCCCGAAGCGTGCATCGGCTGCCGGTATTGCGTCGCCGCCTGCCCCTTCGGCATCCCGAAATACCAGTACGACTCGGCCTACGGCAAGATCGGCAAGTGCGAGCTGTGCCGGCATCGCACCAAGGACGGCCATTACTCGGCCTGCGCCGAAGTTTGCCCGACCGGCGCGACGCTGTACGGGAAAACCGCCGATCTTCTCGCCGAAGCCAAACGCCGTCTGGCGCTCAAGCCCGGCAGCATCGCCCGCTTCCCGCGCGGCAACCTGAGCGGCGGGCCGGACCAGAGCTACGAGGCCTACGCCGGCACCTACAAGCAGCACGTTTATGGCGACACCGAGTACGGCGGCACGCAGGTGCTCAAGCTGTCGGCGGTCGATTTCGAGAAGGTCGGTATGCCCTACCTGCCGCCCGAGGCGGCGGCGGCACACTCGGAGACGCTTCAGCATACGCTTTACGGCGGGCTGGCGATGCCCGTTGTCGTGCTCGGCGCTTTGACCTGGGCCGCCAGGCGCAACGTGCATCGGGGCGGAGACAGCAACGGTGACGGCGGCTCGAAGGAAGGGGAAAAATAACATGGCACACAGCCAACACCTTGCAGCACCGGTCGGCGGCAGGCTGCTGAACAATGCGACCCTCGTCGCCGGCGTCCTGATCGCGATCATGGCCGCCGTTCTCTTGGCGCGATTCATTTTCGGGCTGGGCGCGGTGACCCATCTGAACGACGGCTACCCCTTCGGGATCTGGATCGTCGTCGACGTGGTGATCGGTTCGGCCTTCGCCTGCGGCGGTTTCTCGGTCGCGATGCTGGTCTATATCTTCAACCGGGGCGAATACCACCCGCTGGTTCGCCCGGCCTTGCTGGCCAGCCTGTTCGGCTACACGCTGGCCGGTATCAGCGTCATCATCGACCTCGGCCGCTACGTCAATTTCTGGCACATCTACTGGCCGGGCTACGCCAACATCAACTCGGTGATGTTCGAGGTGGCGGTCTGCATCACGGCTTACGTCGCCGTGATGTGGATCGAGTTTGCGCCCGTCTTCCTCGAAAAATTCGGCCTGCACGACATCAGGAAGAAGCTCGACAAGGCGCTGTTCGTCGTCGTCGCACTCGGCACCTTGCTGCCGATGATGCACCAGTCTTCCATCGGCACGCTGCTGGTCGTGATGGGCACGCAGGTCAATCCGCTGTGGCAGACGCAGATGCTGCCGCTGATTTACCTGCTGACGGCGATCAGCATGGGTTACGGCGTCGTGCTTTTCGAGTCCTGCGTTGCCGCGTCGGGCTACCGGCGGAAGATCGAGACGCATCTGCTCGACCCGATGGCCAAGGTCATGCTCGGGGTGCTCGCCGCCTATCTGGTCGTCCGTTTCGGAGACCTGCTGGTGCGCGGCGCACTGGGCGAGGCGTTCAAGCCGACCTTCGTCGCACTCTCCTTCTGGGTGGAAAATTTCTGCTTCGCAGCCCCCTTCCTGCTGATCGGCAACGCGGCTGCGCGACGCAACCCGGCCAAGCTTTTCCTGGCCGGCGTAGCGATCATGTTCGGGGGCGTATTCCTGCGCCTCAACGGCTTCCTGATCGGCTACGACACGGGGCCGGGCTGGAACTACTTCCCGTCGGCGCCGGAACTGTTGGTGACGATAGGCATGTTTTCCATCGAGGTGCTGGGCTACATCGTCATCACCCGCACCTTCCCGGTTTTGCCGCGCGAAGAGGCGTACATAAAAGCGCACGCCTGACGACAAGCCAGCGCAAGCCGCCAACCCAGGTTTCCAGGAGATAAGAAAATGTCCAAACGAGTCACGATTGATCCGGTCACCCGAATCGAAGGCCATCTGCGCGTCGACGTCGAAGTCGACGAGGGCAAGGTCAAGAAAGCCTGGGCCTCCGGCCAGATGTGGCGCGGCGTCGAAAACATCCTCATCGGCCGCGACCCGCGCGACGCTTGGGCGATCACCCAGCGTATCTGCGGGGTGTGCACGACGGTGCACGCCCTTGCCTCGGTGCGCGCCGTGGAAAACGCGCTACAGTTAGAGATACCGCTCAACGCCCAGTACATCCGCAATCTCATCATTCTGGCGCACGCCATCCACGACCATATCGTGCACTTCTACCACCTGTCAGCGCTCGACTGGGTGGACGTCACCAGCGCGCTGAAAGCCGATCCGGGCAAGGCGGCGCATCTTGCCGAAAGCCTCTCGACCTGGAGCGGCAACAGCAAGGCGGAGTTCACCAAGGTCAAGGAGCGTTTGAGCGGTTTTGTCGGCACCGGCCAGCTCGGCATTTTCACCAACGGCTACTGGGGTCACCCGGCGATGAAGCTGCCGCCGGAAGTGAACCTGATCGCCACTGCACATTATCTGCAAGCGCTGGAAGTGCAGCGTTACGCCAACAAGATCGTTGCGGTGCTCGGCTCCAAGACTCCGCACATTCAAAACGTCGCGGTTGGCGGTGTCGCCAACGCACTGGCGGTGGACTCGCAATCGGTGCTGACGGTCGAACGGTTGCTGGCAGTCAAGGAATGGATCGACAAACTCAACGACTTCGTGAAGAACGTCTATCTGGTCGACGTCGCCGTGGTCGGCGGTTTTTACCCGGACTGGACGACCATCGGCCGCGGTATCGTCGATTACCTTTCGGTGCCGGACATCCCGCTTGACGGCAAGGGCACCCAGTTCGCGCTGCCTGGCGGCCACATCGCCGGCGGCGACCTCGCCACCTTCAAGGCGATCACGTCGTTCAACGACCAGTATTTCAGGGACGGTGTGACCGAATCGGTCAAGCACTCGTGGTACGAAGGCGGCAAAGGGCCATTGCATCCCTACAAGGGCGAGACCAGGCCGCAGTACACCGATTTCCAGGAGAACGCCAAGTATTCGTGGTTGAAGGCGCCCACCTTCTACGGCAAGCCGATGCAAGTCGGCCCCTTGCCGCGCGTGCTGGCGATGGTCGCCGCCAAACACGAGCCGACAATCGCTTACGCGACCAAGGCGCTGGATCTAGTGTCTGCTGTCGCCAAGACCAAAGTCGGTCTGGGCGCGCTGCACTCGACGATAGGGCGCCACGCCGCGCGCGCCGTGTCCTGCGCGGTGCAGGTCGACGAACTGGGCAAACAGTGGGATCTGCTGCTCGCCAACATGGCCAAGGGCGATCTGAAAACCTTCAACAAGCCGGTGTTTCCGAAGGGCGAGATCTCGGGCGTCGGCTTCCACGAGGCTCCGCGCGGCGTGCTGTCGCATTGGGTGGTGATCGGCGACGGCAAAATCAAGAACTACCAGTGCGTCGTGCCGACCACCTGGAACGCAGCGCCGCGCAACGAGAAGGACGAACCCGGCGCCTACGAAGCCTGCCTGCTGGATACGCCGGTGGCGGTGCCCGATCAGCCGCTCGAAGTCCTGCGCACGGTGCATTCCTTTGACCCCTGCCTGGCCTGCGCGGTGCATATCGTGGACGTTGAAAACACCGAAGTGGTCAAAGTGAAAGCGGCTTGACTCCGCGCGAGCCCTTCCTCTACGGGAGGCGCAAGGATGTTATCTTTGCGCCTTCTTTTCGTTTGCACCGGGGAAAACAATGCGTGTAGTCGTGCTGGGCGCCGGCAATATTCTGTTGAGCGACGAAGGCATCGGCGTGCGCGTGATCGAGCGCCTGCCGCTGGCGTACCACCTGCCACCGGAAGTCTCCGTCATCGACGGCGGCACCTGTGGCATGGAAATGCTCGAAGACCTGGAAGATCTCGACGCGCTCGTCATGGTCGACGCGATTCGTGGCGGCGAGGCGCCGGGGACGCTCATCCGCCTGGTCGGCGACGCCGTTCCCGTATTCTTCAAAACCAAGCTGTCGCCCCACCAGATTGGCCTCTCCGACGTGCTGGCGACGCTCGAACTGGTCGGCAAGGCGCCAAAAACCACCGCGATTCTCGGCGTTCAGCCGGTTTCGCTGGCGCTCGGCATGGAACTGACGCCCGAAGTCGAGGAAAAGATGCCGGAACTGATGCGCATGGTGGTCGACGAGCTTGCCTTGCTCGGGCTGACTGCCCCATCTATTGCCGCCGGAGCCACCTGATGTGCCTGTCGATCCCGATGCAGGTGGTCGCCTGGGTGGACGAAAACGGCGATCTGGCGATTGTCGAACGCGAGCTAAGGGAGGGCGACGAGCGGCGCGTTCGGCGCGAGCGGGTCAACATGATGTTGATCGGCCCGCAACCGGTCGGCACGTGGATTCTCGCTTCGCTCGGCCTGGCCAAGGAAGCGATCGAGGACGAGCAACGTGCGTTGATCGAGGATGCCCTCGCCGCGCTATCCGCGTCGCTCGCCGACGACTATGACCCGGCGCAGCACTTCGCCGATTTGCGGCCCGATTACACCGAACCGCAATGAGCCAGACGCTTGAGAAGCCTGCGCCCAAGCCCTTCCGCAAAAGGGCTTTCCAGGCGCCACAACCGTCGCCGGCTCCCCCAAGCGCCGACGACCCGACCCTCCGACTTGAACACATGTATCGCCGCATCGGGGAAACCAGCATGCACGACCTGCCCTTCGTCAATGCCGCCCTCTCGGTCGAGGCGCTTGGCTTCCGACGCTGGCGGGGCGACTGGGTGGGCGCCGTCATCACGCCGTGGTTTATCAACCTCTTCGTCGTTCCCGGAGGGGGCGAGCTGTGGTCCGACCTCCCTGCCGGCGACCGCTGCAAGATCGCCTTTCCGCTGGGCGAACTCGAATTCATCGCCGACAACGACGCTTCCGCCGAGATTCCCGCCCACCAATATTGCCCGCTCTTCGCGCCGCCCAGCCAGTTCAACTCGCAGGAAGGCGCACGCGCCGCCGCCGAAGAGGCACTCAGGGTGATGTTTACATCGCCGCCCGCCGAGCCGGCGCCCAAACCGGAACGGCCAGACGTTTCCCGCCGCGCGTTCCTCCGAATTCCCGGCAACTGAACGCCAGCACAGCCCCCCGAGCCTGATCGGAAAGCGCGGTTATGGCGCCGGGTCGCGCGCCTGTGCTAGCCTTCGCACTACCGGCAGAAACCTTCCACCAACACCGTTCCACAAGCTCGCCATGCTCATCTGGTTCGTCGTCACCTACCTTCTCGTCTCGATTGGCGTCGGTCTTTATGCCGCCACCCGCGTGCACAATGCCAAGGATTTTGCCGTTGCCGGCCGCCGCTTGCCTCTGCCGGTCGTCACGGCAACCGTCTTCGCCACCTGGTTTGGCGCCGAGGCGGTGTTCGGCGTCTCCGCCACATTCGTCAAGGACGGGCTGCGCGGCGTCGTGGCCGACCCGTTTGGCGCCAGCCTGTGCCTGGTGATCGCCGGACTCTTTTACGGATCGATGCTCTACAAGCTCAACATCCTCACGCTCGGCGACTTCTTTCGCATGCGCTACAACCGCACGGTCGAGGTGCTGACCACGCTGTGCATCGTGGCCTCGTACCTGGGCTGGGTTTCGGCGCAGATCAAGGCGCTCGGGCTGGTTTTCAACGTCGTCACCGACGGCTTCGTGTCGCAGACAGCGGGCATGATCCTCGGCGCGGCCATCGTCCTCACCTACACCACCTTTGGCGGCATGCTCTCGGTGGCCATACTCGACTTCGTACAGATGGGCGTGGTGATGGGCGGCATGCTCTATATCGGCTCGATTGTTGCGGGGATGACCGG
>JACQYA010000065.1 GCA_016208425.1 Betaproteobacteria bacterium
TTCGCCTCGACCGTATCGCGCAGCGACTGGCCTTTTTCAATGGCTTCGACCTCGGCCGCGCCCAGCGTGCAGCCGACCACCATGCGCAACCGGCCGGCGTTGAGCACCAGTCCCTCGATGCCGCGCGCCGCGATGGCCAGTGCCGTGGCCGTGAAATAGCCGGTGGTGCGGTCATAGCGTTGCGCCCAGCTCAAAGCGCGCAGGTAGAACTGCGCGATCAGCGAACCTTCGTCAGGGTCGTATTTGATCTGCCACGGGAAATCGGTGAGTAGGCTCATGGTTGTGGCATCAATGTTCGCCGCATAACGTTTCAGTTCCTGTCATTCCGGCGGAAGCCGGAATGACAGGGTTTGTTGCCGTTTCGTATCGACCGACACTAAACATCCAGCCACATCTTCAACTGCTCCGGTTCGGCCACGGCTTCGGACAGCGCCAACCGGCGCAGATTCTCCAGCGCGTCAAAATCGGCGCCGGCGCCTTGCGCGGCGTCGGGCAGGTCGAAACCGCTCCACTTCTTGCCGACCGGCAGCACTTCGAGCACCGCCTCCAGCGCGACGAGGAAGGTCGGTTCGATCGCCAACTGATATTTCGCCAGCAACTCGTTGGCCGATTCCAGCGAATTCGCGCGGGCGGCTTTGGCGAGCTGGTGCAGGGCGTCCATCATCGACTCGCGGCCGTCGGGCAGGCCCAGCGAGCCCTTGGCAGCGCGCGTCACGCTGTCCCACAGCACGAGGTCGGAAGCCTTCTTTTCGGCCAGCTTGCCGACCACCTCGCGGTCCAGATCGACGCCGCAGACCTTGGCCAGCCGGTTGGCTTCGTCGTAGGGGAAGATTGGCGCCTGAAAAGCATCCCAGGCGAGCACGAACCAACTGGTCAGATTGTCCAGCTCGACATTGCGTTGCACGTGCGTCAGCTGATGCAAGCGCCAGTCCTTCACCTCGCGGCGCGCCACGTCGAGCGCGTCTTCCGGCGTCACCGCGTAGGGGTCGTATTCCTCCTCGAACAGCTCGCTTTGCCGCTTCTTGCGCCGCACCTGCGCTACATCCTGGCGGGGCGTGCCACGCTTCAAGGGCCAGTGCTGCGAGAAGGCTTCGAGCGCCGGGCCGAAGCACGAGAGGTAGAGATCGACGCCGCGAATACCGCCGGCCTGGAAGTGCGCAATGCGCTCGCGCACCGCCTGGCGCACGGTCGGCTCGATGTCTTCCCAGTAACGCACTTCGTCGTCCTGCGCCGGGCGCGGCCGGCAGACGAGAAAGACGGTCGAGTTGGCCGCCGACTTATCCTTGATGTGCAGGCTGCCTTCGGCCTCGGTATTGATCGGCCACGAAGCGGTAATGATGAAGCCGGCTTCCATCAGGCCCTTGGTCAGCGCGTCCCAGGCACCGGTGGCCTTGTGCGTGAACATCAGCGTCATGATGCCGTCCGCCTTCAGCACGCGGCGCATCTCCGAAAAAATGGCCGCCATGCGCTGCTGGTAGTCGCGGCCAGCCAGCGCCTTTGCTCCCTTTTCACCTTTGAATTTGGCGGGATTGGCCACCGCCTCGTTTTCCTTGTCGGTCAGCGCGCGGCGGAAGAGTTCGGGATAGACGTAGCCCGCCGTGCGCTTAAGCCAGACGTAGAAGAAATCCGACAGCTCGGCGTACATCACGTTGTCGTAGTACGGCGGGTCCATCACGACGCAATCGATGGTCGCATCGGCGATGTGGTCTAGGCTGTCGCCGGACTTGCAGGTCAGCGTCACCGGGGGCGGCACGAAGGGCTTGGCCTCGCCGGTGAAATCGAAACTGGGCTGGCCGCTGGCCGTGGCTTGCGCATCCGGGCGAACGAGGGCGACGAGTTCGCCGATGCACTTGGCGGTCTGCTCGATGGCCCAGTCGTAACCGAGACCGACGATGAGCGGGGCCATTTCGGCGTAAGACCATTTGAAGGCAAAGTCGTGGCGGTCGAAGGTATTGACCATCACTTCACGATTGACGTGCCAGCGCGACATGCGCGAGTTGTAGTCGCGCAGCTTGTCGAGGGAGAAAGAGAGGTAGCAGAAGGCCGCTGCGACTGTCTCGCTCCATCGACCGGCAACCTTATCTTCTTCGATCAACAGGCGGAAAATTTCGACGGCCGTGCAGTGACCGAGCAGCTGCCTTGGCGAAAAGAGGTCGCGCCACAGCGGCATCCCATACTGGATCGGGCGATCATCGTTGATGTCCTCCGGTACGCGCTCGCTCGGCACCATATTCAGCGCCTCCCACTCGGGGAGCTTTTCCGCCAATGTCTCGGCCAGCACCTGAGAAATCTCGTCTTCCGGCCGTGGCGCGCGATAGCCGCGTATCCATTTTTCCTTGGCTTTGCCGGCCTTGGTGGTGCCGGTAATCGTCCGCTTCTTGTAAACCACTGTATAAAGCTGGTCGCCCATGCGTCCCGCCTGCGCTTCGGCCTTGATGTGGTCGCCGTCGATCAGGCGGCCGCAATCGTCGAAACAGCAGGTCGCATCGCCGCCGCTGACCGTGCCGGGCGACTGATCCTTGAGCGTATCAACGATGGCAAACTGAACACGCCGTCTGCTGTCGCCGGGGCCGCTGCCTCTTTGCGGGGCGAGGCGTACACCCGTGCCGTCGGGTGCCAAGCGCCAATTGGGCGAGAGCGGGACGATACCTTCGCAGTGCGGGCAGCGGACGGTGCGCGCCCAGATGTAATTCGTCGGAATGGAGTCGGGTTCAGGTTCCTGCGGGAAAAATGGCGACAGCCGTTCTTCCCGCCGTTTCAA
>JACQYA010000066.1 GCA_016208425.1 Betaproteobacteria bacterium
AAGAGGGCGGGAAGAAGCAGCGTTTTATCCGGGTAGGCGAGCTGGATTTTCCGGGGCGCACCCCGGTGCGGGGCTATCTCAAGGGCTATGCGAGAGAAGTCCTCGTCATCCGCCAGGCCTTTAAAAGCGGGGGCGGCAGCGCCGGGATATCGCATCTGGTTCGCAGCGGCACAACTTGCGGCGATGGCGCCGTTACCACGGCCTACAAAAAACGGTGGCAAGTGGGGGGGCACGAATCCTTGAAGCCCGACGCCAACCTGGCCAAGCCCCCCACACGAACCGTACGAACCCGGAGCAACCACGTCTTCACGGCCATTTGCGCCGCCTTCAAGCCCGGATGCCCGAGCATCGCCAACAAGCTCAACCCCTTCGCGCTTTGCCGGAAACTACTCATCAACGCATCAAGAACCGCTTATGCCGAACTTCAGTTGCTTCGGGCGGCTGCGTAACATCAATCACTTACTTGAAAGGCAATGCACATGTTGAGAACCCTGTTTGCGGGAATCGCCGGCGGGATGGCGATGAACCTGGTCATGCTTTTGACCTTTCGGGCGCTCGGCTTTGGCTGGAATGGCGACGGGATTCTCCTGACCGCGTCGATTCAGAGCCAAAAGCTCGTGGCGGTCTGGACGACACTGGAGCCTCTTCCTTTGGTGGTCGCCAATCCGGCTCCCATCATCGGCGGGCTGGTACTTTTCGGCATCGGGCACGCCTTCATCTATCGGTGGCTGTCGGTTGCGTGGCCACGGGGGGTGTTTCCGAGAGGGCTACGGTTTGCCGGCCTGCTGTTTTTTATGATATTCATGTTCTGGGAATTCTTCACCCCCTTCAACCAGTTCGGCGAACCGCTGCCGCTAATCGCCCTGGAGCTGACTTTTTGGGCGGCCATAGCTATCGCCGAGGCGCTGGTCATCGCGGCTATCGTCGAGCGCGGTAACGGCAATCGATGAAACAACCGCGCAGGCCGGCCCGATCGCCCGTCTTCGCGAGGACATCCCATGCAGAAAACCGACCTCAAAAATGACCTGAAGCACCTGTACCGGCCGTCCGCCAAGGAGGTTGTGCAGGTGGAAGTGCCTGCATTCAAATTCCTCATGGTCGACGGCGAAGGCGATCCCAACACGTCGGAAGCGTTTGCACAGGCCGTAGAGGCCTTGTTTTCCGTGTCCTACACGGCCAAATTCATGGTCAAGAAAGGGCCGCAAGAACTTGACTATGCCGTCATGCCCCTCGAAGGGTTGTGGTGGGCGGACGACATGACCACTTTCGCCGCCAATGACAAAGAAAAATGGAAGTGGACGTTGATGATCCTGCAACCTGCCTTTGTCGCAGATGAAACCATCGCAGCCGCCATTACCGAAGTTGTGAGGAAGAAGAAACTGCCCGGTGTCGATAAGCTCCGCCTGGAGAATTTTTCGGAAGGTCTTTGCGCCCAGGTACTGCACATCGGCCCCTTCTCCGAAGAAGGGCCAACGATTGCGCGCCTGCATGAATTCATCGGCCGGCGAGGCAAGCGTACCGGAAAGCACCACGAAATTTACTTGAGCGATATCCGGCGAGCAGACCCGAAGAAATGGAAAACAATCGTTCGCCATCCGATGAGATAGCGACCGATCGCATCATTCACGAACGCCGTTGGGTTGATCCCGGCCCGCCGCCTCGAATCCAACTCCGCTAAACCGCCACATAGTCCCGCTCCAACCGTTGTTGCAGCTTGCGCGCCTGCTTCAGCGACTCTTTCAGGATGTGTCGGTCGAGGGCGTGCAAGCGGTCGGGGTCGATACGGTTGGGGTCGGCGGCAGGGTTGGCGGCCTGATGTTCGAGGCGCAGACGCTGGATGTGGTGGTAGGCGTCGATGAGCGCGGCGAGCTCGTGACCCGGCATGCCGATGCGCGCCGCGGCGCCGCGCAGGCGCTCGACGGTATGGGTGTCGGGAACGCCGTGCGCCAGCGCGTAGATGCGCGCGGCGTCGACGAAGGGGCGGGCGCCGTGTTTCTTCAGGTCGATGCTGTGCGCGTGATCGCGGTTGTTGTCGTAACGAAAGCCGTTCCACCAGTTGAGCGGCGAATCCCAGCCCAGCGTGCTGTCGACCAGCGCGCGCAGGAAAATCGCATGCGTCGGCGCGCTGACGAGCAGCCAATCGCGTAGTTCGACGGCGAGCGCGTCCTGCCCGTAGAGCGGGCGAAAGTCGAAGAAGATCGTCGAGTTGAGCACGGCTTCCGGCTGCGCTTCGGCGAGCCACCCCGAAAACGCCGACTTCCATTCGGCGAGCGACAGACAGCAGGCCGGGTTGCCGGCCATGATGTTGCCCTTGCAGAGGGTGAAGCCGCAGGCGTCGAGCGCTTCGTTGACGGCGCGCGCAAACGGCAGGAAGCGCGCGCGCAGACTCGCCGCTTCCTCAGGAGAAGCGGCCGCAAAAACCAGGCCGTTATCCTGATCGGTGGCCAGCGTTTGTTCCAGCCGCCCTTCCGAACCGAACACCAGCCAGCACCAGGGAACGTAGGGCAAATCGAAGCGGCCGGCCGTCAGTTCGATGACTTGCAGCGCGAGCAGGTCGTTGAGCGCCGAAATGCGCTGGACGATGGCTTCCGGGCCGACGCGCTCGGCCAGCAGCGCGTTGGCGAAAGCGCGAATCTCTTTGGCTACGTTTGCCAGCGCAGCGACATCGCGCGCCGCGAGAAGCGCCGGCACCAGGTCGCTGCCGGCCGCACCCGGCAGCGCGTAGAGGTCGGCCTGCGAGATCGTGTTGCAGAAACTGCCGTCGGCCTCGGTGAGCACCAGGTGCCCGACGCTGCGGCGAACCATGACGACGCTGGCCTGATGCGCCGTGCTATCGGCCGGCAGCGTTATCAAGCCGCCGGTCATCGCCGCCGCGACCGGCGTATCGGGGTCACCGCCGTCGATGGCGATGCGGCGCAGCACGTCGCGCAGCGTGACGATGCCGAGCGGTAGACGAGTGCCGGCGTCGACCACTACCGCCGCATCGGCCCGCCGCTCGTCGAGCGCCCGCAGCACCTCCCGCACGCTGGCGGAAGGCGCCACGACTAGCGGCGCATGGTGCGCCAGCCGGCGCAGCGAAGCGTAGGGCGAGAACGAGGGCGGGCGCGGCGAACGATCCGCTTCAGTACTTGATCCGGGCATAGTAGGTCTTCTCGCTCGCCTCGCGTGCCTGGCGCAACGTCTTGATGCCCATCGCGGCCAGCAGGGGCAGCATTTTCAGGAACACCTCGCCGGTCACCATCGCGTCGCCGAGCGCCGTGTGGCGCCCGATCACCGAGATGCCGAGGCGTTCGGCGATCGCTTCCAGGCGGTGCGATTCCTGGTTGGGATGCAAAACAGCCGAGAGCAGCAGCGTGTCGAGCACCGGCTGGTCGAAACGCAGCCCTAGCCGCTCTTCCTTGAGTTGCAAGAAGCGCATGTCGAACGCCGCGTTGTGCGCGACCAGCACGCTGTCGGCGCAAAACGCGTGGAAAACCGGCAGCGCGACCTCTATCGTCGGCTGCCCGACGAGCAGGTCGGGCGTGATGCCGTGAATACGGATCGATTCTTCGGCCATGCCGCGCTGCGGGTCGACCAGTTGATCGATGTACTCGTGACTCAGCAAGCGGCGGTTGACGATGCGCGTCGCGCCGATCTGGATGATCTCGTCGCCGGCCGACGGCTCCAGACCCGTGGTTTCGGTATCGAACACCGTGTAGGCGAGTTCAAACAGCGAACGGTCGTCCAGCGCGCGGCTGGCCGCCGACCAGCGGAAGAGGTCGAAATCGTAGAACTCCGGCCGGCTGCCCGGCGCCGCTTTGCGCCCGTCGCCAGCCAGTTTCTTCGGCGCATCGGTGACAGGCAGCGAGATGCGGAAGAAAGCACGGTGCGACGCTCGGTCGCGCTGAAACCATATTTCGCCGTTGCAGCGGCCGACCACCTCGCGCACACTGAGCGGCGTCGCCCCGCCGCTGGCGTTCATCGAATCGACTTCCCAGCTCATCGCGGTTTCGTTGTTCATCGAACCGCCCAGCCAGATCAGATCCAGTTGCGCCAGACGCTCGCCGCGTGACTGTGAAAGCGACAGGGCGAGGCGCACTTCGCGGATCTCGCCTTCATACTCGTCGTGCAGGCGCCCGGCCAGATAACTTAGCGCCTGCAACAGGCCGAAACTGTCGATGCGTAGCCAGATGCTTTCATCGTCGCTGTCGACCTTGGCTGCGATGCCGCAGCGGTCTGCGATGCGGCGCGCGGCAGCGACCAGCAGCTCGCTGCCATGCATCTCTTCGAGCGGCCAGCGCGCGCGCAAATCGTCGGTGAAAGCGTGCGCCGCCGTCTCCAGGTGCTCCGACAGTTTGCGCGCCTCGTCGCGGATCACCGTCAGGAAACGCTCGTGCTGCTCGGGCGGCATGTCGGCGAAATCCGCCAACATCTCGGCGGCGGCGCGGATGTTGCCGAGCGGTCCGCGCCCGCCCTCGGTCAATGACTGGATGATCTCATCGCGCCGGGCGTTGCGCTCGTTGTCGGCGGTAATGTCGTCAAGCGTCAGCACGAACCCGGTGAGCGTTGCGCCTGCGCCCTC
The DNA here is from genome assembly GCA_016208425.1 of Betaproteobacteria bacterium. Taxonomy (GTDB): domain Bacteria; phylum Pseudomonadota; class Gammaproteobacteria; order Burkholderiales; family Rhodocyclaceae; genus JACQYA01. The sequence goes on from JACQYA010000066.1 coordinate 4,562, forward strand.
ACCGGACAACACTGGCGACATGTGCGCGCGCAGCAAGCGCCCGCTGCGCGTCGCGGTGACAAACTGCGCCGCCGTCAAGTCCGATTTTTCCTCGCGCGCCTGTTGCAACCGTTCGAGCGCATGCGCGATCAGGCTGCGGTCGAACACCGTGTAAATCGAGCGGCCCAGCCCGAGCAGATCGCCTGCCATCTCGCCGTGCCCGCTCAGTTCGTCCCTCGCGCGCTGGTTGTAAAGCAGGACGCGGCCGTCCAGGTTGCAGACGACGACGCTCTGGTTGAGATCGGCCATCAGCGCGGCCAGACGGCTGCGCTCCTCTTCCAGCGAGACGCGCGCCGCGCGCACCTGGCCGGCGACATCGTGCTCCAGCGCTTCGCGCGCCGCCGCCAGCCGGTTGATGCTGCGCGCGAGCGCGACCAGCTCGGCGGCGCCCGCCTCGCCGACGCGCAGCGCACTGTCGGCCTCGACCACGTCCAGCTCCTCGGCCATGCGCAACGCAGCGCGAACGTAGCGTTCGTGCGCCTGCTGCAAGACCAGCCAGACCAGCCCGCCGGCCGCCAGCACGACCATGGCGATCGCCGCGTTGCGGTCGGCCGCGCTCATCGCGCCTTCGCCGCTCCCGACATCGGCCAGCAGCAGGAAATGGATGGCCGCCACTAATACGAAAAGAAACAGGAAAACTGCCGACGCAGCCAGAGCCAGCTTGCGGGGAACGTTCATTTACGCTCCCAGCAACGCGCGTACCTGGGCGACCAGTTCCTTGGTCGAAAAAGGCTTGGTCATGTAAGCGTCGGCGCCCAGCCCCAGCCCCTTGCTGACCTCGGTTTCGCGCCCCTTGGCGGTGAGCATCAGCACGCGCATACCGGCCAGCTCCGGGTCGGCGCGCAGTGCCTGGCAGACATCGAAACCATTCATTTTCGGCATCATCACGTCGAGCAGGACGAGATCGGGTTTCTCTTCCCGCGCCTTGACCAGCGCCGCCTCGCCGTCGCTGGCGACCACCACTTCAAAGCCCTCGCGGCGTAGCAGAAATTCGATGGAAATGACGATGTTTTGTTCGTCGTCGGCGATCAACACTTTTTTTGCCATAAACTCTCTGTCACCCTCTATTCCGGTTTTGTAGATTCTTGTAGGTTGTGCCGCCAGGCACAACGCCCGCCGCTGTTGTGCCTGACGGCACAACCTACCGGCTCGCGGCTACTGTGCCAGCGGCAACACGAAGCGAAACGTTGCACCCACTCCCGCACCTTTCGCCCAATCGCTCTCCACCCACAAACGACCGCCGAAATGCTCGACGATGCGGCGGCTGATCGGCAACCCCAGGCCGGTGCCTGCCGGCTTTTCGGTCATCGTATCGCCAACCTGGCGAAATTTCTCGAATATCGTCTCTTGATCTTCCCGACGAATGCCCGGCCCGTTGTCGGCGACAGCGACTTCCAGCCCACCATCGCGCCGGCGCAAGCTGACCCTGACGCAACCCTTGCCCGGAGCCAGAAACTTTACCGCATTTGACAGCAGATTCAACATCACCTGGATCAGGCGGTCGCGGTCGGCGCGGATCGGGGGCAAGCCGTCCGGCAGGTCAAGCTCGATGCGCGCGCCCTTTTCGTTGAAAAGCTGGCTGGTCGCCGCCACCGACTGTTCGACGACTTCTTTCAGATCGAGTTCGGCGCCGTTCCAGTCGGCTTTGCCCGATTCGATCTTGGCCAGATCGAGCGTCTGGTTGATGAGCCGGGTCAGGCGTTCGGCCTCGCTGACGATCACGCCCAAAAAGCGTTCGCGGTCGGCCAGGCGCATCCGGGGATCGTCGTGCAGCAGCTCGGCAAAGGCGCGGATCGAGGTGAGCGGCGTGCGCAGTTCGTGCGTCACCGACGACATGATGTCGTCTTTGACGCGGTCGAGCTCCTGCAAGCGCTCGTTGGCTTCTTTCAGCTCGCGTGTCGCGGCCGTCAGTTCGGCCGACTTGCGTTCCAGCTCGCGGCTGTAGCTGCGCAACTGCGACGCTTCGTCGAGGATGTTCATCACCTCGGAAAGACTCAGCGGTTCCTCCTTGGCGACCGAAGCGACCATCGCGCGCGCCGACGCGCTGCCGATTGCGCCGGCGAGCAGCGACTCGGCAAACTGCACCAGCTCGGCGTCGGCCTCCAGCGCCTTGAACGGCCTCGCATCCGGCGCGCCCCCTCCGCCGCGACCCCGCGCGTAAGCCGCGAAAGCCGCCTCCGCGCGCTGCGGGCCGAGGAAACGGCCGGCCAGCGCCAGCAGATCGCTGACCTCGGCGCTGCCGCGCCACAGCGCCGCGCCGACCGGGCGCGCGTGTTTGAGCGCGTCGACAAACAGCGTCGCCTGGCTCGCTTCTGCCGCCGACGGCGGGCGCAGCAGGGAAACCCCGACGTAAGCGCCGACGTTGGCGACAAAACTCCAGAACAGGCAGTGCGAAATCTCGTCCAGCCCGGTCAGGCCGAACAGTTGTTGCGGCCGCAGCAGCTCGATCCCGAACAGCCCGCCCGTCAAAAAGTCGGCCGACAGCCAGCCCGACTTGGCGAACGACGGCAGCAGCAAGGTATAAGCCCACACCAGAAAGCCGCCCGACAACCCGGCCAGAGCGCCCTGGCGGGTGCCGCTGCGCCAGTACATGCCGCCGATCAGCGCCGGCGCGAACTGCGCGACGGCCGAGAAACTGATGAGGCCGATGGCGACCAGCGCATACGCCTCGCCGGCCAGGCGGAAGTAGAGGTAACCGAGGAGCAGAATGAGCAGGATCGCGCCACGGCGAATCCCGAGCAGCAGGCTGGACAGATCCTTCGACGCCTCCAGCGCCAGCCTTTTGTGGCGCAGCAGCAGCGGCATCGCCAGATCGTTGCAGACCATCGTCGACAGCGCGATGGTTTCGACGATGACCATGCCGGTCGCCGCCGACAGCCCGCCGATGAAGACGAGCAACGCCATCGCCTCTTGCCGCTCGGCCATCGGCAAGGTCAACACGAAGGTGTCGGCATCGACCGGCTGCCCGGAAAAATGCAGCAGCCCGCCCAGCGCAATCGGCAGCACGAAGAGGTTGATGAGCAGCAGATAGAGCGGAAACAGCCACGCCGCACGCTTCAAATGCGCCTCGTTGACGTTCTCGACCACGGCGATCTGGAACTGGCGCGGCAAAAAGAGAACCGCCATGCCGGCCAGCAGCGTCAGCGAAAACCAGCCGGTGTAGCCTTGCCCGGACGGGATCGCGGCGGTCAGACGATGCAGGTTTTCATCGGCGGCGACACGCCGGAAGATGTCGCCCAGACCGTCGTAAATGCCGTAGGTCACAAACAGGCCGACCGCGAGAAAGGCGAGCAGCTTGACCACCGATTCGAGCGCAATCGCCGCCACCATCCCCTCGTGGCGCTCGGTCGCATCGAGATGGCGGGTGCCGAAAACGATGGTGAAGGCGGCCAGGATCAGCGCGATGTAGAAGCTCATGTCGGCCAGCACCGGCAGCGTCGCGCTGCGGCCGGGCATGATGATCTCCGGGTAATGGAAGAGCAGGCTGACGCTGCCCGACACCGCCTTCAGTTGCAGCGCGATGTAGGGAACGATGCCGACCACGGCGATCACCGTCACCAGCCCGCCGAGCAAATGGCTCTTGCCGTAGCGTGAGGAGATGAAATCGGCAATCGACGTGATGCGGTTCGCCTTGGCCGTGCGGATCATCTTGAGCAACAAAAACCAGCCGAGCGCCATGACCAGCGTCGGCCCCAGGTAGATCGGCAGGAAGCCGATGCCCGACACCGCCGCCCGCCCGACACTGCCATAGAACGTCCACGTCGTGCAATAAACGCCCATCGACAGCGCGTAGATCGTCGGGCTGGCGATGATCGAGCGCCCTTGATCGGCGCGCTTGTCGCCCCAGTAGGCGACCGCGAACAAGACCAGCAGATAGGCCAGCGCGACGGCGATGATGGCCGGACTGTTCAGCATCGCCGCCCCTACTCCGCCCGCCGCTCGATAATCCACGCCATCAGCGCGATCAGCCCGGCCCAAGCGACAAAAACGTAGGCGTAAAGCAACGGGATGCCGAACACCGCGACGCGATGGTCGAACAGCGATAGCAGCGGGTAGTTGAACAGCACAAATCCCGCCAGAAACACCGCCACCAGCCGCTCGCCGGTCAGAAGCCTGCGATTCATCGTTTCTCCTCGCACTAAATTGGTATTTTTATCAGACGCCAGTTTGCACCAATTTCCGGGGATTGGAGCGCGTGAGCTTTCCCCCGAAATTTCGTCTGCCAAGGGTGACGTAAAGTTGACGTTACTTTTGGAAGATAAAAGGTAACTACCCAGGTCTCTCCCGCCGGATACTGGAGTTCAAGCGAATCGGGGTTGCGGAGTCTGGCCTTGAAAGGTCGAGGTGAGGGCGGGAAAGAGATTGTCGCCTTGCTTGTACAAGGTTGCCAGATAGGGACGGATGGTACAGAAGTTATCGGCACCTTTTTTGGTACGGAAGCCGCCGGAGATTTTCTGTTTGACCTTCGGCACACGTACGGCTTGCTCGGCAAGATTGTTGGTAAAGGGGGCGTTGTGGCCGGTCGCGAACCGCCAGGCATCGTCGGCATAGGTACGCAGGCGCAAGGGCAGATTGGCCGGCTTGCTCTGTCGTGTGCGACCGCGTTTGCCCGATTTCTCGGCGGGCGGATTGACCGCTTCGCCCGCGCTGAGGATTTCCTCATAACGGGATCGCCAGCCGGTGATCCGTTCCGCCGACACAGGGTGAGCAACCGTATTGGCCTCGTGGCAGGCAGCGGACAGCAAGTCGATCATGCGGCCGGCCCGGGCTTGTTCGAACTCCTCAAGGACGCAGGTCAATTCCCGCAGGTGGTGGGCATTGCACGAGCCATGTTGGCAGCGCAGATCGCGACAAGGTTTCCAGCCGTCGTGAACCAGCGTTCCCGGGAAACCGGTGAGCATGGCCAGATCGTCGAACGCCTGTTTGCCCCGCTTGGCGTGACAAGCGACCCGGGTCGGCGTCTCCGTCGCCAAAACGCGCATCCAGTGCAGCTTGCCGGCCACGCGCATCCCCGTCTCGTCGGCGCGCGCAACAGGCGCTGTTTGGATCGCCTTGCCGATGGCCTCGACGGTGGGTTGAAGGCGAATCTTTGCCTCTTCGCCGGCACCTCGCACCGTCGCCCCGCTCGTCGGCAAACCGGAGAAATCGCCCGTCGGCGCCGCCGTGCGTTGCACCGGCATCATGTGGTGATGGGTCGGATGGACGGCGGCGGCCAGCGCGCCCGGCCCGTACTGCACCGGCGCAACGACACCGGGCGGAAACCCGCCCCGGCAAACCTTGCCGCAGGCGGCACAATTCCCGGCAAGCACCCGGTGCCCGGTGACCCCGGAGCTCAGTTTGGGAAGATCGAACACTTGACGGGTTTCGACCGCTGTCGTCTCGCCCAGACAAGCACCGCAGGCATCGCAGTGCGGCGCTGGCCGATGGATTTCGGTGCGATTGGGCGCCTCTACCTTCTTGGGCGTGTGCCCGGCATGGCCTTTTTGCCCGCCGCCCGGATGCGCTCCTGTCTTGCTCAGCGACTCGGGGTCGGGCTTGCCCAGACCGTCCGGAGACGGCGGCTTGCCAGAATTGCGGCTGTTCCGGGCCAGACGCCCTTCGAGTTCCTGTACCTTCGTCTCGAGCGTCCCCACCTGGGCCGTCAACTTGCGCACCAGGTGCCACAGATCAACAATCAGCGCGTCTTTCTCGGCAACGCTGGGCAGGCTAAAGCCCGGAAGTTCGTCCATGCCTCAGCAAAAGCACGAGACGTGCCGAGTGGAGACCTGGGTAGATACTATTATTTACGGATAAGCACTATGTCTGGGCGCCGGACATTACCTGCCCGTAGACCGATGGAGGCCGGCTGTATCTGGCCATCGTTCTCGATCTGTTCAACCGCGAGGTTGTGGGTTGGTCGCTGAAGCCGCGCATGACGGCGGATATTGTGGCGGATGCACTGACCATGGCTCGGTTCCGCAGGCGGCCGGCACCGGGATTGATGCATCATCCCGACCGGGGTGGCCAATACGCCAGCCATGCCTTTCAAGATAAGCTCAAAGCGTACGGCATGATCTGCCGGATGAGCCGCAAAGGGAACTGCTGGGATAATGCGCCGATGGAGAGCCGGTTCAACAGTTTCAAGAACGAGCGAGTACATGGCATTCGCTATGCCACGCATGACGACATGAAGGCGGCTAGCTTCGGGTACATCGAGGTGTTTTATAACCGGAAGCGACAGCATCCGACTCTTGGATACCGGTCGCCAACACAGTTCTTGGAGAGTTGGATCAGCAAACAGCATCAGGAAAAACTGGTAGCATGAAATCTACCCTATGGCAGACGAAATACCGAGGGAACCTCAGTCATGATCGCTCCGATTTCCAGAGAAAACCGATGTTGAGAATATCCGAATTGCGCTTGCCGCTCGACCATCCGCCCGAAGCGCTGGCCGCCGCCATCGCCAAGCGGCTGGAGATACCGGCGGCCGGTCTGGTCGGCTTCACGGTGTTCAAGCGCAGTTGCGACGCGCGCAAAAAAAGCGCGCCGGTGTTTACCTACACGGTAGACGTGAAAGCCGACAACGAAGCGCTGCTGCTGAAGAAATTCGCCGACGACCCCAGGGTCGCGCCAACGCCGGATACCCGCTATCGTTTTGTCGGGCGGGCGCCGGCGCAACTGGATTCGCGGCCGGTCGTCGTCGGCTTCGGCCCGGCCGGGATCTTTGCCGCGCTGGTGCTGGCGCAGATGGGCTTTCGCCCTATCGTTTTCGAGCGCGGCAAGGCCGTGCGCGAGCGGACGCAGGATACCTGGGGTCTGTG
>JACQYA010000133.1:0-2018 GCA_016208425.1 Betaproteobacteria bacterium
CCAGTTGCCGGAGGCGCTGGAGGGCGGCGATATCGAAGTGGTCGGCGTGATCGCCGGGTTGCCGAACAGTTTCGAGCGCGGCGAGCGTTTCGAGTTCGCGGTCGAATCGTTGGACTCAGCGCCGCCGTCGGCCACGGTGCCGCAGCGCATCATGCTGTCCTGGTACCACGGCTGGGAAAGCGGCGAACGGCTGCGGGATGGTCTGCAGCGGGACGAGTGGCACGAGCGGCGTCCGGTGCGTCCCGGCGAACGCTGGCGGTTCACGGTGCGGCTCAAACGGCCGCACGGCAACGCCAACCTGCACGGTTTCGATTACGAGGCGTGGCTCTTCGAGCGCAACATCCGGGCGACCGGTTATGTTCGTCCGCGCGGCGTAGCGCAGCGGCTGGCTGACTTCGTGCCGCGTCCCGAGTACGCCGTGCAGTGGTTGCGCGACGCGATTCGCGGGCGTTTCACGGCGGCGATGCCCGACGCGCCGTATCTAGGCGTCCTGGTCGCGCTGACGGTCGGCGACCAGCGCGCGATCCCGAACGAGCAGTGGAAGGTCTTCAACCGCACCGGCGTCACGCATCTGGTCAGTATTTCCGGCCTGCATGTGACGATGGTTGCCGCCTTGTTCGCGGCGCTCGCCGGCTGGCTCTGGCGGCGCAGCGAGCGCCTGATGCTGCGCTTGCCGGCGCAGAAGGCGGCGGTGCTGGCCGGCTGGCTGGCGGCTTTTGCCTACGCGCTGCTCGCCGGGTTCGAGGTGCCGGCGCAGCGCACCTTGTACATGTTGAGCGTGGTCGCGCTGGCGCTCTGGTCGGGGCGCAACTTTGGCGCCAACCGCACGCTGCTGCTGGCGCTGCTGGTGGTGCTGGCGCTCGATCCGTGGGCGGTGCTGGCGGTCGGGTTCTGGCTTTCGTTCGGCGCGGTGGCGCTGCTTTTCTACGTCGGCACGGCGCGTGTCGGCGAAAAAGGTTGCAAAGCGGGCTGCGAAGCGGGTGGCGGGCGCGGTTGGCGCACCTTGCTGGCGGAATGGGGGGCGACGCAGTGGGCGGTGACGGTCGGCAGCCTGCCTTTGCTGCTGCTCTTTTTTCAGCAGTTCTCGCTGGTTTCTCCGCTGGCCAACGCTGTGGCGATTCCGCTGGTGAGTTTCGTGATTACGCCGCTCGCGTTGCTGTTTGCTGTCCTCCCGTGGCCGCCGCTGCTGTTTTTCGACCACTGGCTGATGTCGCAACTGATGCTGCTCCTCGAATGGCTCGCCGGCTGGCCGGTCTGGCAGCAATCGGCGCCGCCGCTGTGGGCTTCGGTTGTGGGTGGTCTGGGCGTGCTCTGGCTGCTCCTGCCGCGCGGTTTCCCGGCGCGCTGGCTGGGGCTGTGCCTGCTGTTGCCGGCGCTCTTCACCCCGGCGCCGCGCCCGGTGGCGGGCGCGGTGTGGGTCGAGGTGCTCGATGTTGGGCAAGGTCTGGCCGTCGTCGTGCGCACTGCCGGACACGCGCTGCTCTACGACACCGGCCCGATGTATAGCGCCGAATCGGATGCCGGTCAGCGCATCGTTGTTCCCTATTTGCGGGCAACGGGAGTCCAGCGGCTGGACGCACTGGTGGTGACGCACCGCGACAAGGATCATTCGGGCGGTATTGTCGCGGTACAGGACGCGCTACCGATCGCACGAACGCTGTCGTCAGTGGCGGAACTGCCCGGCGAGCCTTGCGTTGCGGGGCAGCGGTGGGAGTGGGATGGCGTGCGCTTCGCGATGCTGCACCCGGACGGAGCGGACTACAAAAACCCGGCGCGCAAAACCAACAACATGAGCTGCGTCTTGCGCGTCGAAAACGCCGCCGGCAGCGTGTTGCTGACCTCGGACATCGAGGCGGCCGACGAGCGGGCGCTGCTCGCCCGTTCGCCCGCCATGCTGCGCAGCGACGTGCTGCTGGCGCCGCACCACGGTAGCCGCACTTCGTCGACGCCGGAATTCATCGCCGCCGTCGGCGCGCGCGACGTGATTTTCCCGGTGGGCTACCGCAACCGCTTCGGCC
>JACQYA010000133.1:2066-5546 GCA_016208425.1 Betaproteobacteria bacterium
AAGCCGACATCGTCGAACGCTACGCCGGCCGGCGGCTGTGGCGTACCGACCGCGACGGCGAGGTGCGCGTCAAACTGGCCGAAACCGTCGAACTTTCGGCCTTCCGGCAGGAACATCGGCGCTACTGGCAGGGTCAATAAGGAGCGGCCGGCCGGTAGCTTGTGATAGAGTGCGCCAGCATAGGCTGGGCGCACAAATATTGTTGAAATCAAAGGAGAATCAGATCGAAGCGATTGCGATAAGTCGACTTGGCGTACGGTCGATTCGTTGGCTGACGTTCGTGTTGGGCGTTGCCGCAGTTTCGGCGCCGGCCGCGCCGTCGCCGCCGCCGAACGCCACGCTGCCGGCCCGTGCCGAACCCGGGGCGATGCCGGAAACTGCCGCCGTGCAGAGCCATGTGCTCCGTCCGCGCAGCGCCGGGGTGGCGCGAGCGGCGAGGGTGGTGCTCGACCCGCTTCCCGCAGAGCGTTTGGCCGCCGCGCAACCCCGGAGAACGCCCGGCCCGCTGCAAGTCGGCGTCGGCCGCAAGGTGCGGAGTTTGGGCGGTTTTCCCGAAACCGTCGCGTTGCTGGATTGGGAGAGCACGCCGCAAGGGGGAAAGATCGCCGCGGTGAGCATTGCCTCACCGGATGCGCTCGGCGTACGTGTCGGTCTTCTCGTCGGAAAATTGCCTTCCGCCGCCATCCTGCGTTTCTACGCGACGGGCAGCGATACGGCGGTCGAGGTGGCCGGGCAAACGGTGCTCGACATCGTGGACAGAAACATCCGGGCCGGCGATCTCGGCGACGAGGGGCGAACCTACTGGTCTCCGCCCGTCGAAGGAAGCGAGTCGGTGCTGGAAATCGAACTTCCGCCGGGAGCCGAAACGCGGGGCGTGGAAATTGCCTTGCCGCAGATATCGCACCTGTTTGCGCCGATCCACAGCCGGCTGGCCGGCGAGCGCGCATCTGGCGCGTGCAACCTGGATACCACCTGCCATGCCGCATGGGACAACGAGTCGAAAGCGGTGGCGCGGATGATCTTTAGCAGCGGGGGGAGCAGCTATCTTTGCTCCGGCACGCTGTTGAACGACAAGGACACGGCGACCTCGATCCCATATTTTCTTGGCGCCAATCACTGCATCTCGACGCAGACTGAGGCGTCGACGCTGACCACGTACTGGCTTTATCGGGCTTCGGCTTGTGACAGCGGCAGCCTCTACTCCGGTTCGACGCAATTATCCGGTGGAGCAACGCTGCTTTACCAGAATGTCAGCACGGATACCAGTTTCATGCGCCTGAACGGTAGCCCGCCGGCAGGCGCCGTGTTTGCCGGCTGGGATTCGAGTTTGCCCGCGACCGGTTCGGCCGTGACCGGTATTCACCACCCGAGCGGCGATCTTCAGAAAATCAGTTTCGGCACGCTCACGTCCTATGAGACTTGCGCTTCCGTCGGCGGAAACAACTATTCGTGTTCGCCGGCGCCGTCCGCTTCGGCAGATCACTATTCGGTCGTCTGGAGCGGCGGGGTCACCGAGGGGGGCAGCAGCGGATCGGGATTGTTTCTCGGCACGCACTACCTGATCGGCACGCTGCACGGCGGGCAATCGTATTGCGACACGCCGGATGCGCCGGACGACTACGGGCGCTTCGACCGCGCTTTCGGCGCCGCGCTCTACCAGTGGCTGAACAAGACCGATCTGCTGGTCGCTCGCGCCGGTACGGGAAGCGGGACGGTGACCAGCGCGACGGCCGGGATCGCTTGCGGGGCGGATTGCAGCGAAAGCTACTACCAGGGCGAAAGCGTTACGCTCGCGGCGGTGCCCGCCGGCGGCAGCATCTTCGCCGGATGGGGCGGCGACTGCTCGGGAGCCACGGCGAGCTGTACGGTGTCGATGAGCGCGACGCGATCGGTGACGGCGATCTTTAACAGCGCGACCGTTCCCGCGCCGCCGACGATAACCTCCATCGTTCGCGGGGCGACCGGCGCGACGATACGTTTCACCGCGCCTGGCGACGGCGGTTCGCCGATTACCGGTTATACCGCGACTTGCGCTGCTTCCGGCCAGCCACCCGCCACCGGGACAGGCGCGGGCTCACCGATTTCGGTCGGCGGGCTGGCCCGGAATGTGGCGTATTCCTGTACGCTGACGGCGCAGAATGTTGCCGGCAGCAGCGCCGCGTCATCCGCTGTCGCGGTGGCGGCGCGGCCGAAGAGCATCGCTCCGATTCTGATGTTGCTGCTCGACTGAAACCCCGCTTGAGAGCGAACCCATGAACCTCTTAAACACCCTCTCCCGCTGGCTGGCCGGCCAGCCGGCAAAAGCGTTCGCGCAGGACGGCGTGCGCTGCGTTTCGCCGTCCGGCCTGCACCGCATGGCCTACACCGAGTGGGGCGAGCGCGACAACCCGAACGTGCTGGTTTGCGTGCATGGCCTGACGCGCAACGGGCGGGATTTCGACGATCTGGCGCGGGCGATGGCTTCCGACTATCGGGTGATTTGCCCGGATGTGGTGGGGCGCGGGCGCAGTGACTGGCTGCGCGATCCGGCAGGCTACGGCTTTCCGCAGTACGTGGCGGACATGATGGTGCTGCTGGCGCGGCTGGATGTGGAGTCCGTGCATTGGCTGGGCACCTCGATGGGCGGGCTGATCGGCATGTTCCTCGCCAGCCAGGACGAGGCGCCGATCGCGCGGCTGGTGCTCAACGACGTCGGGCCGGTGATTACCGCCGAGTCGCTCAGGCGCATCGGCGAGTATGTCGGCCGCGCGCCGAAGTTCGAGACCTACGAAGACGCCGAGAAGTACATCCGCCTGGTCAGTGCGCCTTTTGGCGATTTGAGCGACGCGCAATGGCGACACCTCGCCGAATCCAGCCTGCGCCACGCCGCCGACGGGCGGCTGGAGATGTGTTACGACCCAGGCATCGGCGAGCCGTTCCGGCAGGCGCTGGTTTTCCAGAACGTCGACCTGTGGCCGATCTACGACCGTATCCGCTGTACTACGCTGGTCGTGCGCGGCGCCGAATCCGATCTGTTGACGCAGGAAACCCTGCACGCGATGGCCGCCCGAGGCCCCCGGCCGCGCACGGTGGAGATTCCCGCCGTCGGCCACGCGCCGATGTTTCTCGATGCGGGGCAGATCGGCGTCGTGCGGGAGTTTCTGCTCGACGCCTGAGGGTCGGTAGCCGTGCTCCCATACCGTACCCTCGCAGTATTCAGGCTTGTCGCACGCTTGCCGTCAAGAAAGTCGCGCCATGAATTCCTTTTTCTTTCGCACCGCGCTGGCTCTTGCCGCCTCACTGCTGGCTTTTTCGTCGCCGTGTGCCGTCGAGCGCGCCCTGTTGGCCAATCCCGCCGGGGCTACCCTGGCCGCAGCCAGCGCCGGCGACCGGGCGTTGGCCGGCAAGCTGGCGCGGTTGCGCACGATGGCGCAATACCAAGGAAGCTCGCGGCTGATTGTCGGCGTACGCGCAGCGTTTGCGCCGGAGGGAGGGCTGGCC
>JACQYA010000059.1 GCA_016208425.1 Betaproteobacteria bacterium
ACGCCGACGAGCTGCCCCGGCAGCGCAATCGTGGTCGGATCGACAAAGGATTTGAATCCGGCGAGTTTGAGCTTGGTCAGGCGCATCGGGTCGGGAGGTGAAATACAAAAGCCCCGCAGAGGCAGGGCGCAGGCTAAACAAGCAAAGGTCATCGGCCGGAGGTAATGATAGCATTTTAGCCTGCCCGTTTCGCTTGACGCGATATACGCGCGACCCGGAGCCGCAATGTGGATTGGGGTATCGTCTGCTGGTTCCCGTTATCGCCCTGTACGAAGTCCATAAGCGCCTGAGCCGGAATCTGCCGCACGGGATCGTCGCCACCTGCCTGGATGCGATGCGGCTCGGCCGCGTGCCGGATCCGACCGATGCGCGTGCCATTGCCGCCTCGATAAGCGCTTCGACACACAACCTGGCACTCGCCGACGCCGCCATCTACAGCATGGCGCAAAAACACAACGCCACGCTGTACACACAGGATATCGACTACGAGGGTCTGCCCGGCGTAAATCACATCGCCCAATGCGGGTAAGCGAAAGGCAACCGCATTGGCGTAGGGCGCAATAAGCGCAGCGCATTGCGCCGAAAGGGATTACCAACCGCCTCCGGAAAACAACATCCGGCGCAATGCCCTTCGGTTATTGCGCCCTACCCTTGGCCACAGCGGCGTAGGGTGCAATAAGCGCAGCACCAACAAATACCCAAACTCAATCCCCATACCCCACCAACCCCTCATCGCCCCCCGCCCAATCCGCCGGATAGACGCCCCGCTCCACCAGCCGGTGAAAGGTCGAAGTCGGCCAATCGCGCACCCGCCCGACCAGACCATGCTTCACCGGGTTGATGTGCACGTAGTCCATGTGCGCCCGATAATCCGCCTCGTCGCGAATCGCATGCTCCCAATAGCGCCGTTGCCAGATACCCCGCTCGCCGCGCGCGATACGCACCGCCGAGCGTCGCTCGGTTTTCGGCAAGGCTTTGGAAAAGCCCATTTTGATCAAACGCCAGCGCGTCGCGAAATCGGCATCGTCGGGCGGCAGCTCGATCACGCAATGCAGGTGTTCCGGCAACACCACCCAGGCATGGATCAGGAAGGGATGGCGTTGCCGAACCGCCCGCACCGCCGCGCGCAGCAAATCCACATGCCGGACCAGCAGGTCACAGCCGTGCCGTTGCAGCAGATTGACGGTGAAGAAATAAGTGCCGCCCGGTTGCCAGGCGCGACGGTAGTCAGGCATGAAGAGAGTATCGACGAGGCCGCCACCCCGCGCAACAGCGATGAGCCGCCGACACCCGGTAACACGCCGTAGGGCGTCAATAAGCGCAGCGCATTGCGCCGAAAGGGATTACCAACCGCCGTCGGCAAACAACATCCGGCGCAATGCCCGTTGGTTATTGCGCCCTACGCGCTACGCGCCCTGCCCGAGCCAGCGTAGCCCCGATGCAGCGTAGCGCAATCCGGGGCCGCGCGGCGGGTTTAGAAACGGATTCCCTCCCCAGATTCCATTGCATCACATCCGGGCGACGCTCAATCCAGCAGCAACATCAAAATCGGCACAATGCTGCTCTTCTTCGCCGGCAACGGTGTCACCGGCTGGTTCGCCGAGGCGACACCGGTGAAACCTCCTCCGTTCGTCGCCGTGAGCGTGCATTGGTAAATCACGCCGCCGGTGAGCGGCGAGCCGGCGCCGGTCGCCGTTTGCGTTGCCTGACCACTCGCCGTGCAGGTGGCGGTATAGCTGGCGATCGGCGAGTCGCCCGTGTTGGCCGGTGCAGAAAAGTTCAGCGTCGCGCTGCCGGGGCCGACATTGATGCTGTTTAGCGTCGGCGGGCCGGGCGGAACGCTTCCGTAATTGAAAGTCGCGGTGACCGTTTTCGTCGCATCCATCGTCACCGAGCAAGTCGGCGCTGCCCCGCTACACCCACCGCTCCAGCCGACAAAGCTGCTCCCCGCCTGGGGGCTTGCCGTCAGGGTGATCACGCTGCCGTTGCTGTAGCTCTCCACGCAATCGGCACCGCAATCGATGCCCGACGGCGAACTGGTGACCGACCCTGACCCCATTCCTGCACGGCTCGCGGTCAAGGTAACCACCGACCCTGCCGCCGGTACCGCCTGAATGGTGATCGGCACCTCGATTTCCCGCGCCCCGGTCGATCCCGTGACGGTAACGACAACCCCCGCCGAAGATCCGACCACGGCGCTCGCCGGAACCGAAACGCTCAACTCCACAGAACCCTTGCTTCCCGCAACCAGAGTCAGCACGCCGGGCGACACCTGTACCGTACCGAAAGCAGATCGCGCCGACAGGGTCAGCACCTCGTCGGCGCCGAGATTGCTTAGTGCGAGCACCGCACCCCCGCTCTGCCCCGGCATCCAGGCACGCGCACTCGCTTGAACCGCCACCCGCCCGCCTGGTGCGGGCGCCGGCAGGGGGTGCTCGCCGCGCCACATACGCGAGAAGTTTGCGCCCTGCGCATCGACCCCGGTGACATTCACCCAGTAAGCGCTGGTCGGCACCTGAACCTCGCCCGAGTACACGCCGGGCGACACCAGCGCCAGCGGAAAGCTGGCGATCGAGGCACCGCCGTCCGCCACGTAGCGCAACGTCACGCCGGCCGCTCCCACTCCGTCGAGTTGCACTTTGGCGATGCTGCGGCCCAGGCTCGGCGTACTGCCCAAGGGTGGGCGGTACTCATGGCCCGAACGGGCGCCAATTTCCACCAAGGACTCGTACTGGAGATCCTTGAACAAGACACCCCCAAGAACCTCGGCCCGCGCCGTGTACTGCGTCGGCGCCGAAGCGGCCAAGACCATCGTCCAGTCGCCGACCTGCGGCGCGGTGACGCTAGCCTCGACCAATCCATTCCCGAAATCGGTCAGCGCCACGGGCTGCCCGGAAGGATTATTGATGGTGACCTGCGCCCCTTCTGCGGCAGCCGTCACCGTCATTTGCACAACCCCGGTATCGACCGGGAACAACAAAGTCCGCGTTGGCGGCAGCGTCCCGGTTTCGGCGAGCAGGACATCGGGGGACGGCGCAACGGCTCTTAACCCGGAATCGGCAGAACTTGCGCGTAGCGTCGCCAGCGCCCTGGCCTGCAAAGCCTTTGCAGTAATAAAGCGCGCGATCATATCTCGTGTCCGGTTCAAGGCCTGAGAGTATCCCGGTAACTCATAGGCCACCATGCCGCCGGTTCCGCTGGCCAGTTTCTGATAAACCAGCGTCGAAGCCGAGGCATCCTGGCCGCAGCCCCCCATGACCACCGGGTTGATCTTGATTTTCCGCGCCACCGCCGCCGAAACGACTTCATTCAAGGCATCGCCGTCGGAAGCGCTCGCATCGGTAAAGAGCGCGATCGACGAGTAGCTGGGCAAACCGTTGACCGCCTGCTTGAGTGCCGCCAACGACGGCTCCGGGCAATCGCCGCCGCCGGTGCCGCCCCCGCTCAACAGCGCTTGCATCGCCGGAATATTATCGCTTTCCGAGGCCAGCTTGCCATTGCCGTCGTAAGTCCACAGCGACAGGCCGTTGCCGGAACTGGCCAGGCCCAGACCGGCGCTGACGCCCTGGCCGATACGGCTCATGCTGGCGCTCGCATCGACCACCAGCGCCATCCGGTGCGGAACCTCCTCGACCCCCAGCAGCGCGGCGATCATGCGGTCGGCCTCCGTCTGGTCGTAGGCCACGCTTTTGATGACCTCGATCAGTTTTTCCAGCAGCACCGCGCTGTGTCTCGCCGCCTGGTAGGACGCAATTTTGTGGGGGAGGCTGCTATGTGCCGCGGCATTCGCCACCGAGCCGTATTTCCCGTTCAAGTCGCAATTGGGGGCGCAACTTGGCGCGAACGGCATATAGGGCGCGTCTTTGGCGATACCCGATACGGAGAGATTGGCAATGTTGCCCGCATCGCTTCCGTGATCGCAGCGCGCATTCGTTCCGTCGGCGTTATCGGCGCCAGCCGATAAACTGCCGTCACCCCACGCTGACGTCGATACGATTTTGTTGCGCCTCGCATCGGCAGTAATCACCCAGTTCCCGCCATTGTTCCACCAGGTTTGAGCGGCCCACGACTCGGTTCTGGCCTGGCATACACTTCCCTGCCGTCCGGCTGCCAACAGGTAAGGGTAAGCGGCAAAGTCGGGATTGCTGGCCGATTTGCCGAGGTTGTCGGTAATCGGTAAAAAAATCTCGTTCGCCGGATAAAAATCGGCCCAGGTACCATGCGCATAAAAATCCTGCAAGGTATGCAAGGCCTTGCCGAGTTTGACGCGCGCCACGATCAGCGCGATCCGATCCCCCCGCAGCGGAGCGGCGCCCGGGCTGACCGCCGCAACATACTCCTGCAGCAGTTGGACCACGCTTTTGCCGGCGCCCGTTACCGGAACGTCCGGGCCGAACGGCGAGCGATAGTAGAGGCCATCTTCCCAATCCGGCCCGCTACGCAAGAGTTTGTATATGGCGTGCGTACTGCCAGAGAAATTATCGTTGTCGAAATGGGCGTTCTCATCGTTGATATCGCCGGTAATGAGGATCTTTTCACCGGAGAGTACGGCGTAACAAAGCGCAAAACCATCTGGAAAGGTATTATCGCAATTGACCTGGTCGGCTCCGAGCCAATCCCGCGCCTGCGCGCCGAGCACGACCTGGTCCACCGCCTCCTTCGAGAACATGATTCTCCCGCCCACGTAAGGCTGTGCCGCAAACGGCGCAACCGTGTACTCCTGCCCGAACGCATAGCCCCCGTTCGAGAGCAACGTCCGCGTAATCATCGTATGCCCGTACTCCTCGCTGGAGGGCTTGAACGCCAGGGCGATATCCGGGATGGCCAGCGCCAGGAGGAGAAGGCCGAAAAGCTTGCGCGCGATCTTCATGACATCTCTCCTCATTATTATTGGCAGATCCAGCGGGCAAGCGCGCCCACGTCGGCGTTATCGAGCAGGGCGAGGCCGCCGTTGCGCGCGGCATAAACGGCTTCGAGAGCACTGGCAGAAGGTGTCGCTACGCACCAACTGGCGCTCTTCGCGCACTGGCTTTGCTGGAAAGCGCACACCTCCAGCGCGTCGCGGTTGCTCGCTCCGGGCAGCCGCACCACCCCGTAGCGGCCGTTCTGGCAAAGCACGTCGAACGCCTGGTGGCTATGGGCAAAGGCGTAGCCGTTGGCGGCGATCGACGCCACGTTCGAGGCATCGCAAGCGCCGATTGCGGCAAACGATGCCGTCACGCTCTTTGCTGCATCCATCGTCAGGTCGCAAGCCGGGCTCGTGCCGCTGCACGCCCCGCTCCATCCGGTAAAAGTACTGCCTGCGGCTTCCGACGCTGTCAGCCGTACCGACATGCCGCTGACCAGGCTGGAAGAGCAAACCCCTGAGATCTTCCCCGCGGTAGTCGTGCAGCTAATACCGCCGGCGTTGCCGGCAACGGTGCCGCTACCGAAGTCGGCGGCATTGACTGACAGCGGAAAATTGATCACGGCCGGCTTCACATAGTTGTAGCTTCTGGCCACTACCTCAGCCTTGGCGTCTTTCACATCCCAGGCTTCGACCTTGTAGTAGATCGTGCCGCTACTGCCCAGCAAACCGGGGCAGCTCATGCTGAAGTTCTTCCAGCCCAGGGTTGTCGGAAAGCCAGAACTCACGGCCGGCCAGATGCAATCGCTCCCGTTCGGGGTTCGGGAGAAGTGCACTTTGAGGTTCTTGACCAGGTCGCCGTCCGCATCGCCGATCGAAAAATAGCCGCTCATCGTCGTTCCGCTCACGGTCAAGGCCGATAGCTGGCTGACGACCGGTGGCGCATTGGCGGCAGGCGGCGCAAACCCATCAAAAGCGCCAAAAGACTGTCCGCCGCGCACGAGGCGAACGCTGTAGTCGTAGTAGCGGTAGTAGTAGCTGACGTAGCCATAGTTGAAACTGACGAGCCACGCGTAGTGCGAACCGTAGGCGTTGGGCGAACCCGACCAAAAGTGCGAACTCGGTGTCGCCGGGAAAACCGTGTCGTTGATCGCGGGATTGGCGCGGCAACGCTCGACCAGGCTGCGCAGTTCCTTGGCGTTGGGCAGGCGCCAGTCGCTGTGGCCGGCGAAACGCAGGCGCCAGTCGCTGTGGCCGGCGAAACGCGAAGCCGCCGCCAGACCGAGCGCCGCGCTCCAGGTGTGGCCCGTTGCGCCGCCGGCACAGGCGCTGCCGCTCTGCCCTTCGGCGCATTGCTTCCACATCAGCCCGTTGCGCGTGTCGGTGACCGTGCCGTCGCCGTTAACGGTGTAGGCGCTGTCCGGGTTGGATGGCGGAATCGTCGCGTCGGTGCAGGTGAGCGCACGAGCGGCCGGCAAACCGGCCCATAGCGCGAACGCCATGAGAATCGACAGGTGACGGAAGGTCTTCATGGCAAAACTCGCGAAAAAAGGTGGAACGGTGTAGGCGCCCGGTTTGAACCATCGCTTTGCACGGTGGGTTGTATCACCTCAGGTACTCATCGAAAACCCCGTCATTCCCGCGCAGGCGGGAATCCAGCCTGCGGTGGGGAGACGAAGGCACACTGGATCCCCGCCTGCGCGGGAATGACGGAGCGGAAAGCCGAGGTGTTACGGGGGGTTTTGCGAACTGGTGACGACGCCACATCAGCCTCGCAGCGACCGGATTTCATGGCGCGGCCTGCGGGCCGACCGGGGCGCATGGCCAGACGGCGACGATTTGCCGGCGCTTGAAGCCGCCTTTGAGATAGCCGTTCTCGCCGGCCTCGCACCACGGCTGGCGGCTGCGGGTCAGCGCCCGCTTGAGCGCGGGGACGAGGCGTGCGGCAACGCTCAAGGTTTCCGGCAGGCCGGGGCGGCGGCCGGGGTGCGCCGTTCGCCGAAAAGCGGGCGGCAAGCCCGCGCCGGGTGGCGCCTGGCATTCCCAGCGGTTGCCGACCTGCACCAGCAACACATGCGCCGGGTAACGCTGGCGGAAGTAGCGCCACTGGCTGCCCAGCGAGGTGACTTGAGGCGGGCGGTCTACGCGTTTCAGGCGAGCGGACTGTAGCCCGGATGCAATCCGGGGCCGCACGGCGGGGTGAGATACGGTGGTTTGGGCAAGGCGCGGAGCAGCCCCGGATTGCATCCGGGCTACGGCGTCTGCGGTCATCTCCGCGCAAACGTGGCACCCGTCGGTCGGGTTAGCGGTTTCATCGCCTAGCGGGTGGGCAGGGGTTTGCGATGTGGGTGTAGGGGTCGCCCCACACTCCCGGAGCGGCCTTGGCCGCGCAGGATGCTTAACCGCCCCTTCGCGGCCAAGGCCGCTCCTACAATGCCGCGACTGTTTGTTTTCGTCCAAAGCCAGCAGATGCGCCAGCCACGGGTGGCGGGCGAGGGTTTGCGCGCGCAGCCTGGCCGAACGGGCGTGGCCGAAGTGGCCGAAATAGGAGGTCAGCGTGGCCTGCGCGGCGTCGCCGGCGGCGGGCGGGCAAACCCAGGCGCCGTCGGCCCGGATCAGCCGCCGGCCCAGGCGGGTCAGGCGCTCGTTCATATGGCCGACGACGCGGCGGCGCACCAGGCAGTAATCCGGGCGCACGATGTAGCCGAGGAAGTCGATGCCGTTGCCGGCCGGCGCCAGTTTGCCGGCATCGCGCAGGGCCAGCCCCAGCTTGTCGCGCAGAAAGTCGATGATGGCGCTGCGCCAGACCTCCAGTTGGGCGCGTTCGGGGTGCAGCAGCACAAAATCGTCGACGTAGCGCACGTAATGCCGCGCTTTGAGCGTGTGCTTGACGAACTGGTCGAGCTCGTTGAGGTAGACGTTGGCGAAAAACTGGCTGGAGAGGTTGCCGATCGGCAACCCGGTTTCGGGCGGCGCGTTGGCCAGTTGTTTGTGCGCCGGCACCTGCCGCAAGTCTTCCGCCCGACCCTGGAAGCGGGCGGTCAGCGCCGGGTTGCCGGTGAGCAGTTGGCGCGCCAGCCAGAGGTATTCGCGGGCTTCGCTTTCGGCCGCGTGGCGCGGGTCGCGCGCCGGCCGCCGCGCGTCGCGCGCCACGCGCGCCTTGAGCAGCGCAAAGAGTTTGCGCCGGTCGATGCTGTTGAAGAAATTGGCGATGTCCAGTTGCAGATAATACGGGCCGCCCGCCACTGCGGCTTTCGCTACAGCGGCAGGAACACCACCTGTAGGAGCGGGCTTGCCCGCGATAGCCTCCCCGCCTGCGCTTTTCGCGGCCAAGGCCGCTCCTGCCGGGGCGGCTTTGAGCAGGAAGCTCTTCAGCCGCCGCACCGCGCCGTGCGTCCCTTTACCTCGGCGGTTGGCGCAGGAATCGAAAATGAACACCGGCTCGAACAAACGCTCGAACCAGGGGACGAGCAGATGGTGCACGACCCGGTCGCCGAACTCTGCGGCGAGGATTTCTCGCGGTTTGGGGTGCAGGGTGACGAAACGGGTGGCGCGGGAGGGGCGCCAGGTGTGTTGTTGCAAGGCCTGGGCGGTATCGGCGAGGCGGTCGAACAGACCCATCTCGTACCGCTGGGCTTTGCGCGTGCCGCGCTTGCCGCGCCGACAGGCCAGCCAGGCCCTGTACAGCGCGGCAAATCCGAACGGGTGTTCGGCTGCGGCGCGCGCCGGATCACTCTCCGCCGCGCACGAGGCGAACGCTGTTGTCGTTGTTGCGGTTGTTGTTGTTGACGTTGCCATTGTTGAAATTGACGTTCCACGCGTTGTTCGAATTGTTGGCGAATGTCGGTTAACTCGGCGAACCCGACCAAAAGTTCGAACCCGATGACCCACGCACTTGTGGGAAGAGACAAAACCGTCTGCTCCCGCCCGCCATCCATCCCCAAGGTAGGACAACGGGCAGCGCAATGCCGAAAGTAGCGGCAAAGGCGGAGCAGCTTGGGCGACCACGGGTACGGCACGGGCAGGAGCGGGCTGGCCCGCGATTCCACCGTTGCCGCGCCCGCCGACGCCCTTCGCGGCCAAGGCCGCTCCTGCAACGCTCTTTTCCAGCCCTCTCGGCGGCATGGGCGCACAGTGATGTCGGTTCACGCTCCGGCTCCCTCTGTTTCGGATGAAGCCCGAGCCGCTGACCGCGCCCGTTTCCACCACCCCCCGCTCTGTTTGCCCAGCGCCACGGCTTGTTCGGCCAGGCGTTGAAACTGGGCGAAGGAGGCAAACGCCTCGACTTCTTTGGCCAGTTGCACGCTCATCTTGGCATCTTCGACTTGCCAGACGAGCTGTGCGATCAAGGGTTCGCGCTCGGCCAGCGCGCCGGCTTGCGCCGCGCGCGCCACCAGGCGGCAGATCGCCATCGCCTGGCGGCGCAAGTCGCTGCCGAGCGTGTATTTGTGATAGCGCGGAAAGCTGCGCACGGCCAGCTCCGTTTCGGTGAGGAAACGGGTGGCGTCGCGCCACAGGGGCAGTTGCCGGTAACGCGGGCCGCGGGGCTGATTCATGGCGGCTTCAAAAGGGCAAAATCACTGTCCGCCGCGCACGAGGCGAACGCTGACGTCGTAGTAGCGGTTGCCGTCGTAGACGTAGCCACTGTTGAAATAGACGAACCACGCGTTGAGCGAATTGACGGCGCTGGGCGAACCCGACCAAAAGAACGAACCCGATGTATTCGGAAAATAGCTTGGGTCGATGCTCGGATTCGTGCGGCCCAGGTGGGCGATGCCATGTAGTTCGTCCGCCGTCGGCATGCGCCAGTCGTTAAAGCCGCACAGGGCTGTGGCTTTGACATCGGCGACGTATTTTTCGGTGTCGCAGCGCCCGGGGGTTTTGCAGTGGGTCGTGCCGCTGGCCGTGCCGGGGTTGCCGCCGTAGTTGTGCACGCTGTCGTACCAGGTGTAAGTCCAGTTCCGGTCGCGCAGGCCACCGTCGGCGGTCTTGACTTCCCAGACCAGGCCGGTGAGGTTGTCGCGCACGCAGGGGTGCGGTGTGGCGCCTGACGTGGGCGTCGTCGGGTTGCCGCTGGCGTCGAGCGCGGTGAAGTCGAATCCCGCTTCGCCGCCGCCGGTCTTGGGCAGCTTGCCGGCCGCCGCTGCGGCGTCTCGGCCGTAGCGGGCGTCCTGGCGCGGGTACGCGCCAGCGTCGGCAGCCACCGTGGCGCAGTTGGCGGTATTGGTGCCGGCGTCGCCGCAGAAACCGATGCCGGTATCGTTGAGGCCGGCGGCAAGGGCGGGCAGAGGCGCAGACAGGGAAGCGAGAGCGAGCAGGATCGGCAGGGCGCGCATGGCGGCTCCGTGAGGTGAAAGGCAAGGGGGTTTTTGGGTGGGAGCGGCCTTGGCCGCGATGGGGCGGTGGCGATAGGGATGCGCCATCATCGCGGGCAGAGCTACGCCTCCTACAGGGAGGCGGAGCGCCCCGGCGGTCATGCTGGAAAGGTGAGGGTGTCCCGGCGGATTGCCGGGACGAATATGACGGCTAGCGGCTCGGCTCGGCTCGGCTCGGCTCGGCTCGGCTCGGCTCGGCTCGTAGGCTCGGCTCGGCTCGGCTCGGCTCGGCAGGAGGGTGGTCTGGCTGGCGTTCATGTCAAGCCGATTTTTCGGCTTTTCTCCCTGTTTTTTCCGCCCGGCGCCGGGCATGAAATCCATGCCAGCGTCGCGGAATTATTTCGCTCGAATCTACGCTGCAAAATCGGGGCGTGTCAATCCCCTACCAAAGTAATAGGCGCGCACCGGATTTCCCCGCAAACACTGGCTTTGGAGACAAAATTCCAGGGTGCGAGCGCTTCTGAAATAACCTCATCGGGGTGTTGTTATTGCACCACAGGTTTGAGGTTCATTAAACCTGGAAACCTCAGTTGACCGCTCGTTTATCCTTGGAAACGCTCGGGGATACAAAGGTTGATCGGGTTCCGGCCGCTCACCGGATAGGTGAGGTCGCTACACACCTGTGGGCGGCTCTGGCGGGGAGGCGAAGGGCAATCCGGGAGAGATTGACGTTACGAAATTGTTTCCATACCATGCGCAAATAACATCGAAAAAGCGATTCCGCAACAAGTACCAGCTACTCCTGCGCGAACGCGACCATCCGCCCGCGCATGTACACTTGCTTGGCGGTGGGCTTGATGTCAGCATCGATTTGAGCACATTCGAGTGCGCCGGAGACTGCCCCCGCGATCCACGCAACGAAGTGGTGGCATGGGTCAAGGAACACCAGGAAGAACCGATAAGGAATTGGAACAAATGGCACCGATGAAACGCCCACGTTTGCAAGGAGCCGAAGTGTTGGCGGGGTATCGCCTGCGCCTTACCTTCATCGACGGAAGCGTCTTCACCGTACGATTCGACGAATTTTGGGATGAATCGCCCGGACTTGAACCACTGCGCAACCCGCAGGCATTCGCTGGCGCGATTATCGACGAGGACGGTTGGCAGGTCGAATGGCCCGCACTGGATATTCAGGTCGGCGCGGATACGCTCTGGCTGGATGCCCAAGCGCAAAATGCGCCCGACGAAAACACGCGAGCCTTCGCTCAATGGCGCGCCCGTTACGGTCTGAGCTTGAAACAGGCGGCTGAAGCATTGGGAATGACGCCGCGCACCATGAGTTCCTATGGCACGGGCGCTCGCCCTGTCCCGCGTTACATCGCCCTCGCGTGCAAAGGTTGGGAAGCCGAGCAGCGAAAACCGTGACCGGATTCGACATCCTTCTCCATCCGGGCGAAGCCCTGAACGCCGCGCCAATCGGCACTCTACGCACGGCAGACAACGGGGTTAAGCAGGGTTAGACACTGTCTATCCATGCGCCTTCTTGAACGCATCCAGCATGGCTTGCCGCAAAATGGCGTTCAGGCGGGTCTGGTAGCCTTTGCCTTGCGATTTGAGCCAAACCATCACATCGGAGTCGATGCGCACCGTGGCATGGGTCTTGGTTGGCCGGGAATAAGGATTGTGCGGATTACGCGCCGCATTGATCCAGAACTCATCCGGCAAGATACTGTCCGATCTTTCTGCGAGGGTGAGCGACTGCTGCAAACATCTACGTCACGGGCTGATGGCCCAAGGGTGCAACCGGCATCCAGTCGCTCGACTCGGGGTGCCCCCCGAGTGTTCTGCCACGACGAATCGCGCCGCGCGGGTGGCGTTTCCAGTCGCGCTACGCGCTCCTTACAACGCCACCCGCACAAAACCTTAAAGCCCGTCGTGTTCATTACATGAAAATAATACAAGGGCGCAATAAGCGTAGCGCATTGCGCCGAAAGGGATTACTGAACGCCTCCGGCAAACAACATCCGGCGCAATGCCCGTTGGTTATTGCGCCCTACGCAGGCTGCCCGGCTGGTTCGTGGTGGTCATCTCCTTGTAGCCCCGCTCAAAAAATGAGCGGGGAAGGTAAGTCACCCCGGGTAATTTGAGCGCGCACTACCTCATGGAACCGGGTACTTTGGTTCGCGCGCCAACAGTCTGTACGTTCTGTCCAGGGGAAAGCGATGCAACATGAGGAGGATGGCGGAGATAGTCTCGGGCAGCCACTATCGGCCGCCGCATCATATATTGAGCGAGTCACCAAAATCGTGCAGTGGTGCGCCGACAACCGATCACCAGAGCCAACACCTATATTGGCCACACTGGTGATTGGCGAGCAAGCTTCCGCCCGGCTTCACCCCCCCCGATCTTTCTAAACAGCGTCCGCTCGCCGATGCCCAAGCGGCGCGCCAGCGATGGTCGGTCGCCGACATGATTTTCCAGCGCCCATTTCAGATAGCGGCGCTCGTTTTCTTCCAGCGTCATCCAGCTTTCCCCGGCCGGACAGGCGGGCGGCGGTTCGGTGGGCTGCGTTTCCCCCTCGGAATCAAGCAGGTGGCGCGGTTCGATCTCGTCGCCGTCGGCCAGGAGGCTGGCGCGTTCAAGCAGGTTGCGCAGCTCGCGGATGTTGCCCTCGAAGGGGTGCGACGACAACAAGGCCAGCGCGCCTGGCGTCAGGGCGAGAGGCCGCTCCGGTTCGACGCGCGCCAGCAGGGACGCGGCCAGCAGAGGGAGATCGCCCGTCCGTTCGCGCAGCGCCGGGGTGACGATCGGAAAGGTGTTGATGCGAAAATACAGATCCCTGCGGAAACTCTCAGCCCTGACCATGCCCGCGAGATCGCGGTGGGTGGCCGAGATGAGACGGAAGTCGGCGCGCAACACGTCGACGCCGCCAACGCGCCGGTAGGTGCCCGATTCGAGCAGACGCAGCAGTTTGACCTGCAAAGGCGTCGGCAGATCGCCGATTTCGTCGAGGAACAGCGTGCCGCCGTTGGCCGCTTCCACCAGCCCGAGCTTGCGGTGGGTAGCGCCGGTGAAAGCGCCTTTTTCGTAACCGAACAGCTCGCTCTCGAAGAGAGTCTCGCTGAGCCCAGAGCAATCGACCGCGACAAAAGGCCCGGCGGATCGCGGGCTGGCTTCGTGGATCGCTTGCGCGACCAGTTCCTTGCCGGTGCCCGTTTCCCCGAGCAAAAGCGCGGTGGCGGACGAGGGCGCGACGCGCATCACGCGCGCCAGCATGCGCGTGAAGGCCGGCGAACGCCCGACCAGTCCCTGCGCGGCCGGACGGCTGCTGGCGTGGCGCACGACACGTATGGTCTCGACGAAAAAAACGATCCGCCCGGTTTCGTCGCGGATCGGCGCGGTCTCGACAACGACATGCTCTTCGCCATGCGGCGTATGGTGCAGGTGCAGCACGCGCTCGGTCTGTCCGCTCGCCCGGCTCAGTTGGAGCGGGCAGGACTCGCCTGCTTGGTCGCAGGGCACCGCGAAGCGGTGCGACACCTCGTAACAGAAGCGGCCCTCTACCGGTCGGCTAGCGCTGAAACCAGACCGGTAAGCCTGGTTCGCGGCAAGAACGCGATACTCGGCATCCATGACGATGCGGGGTTCGTCGAGCACATCGAGAAAGGCACCGATTTCTTGCAGATTCATGAGCGCTCCCGAAAAGCGCCAATTATGGCGTTTTCTGCCAATCGAAACTGCCGCCAGTTTTGACGGTTTTGCCGCAGAATGCAACAGATCATTTTCCAACCTATTGATAATCAATCGCTTACCGAATAGTTGTCGTCACCGGTCGCTTGGCACGTTCCTTGTATGTGCTGGGTGGCGCCGGACGCGCTATTGACGGCTGGGGGCGGTTGCGACATATCGTCGCCGGCGACGATATGTCGCATGCAGATGGCGTCAAAGACCCCGTCCGCCAAGTAGACTACCGGTCGCTAGGCCGTAACACCGATTGGAGCAAACCGAATGTACCCAGCAACTTCCGAACCGGCCGGATACCGCAACACGACGGAGCGGATCGATATTCTGGTCGTCGATGACGACGAAACTTTCGGGCATGTGCTCGCGCGCGCGCTCGGGCGGCGCGGGCTGCGTTTTGAAATTGCGCAAAGTTTCGACGAAGCGCTGGAACTCGCCGGCAACAGGCTGCCGCACCGGGTGATCCTCGACCTCGACCTCGGCGGAAAGAACGGGCTGGGGTTGATCGAACCGCTCAAGCGCGCCATCCCGGATTGCCGCATTGTCATGCTGACAGGCTACGCCTCGTTCGATACGGCGATCGATGCGATCAAACGGGGCGCCACCCACTATCTGGCAAAGCCGGTCGATGTCGACGAAATTCTGGCGGCTTTCGAGGCGACCGGCCCACAAAAAACCCTTCCCCCGATCCCCGGGCCTGTCCCCTTGGACCGCATGCAGCGGGAACACATACAGCATACGCTCAAGATGAACCACTACAACATCACCGCAACCGCTCGCGTTCTGGGCATGCCCAGGCGGACATTGCAGCGCAAACTGACGAAGCAGCACTGAAAAGACCCGCCGATCACCCGGCCGCAAACGGGAGATCGCATACTCATGCACCGGCGCCGACCGGCCGGTTAGCGCATGGACGGCAGGCTCTGTCTTTGCCCGGAATGCGCCTGCGGGATCTCGTCGCGCAAGATTGGCCTGGGTAGCGAGAACGGCGCCAGGCGCTCCAGAAAATCCAGCAGTTCGAGCATCGGCGTACTGCGGAAGAACTTGGCCATCGGTGTTTCCATCCAGATCCGGTCGGCGTAGGCCCAGATCTCGTAGGGCGTATCGCCCACCCCATCCTGGTCGCGATCAAACCCTTCGTAGTCATCCCAGTAGTTGCCCCGCCATTCGTTGCCGTCTACGCTGCCGCTCTCGCCGACCAGGGCTTGCCAGAGGTTGTGCTCGAAGCGGTTGCCGAGGACGAGATGGCCGCCGCGCTCGCCGTAAAAGCTGATGCCGGTAATGTTGTGGGCGATACGGTTGTCGATCAGCGCGATGCGGTTGATCGGGTGTAGCGGCGAGTCGGCCAGCACGCCGACGGCGCAGTGGATGATCTCGTTGCGATGGATCAGCGCCGCGCTGCTCTCTTTGAGCGCGATGCCGGCGCCGCTGGCGTCCATCGCGTGCATGATCCGGTTGTCGCGGATGACGACACCTTCCGAGTTGAGCGAGGTGATGCCGGTGGCGTTGTGGGTAAAGGAATTCCCTTCGATCAGCGTGCGGTGCGAAAAGAGCAGGTTCATGGCCCGCCGGCTGTCGCTCACCTTGTTCCCGATAAAGCGGTTGCGCGGCGAGTTGGTGACGGTGATGTCGCGGATGGTGGCGATGTCGTTGCCCTCGATGCGGTTGCCGACGCTGTACCAGAGCCGGATGCCATCGCCACGGTCGGCGATTTCGTGGGGCCGCGAGCGCACGCGGTTACCTGCGATGCGGTTGTCGTTCGCCTGCTGCAGGGTGATGCCGAAAATCACGTCGTCGATCACGTTGTTTTCGATCAGGTTCCCGTCGCCCTTCTCGATCAGCAGGCCGGAATCCAAAGCGTCGTGCGAGCCTCCCGAGTTCGTGATGTGCAGGCCGCGCAGCGTGACGCCGCCCGCCCTGACGGCGACCACGGTTCCCTTGCCGCCGCCGTCTACCGTGACTTTGCCCAGGCCATCGACCACGATGGAACGGGTGATCGAGACCGGCCCGGAATAAACGCCGGGCGGCACCTTCAGCGTGCCGCCCTCGTAGGTGGCGTCGATCCACGGCTGCAGGGGCGGAGCCGGAGCCGCCCCCAGCGGGCGGGCAAAGCCGGCGGCGGCGAAGGCCAGAACAAGCAGCCAGCGGTAGCGGGAAATCAACCCGGCGTCTCGCCGGAGAGCCACAGACATTTACCTTTGCTTTCTTTCTGGATAGCCGCCAGCAGCGCGTCGTGCTGCGCCAGCTCGTCGTCGCTGGCGCGCAACACGATCTGCGGCTTGCGTTGCCGTCCGGCCACCCCCAGCCCCAAGGCACCCGCATGCGCGACCATCTCGTGACCGAGATCGATCATCAGGCTTTCCTGGCCGCGCGTCATCGACAGATAGACTTCGGCCAGAATTTCCGCGTCGAGCAGCGCGCCGTGCAGGGTGCGCCGCGAGTTGTCTACGCCGTAGCGGTCGCACAGCGCGTTGAGGTTGTTTTTCTTGCCCGGATGCAGATCCTTGGCCATGCGCAGGGTGTCGCGCACGCCCGCGCACACGGTATCGATCGGCGCCATGTCGAGCAACGCGAGCTCGGTGTTGAGAAAACCGATGTCGAAAGCGGCGTTGTGGATGACCAGCTCGGCGCCGCGCACGAAATCGAGGAACTCGGCGACAACATCGGCAAAACGCGGCTTGTCTTGCAGGAATTCGAGCGTGATGCCATGCACCGCCAGCGCGCCGGCGTCGATCTCACGATCCGGGTTGAGATAGCGGTGGAAGTGGCGGTCGGTCAGCCGCCGGTTGCGCATTTCGACGCAGGCAATTTCGATGACGCGATGCCCGAGCTTGTGCTCAAGGCCGGTCGTTTCGGTATCGAGAAAAATCTGGCGCATGACGGTTCGTTTCAGGTTGGACGATTATCGGAAGGCCGGATCCGGGCGACCTTGACTTGTATCATGAACCGCTTATTTTTGGGCGGTGCCCGCCGGCCCACCAGCCAACAACTCGTCGATGCCACGGTTGGCCAGCCGGTCGGCGAGCTCGTTGCCGGCATGCCCGGCATGTCCCTTGACCCAGATCCAGCTTATCTCGTGCCGGGCGGCGAGCCCGTCGAGAATCTGCCAGAGATCCGCGTTCTTCACCGGCTGTTTGCCGGCCGTGCGCCAGCCGTTGCGCTTCCAGTTGTGTATCCACTGGCTGATGCCTTTTTGCACATACTGCGAGTCGGTGTGGACGCGCGCTTTCGTCGGGCGTTTGAGCGCCTCCAGCGCGCGGATGACGGCGGTCAGTTCCATCCGGTTGTTGGTCGTGTCCGGCTCGCCGCCCCACAGCTCCTTCTCGTGCGCTCCGGCTTGCATGAGCACGCCCCAACCGCCCGGCCCCGGGTTGCCGCGACAGCCGCCGTCGGCGTAGATGTTCACATTTTCCCTGTCGTTCATCGCCCGATCTCCCGGCGGGTCACCGCCGCCAGAGCCTTGCGCGGCGCCTGCCCCTGCTTCCAGGCGGGCAGGATCAGGCGCATGCCGTGCACCCTTTTGACCGCCCGCAACAGATACACGGCGCCGGCAAAACCCCACCAGCGGTCGCCGGCCGCCTCCATGGCTTGCCCGCGCTTGAGCCAGCGTTCCTGCTCGCACGGCGGCGCATAGCAGCCGAAGTTACCGCGATCGACCTCGAAGCCCAGAAGTTGCAGCCAGTCCTTCAGGCGCAACACGGAAATATATTGGCCGTTCCACGGAAACCGGTCGCCGCGCCGCGCCACGCGCCGGAACAAACCCCAGAGCGACAGCGGGTTGAAGCCGACGATCACCAGTTGCCCTTCGGGGATCAGCACGCGCTCGACCTCGCGCAGGATCTGGTGCGGATCGGCGTGGAACTCCAGCACATGCGGCATGACCACGAGGTCTACACTCTGCGTCGAAAAGGGAAGCCGGCGCAGATCGCAGAGCACGTCGACGGCGCCCGACTCGCCGGCGATCTGCCGCAAGGGGATGCGGTTGCGCCCGAGAAAACCCACCTGCGGCAAGCCGAGCTGCAAGGCGTTATAGCCGAAGACATCGGCCAGCACCGCGTCGGCCCGAACCTGCTCCCACGACATGATATAGCGCCCCTGGGGAGTCTGCAGCCAGGCATCGAGCCCGGCCATTGACATTTCTTCTACTTCTCCCACAATGGATCCATGTTTGACGTTATCCGAATTCCGGCCTTCAAGGACAACTACATCTGGCTGCTGCGCGGTGGCGCTTCGGCCATCGTTGTCGACCCCGGCGATGCCCGTCCCGTGCTCGATGTGCTCGAGCGCGGGGCGCTGTCCCTTGCCGCCGTCCTGATTACCCATCACCACGCCGACCACCAAGGGGGGATCGACGACCTGCTGGCGCGTTTTCCGGCGCAGGTATTCGGGTCGGCGGCGGAGTCTATCACAGGCATCACGACGCCCCTGCACGGCGGCGAAACCATCCGTATCGCCGCGCCGGATGCCGAATTCCGGGTCATCCCGGTTCCCGGTCACACGCGCGGGCATCTCGCCTATTATGGCGCAGGGTGTTTGTTCTGTGGCGATACGCTGTTCGGCGCCGGCTGCGGCCGTCTGTTTGAAGGCAGCGCCGCGCAGATGTCCGGCTCGCTGGCGCGCCTGGCGGCGCTGCCCGACGACACTGCCGTCTATTGCGCCCACGAATACACGGAAGCCAATCTGCGCTTCGCGCTGGCCGTGGAACCCGGCAACCAGCGCCTGCAGGATCGTGTCCGGGACGTATCCGCCGCACGCGCCAAGGGCTTGCCGACGATCCCCTCGACACTGGCGCTGGAAAAAGCGACCAACCCCTTTTTGCGTTGCGCGGAGGCGGAAGTCATTGCCGCAGCCCGTGGCAGAAAAGCGGATGTGAAAAATGCGGCGGAAGTGTTCGCGGTCTTGCGCGAATGGAGAAACGGTTTCTGAAACTCAGGTGTTTGCGGCCGGAGCGGGAGGGTGCCCGGCCATGCGCCAAGCGCGATCCAGCGTACCGAGCACCTTGGCCGCGTTGAACGGCTTTACGATAAACCCGCTGGCACCGCCCTGGATCGAACCCTGAACGTTTTCCACGCTGGCGTTCCCGGTAATCATCACGACGATGATTTCTGGATGCGCCGCCTTGATGCTCTGCAAGGCCGCCAGACCGTCCATTTCCGGCATCATCACATCCATGCAAATGATGTCGGGCTTGAGCCGCTCGACCAGATCCAGCGCGATCACGCCGTTCTTCGCTTCGCCGATAATCTGGTATTCCTCGTGGCGCAGAATGCCGCGCAACAAGGTTCTCATCAGGTCGTTATCGTCGACGATGAGGACTTTCGGGTGCGCCTTGGCGGTCACGGTGGCGTGCTCAGACATCGGCCACCTCAAGCGAAGCCGCGCGGCAGACACGGTTCCGGCCTTCGCGTTTGGCCTGGTAGAGCGCCCGGTCGGCAGCCTCCAGCACGGCCTGCGGACTGACTTCCGGAAAGACCCGTGCCGAGGCGATGCCAAAACTGGCGGTAATGTGTCCGGAAGACGAGCCGGGATGCTTCAGACCGAGCAAACTGACCGCCTCACGCATGCGTTCGGCGACATACAAGGCACCGCTCGCCGAGGTATCGGAGAGCACCGCGACGAACTCTTCGCCACCGTAACGCGCAACCAGATCGCCGCCGCGATCCAGCGCCGTGGTCAGCGTCTTGCTCACTTTCCGCAAACACTCATCGCCATCCTGGTGCCCGAAGGCATCGTTGTACTGCTTGAACAAATCGACATCGCACATGATGATGGACACTTCTGCGCCCTGCCGCAAGGCGCGGCGCCACTCGCGCGCCAAAACGTCGTCGAAGTGACGGCGGTTGGGGATGCCGGTCAGGCCGTCGAGCGACGACAGGCGCTTCAGCTCCTGGTTGGCGGCGTCGAGCTTGCGCGTCAACACGAGCAGCGATTGGCGGATCTGGATGATGCGCTGCATGGCGCGCACCTTGGCGCACAACACCACTTCGCTGACCGGCTTGCACAGATAGTCGTCGCCGCCGGCGGCGATGCCTTTCTCGATGTCTTCGTCCTTGTTCAGCGCACTGAGAAAAATGATCGGCGTCCACTCGTTCGGCCGCTCCAGTTGGCGGATCCGGCGCGTCACCTCAAAACCGTCGATGTCGGGTAAAACGATGTCGAGCAGAACGAGATCGGGATGTTCGCTGCTGAACAGATCGACCCCCGCCAACCCGGTTTCCGCCTGGAGCGGCAAGATCCCCATCTTCTCCACATAACGACAAAGAAGCTGGCGATTGATTGCGCTGTCCTCGACAACAAGTGCTTTCATGCTGACTCGACCGGGAAATTGTTGTATCCGCACATTTTAGCCTGATTGTCCCAGAAAATGTCCCGCTGGCACGGCGAACGGCTCGCTAACAACTCCCCGCCTTTCGTGGTATAAACCGGCGATACAAAAAAAGGCTCTCGATCCCCGATGCCCTTCGGTTTTTACCTCATCATGGCGGCGCAATTTTTTTCCGCGCTGGCCGACAACACCCTGCTCATCGCCGCCATTGCCGCTCTGCGCGAAATGCGCGCGCCAACCGAGTATGAGCCGTTGCTGAAGACTTTTTTTACGCTGTCCTATGTTGTTCTCGCCGCGTTCGTCGGCGCCTTCGCCGACTCGATGCCCAAATGGCGCGTCATGTTCATCAGCAACGCGATCAAGATCGTCGGCTGCGGCATGATGTTTTTCGCGGTGCACCCGCTGATCGCCTACGCCGTGGTCGGGCTGGGCGCCGCCGCCTACTCCCCGGCCAAGTACGGCATCCTCACCGAATATCTTCCGCCCCGCCAACTGGTCATCGCCAACGGCTGGATCGAGGGTCTCACGGTCGGAGCCATCATTCTCGGCGTCGTCATCGGCGGCACGCTCATCAAGCCAGACGTCGCTCAGAGTTTTCTCGCTTATGACTTTCCCATAATCGATACCGGGGTCGATACGGTCGGCGAGATGGCGCTTTGCTTCGTCGCCGGGTTTTACTTGCTGGCCTCGCTGTTCAATCTCTACGTTCCCGACACGGGTGTCGATCATAAACCGTTAAAGAAAAACCCCGTCTATCTGATCCACGAATTCAATCACTGCCTGACACTGCTCTGGCGCGACAAGCTGGGGCAGATCTCGCTGGCGGTAACGACCCTGTTCTGGGGCGCCGGCGCCACACTGCAATTTATCGTCATCAAGTGGTCGGAGGTGGCCTTGCAGCTCGATCTCTCCAGATCGAGCATGCTGCAAGGGGTGGTGGCGATCGGCGTAGCGCTTGGCGCCATCATCGCCGCCAAGGCCATCACCCTGCGCAGGTCGGTGCGCGTGATCCCGCTAGGAATCGCAATGGGCGTCATCGTCCTGGTGATGAATTTTGTCGGCGAACTTTGGATCGCCATACCCCTGCTCATCCTGATCGGCGGCCTTTCCGGTTTCTTCGTCGTGCCGATGAACGCGCTGTTGCAGCACCGGGGCCACATCCTGATGGGCGCCGGCCATTCGATTGCCGTACAGAACTTCAACGAAAATCTGTCCATCCTCGTAATGACCGGCCTCTACTACCTGATGATCAAGGCCGACCTGCCGATCTATCTGGTCATTACGCTGTTCGGCCTGTTCGTCAGTTCGGCGATGTACCTCGTCAAACGGCGGCACGAGGCGAACCAGCAAGCACACGACGATGTGAGCCACCTCGACGACAGCCGGCACTGAGGAGCGAATTCCGCCCAGGCATTTTGCGCGTACCGGCGATACACATCACACAGAAACCCCTATAATCCCGCCTCACCTCGCCCGGCTCGGGTGACGGAATTGGTAGACGTAGCGGACTTAAAATCCGCCGCCTTTGGGCGTACGGGTTCGACTCCCGTCCCGAGCACCAAGAAGCAGCCCGCAGCGTTCCACAATTGTCCATTGCAGTCCGGGGTATTCGGGGGAGCACTTAGGGGGTTGGTATATCGAAAGCGGAGATACCCCAAAGACCCTCAATGGCTTTGAGCGATACCACCTTCGTACCTTGAAGACAAGCCGCGCAAGCTAGCAGACGAAAAAGGGTTATTCCTTCTGGCACAAGCGCTTTACCCTCCCCCAAAAATATACCACAAATAGTTGCTGC
Source organism: Betaproteobacteria bacterium (assembly GCA_016208425.1). Lineage (GTDB taxonomy): Bacteria > Pseudomonadota > Gammaproteobacteria > Burkholderiales > Rhodocyclaceae > JACQYA01. The sequence goes on from JACQYA010000059.1 coordinate 22,023, forward strand.
GTTGCAGCATAATCGGGTCTGCAAGGAATTCATGGAGTCCGGTCATGCACGTTGAACCCCCCCTACATTACTTGGAAAGCCGGATCTACGACGAGATTGACATCGGCGATACGTCGTCGCTGGTGCGCACGTTGCGCGCCGAGGACATCCAGCTTTTTGCGATCATGTCCGGCGACATGAACCCGGCGATCACGGACGCCGAATTCGCGCACAGCGGCATGTTCCGCGAGGTCATCGCCCACGGCATGTGGAGCGCTTCGCTGATTTCGACGACGCTGGGCACGCAGTTTCCCGGCCCCGGCACGATCCTGGTCGATCAGGCGCTGCATTTTGCGCGGCCGGTGACCATCGGCGACACGATCACGGTGACGGTGACGGTCAGGCAGAAATTCGATCACAACCACCACATCGTTTTTGACTGCGCCTGCACCAACCAGGACGGCCTGCAAGTCGTGCATGGCACGGCGGAAGTGCTGGCGCCCATCGAAAAAGTACGCACCAAGCGCGTCGATCTGCCGGATATCACCATTTCCGACAAATACGCGCGGCTGCAAGCTCTGGTCGCCCGCGCCAAGGGTTTGGCGCCAATCGACATGGCGGTGGTGCACCCTTGCGACAAGGAGTCGTTGAAGGGGGCGCTGATGGCGGCCGAAGCGGGCTTGATCGACCCCATCCTGATCGGCCCGGAACCGAAGATCCGCGCCATCGCCCTGGAAAACGGACTCGATCTCAAGCGGCACCGCATCGTCAACGTCAAACACAGCCACGAATCGGCGGCGATGGCCGTCACCCTGATCCGCAGCGGCGACGCCGAAGCGTTGATGAAGGGCAGCCTGCATACCGACGAATTGATGGCCGAGGTCGTTTCGCGGGCCGCCGGCCTGCGCACCGCGCGCCGCATCAGCCATGTTTTCCTGATGGACGTGCCGACCTATCCGCGCCCGATCCTGATTACCGATGCGGCCATCAATATTGCGCCGACGCTGGAGGACAAGGTCGACATCATTCAGAACGCTATCGATCTCGCGCATATCATCGGCATCCCGGAACCGAAGGTCGCCATTCTCTCGGCGGTCGAAACGGTGAACCCAAAAATCCAGTCCACGCTCGATGCCGCCGCGCTGTGCAAGATGGCCGACCGGGGGCAGATCAAGGGCGGTTTGCTCGATGGGCCGCTGGCCTTCGATAACGCCGTTTCCATCGTCGCCGCCAAGACCAAGGGGATCAACTCGTCGGTCGCCGGCCGCGCCGAGATTCTGGTTGTCCCCGATCTCGAATCGGGCAACATGGTCGCCAAACAGCTTGAGTATTTGGCCAACGCGCTGAGTGCCGGCATCGTTCTCGGCGCCAAGGTGCCGATCGTGCTGACCAGCCGCGCCGACACCGCCGAGACGCGCATCGCGTCGTGCGTGATCGCCGCGCTGATCGCCCACGCCAACCGCGCCAGATTGCAGGTCGCCGAATGAAGCGGGGCATCCTGACCATCAACGCCGGATCGTCGTCGATCAAGTTTGCGCTCTTTGAACTGCGCGGCGCGACGCTCGATCTGGCCGGAAAGCCCGCGCTATCCGGCCAGATCGACGGAATCGGCGCCGATGCGAAACTGGTGGCCAAAGATGGCGGCGGCAATCGCTGTTCGGAGATCGCGCTGGCTTCCGGCATCCATCACACAGAGGCGTTCGACGAACTGCTGCGCTGGCTCGGCGCGCACAATGAGGCCGATTGGCGGATTGCGATGGTCGGGCACCGCGTGGTGCATGGCGGCGAACGCTACTCGCAGCCGATGCGGTTAACCCCGGCCGTACTGGCCGATCTGGCGCAATTCGTCGTGCTCGCCCCGCTGCATCAGCCGCACAACCTGGCCGGCATCCGCGCGCTGATGGGACTGTTGCCCGACGTGCCACAGGTCGCCTGCTTCGATACGGCTTTTCACCGCACACAGCCGCGCGTGGCGCAACTGTTTGCGATTCCGAAGGCGTTGAGCGTGGAGGGCGTCAAACGCTACGGCTTCCACGGCCTGTCCTATGAGTACATCGCCCGCGTCCTGCCGCAAACCACCACACGAGCCGATGGCCGTGTCATTGTCGCGCATCTGGGCAACGGAGCCAGCATGTGCGCGATGCAAGGCCGGCGCAGCCGGGCCACCTCGATGGGATTCACCGCCATCGACGGTCTGGTGATGGGCACGCGCAGCGGCGCGCTCGATCCCGGCGTGATCCTCTATCTGCTGGAAAACAAGGGGATGGGGTTGAAGGAGTTGGGCGACCTGCTCTACAAGCAATCCGGCCTGCTCGGCGTTTCAGGCATCAGCCAGGACATGCGCACGCTGCTCGCCAGCGACGATCCGGCCGCCGCCGACGCCGTCGAACTCTTCTGCTACCGCGCCATCACCCAGATCGGCGCGCTCGCCGCAGCCATCGGCGGCCTCGACGCGCTGGTGTTCACCGGCGGCATCGGCGAACATGCCGCCGAAGTTCGCCGGCGCATCGGCAAAGGCTGCGCCTGGCTCGGGCTTGACCTGGACGCCGCCGCCAACGAACGCGACGAGAAGCGCATAAGCGCTGCCGGCAGCCGCGTCGACGCGCTGGTGATTCCGGCCGACGAGGAATGGATGATCGCCCATCACACGCGGAATCTGCTCGGCGCTCCGGCGCAGTAAGGGTCTGTCGCAAAGATCCGACAACGCCCGTGTGAGCGGCCTTGGCCGCGATCAGGTGTTCGTGTATCACCGCCGCCCCATGCTTGTTCGCTGCCAATGTTGCTCCCGCACCGGGGTTTTGCGAATTTATGGAACATCAGGGCAAAAAAACGGCCCGCCAGGGGAACCAATCGGTGCGCTTTCGCTCACATAGCCTGGCGACGGCCGTCGGGGGATATTATTGCCCGGACGTCTGATGGCCGCTCGTTCAGCCTCTTTCCTTTCAAAAACCAACGGGAGTCCAAATATGAAAGCCCTAAAAAACGCCTTGCCCCTGCTATTTTCCTTCTTGCTGGCCACCTCCGGCAGCGCCTTCGCCGCCGGCGCGATTGCCGTCGATGACGAACAGGGCGACGACGAGCCGGGCTACGGCATCGTCGTCGGCGAGGATACGCGCGAGGACGCCGGTCGAGAGGCTCTGAAGGCGTGCCGCAAGAGCGGCAACGCGAACTGCAAGGTCGTTGTCCGTTTCGACAAATGCGGCGCCTACGCCGCGTCGAAGAAGTACTACGGGATCGGCTACGGCAGTTCGCTGAACAAGGCCAAGTCGATGGCTCTGGATGCCTGCGGCAACTCGAACTGCAAAGTGCTCGTCTCGGACTGCGAGTAAGGCACCACCAGGCACCACCAGAAACGGCCGGGCCGGACTTGCCGGCCCGGCCGTTTTTTTGCCCGCTGTCCGAAATGACGCCCCCCCGCCGCTACACCCTCCGCAACTTCTCGCCCGCCGCCGCCAGCGTCGCCTCCTGCTTGGCGAAGCAGAAACGCACCACGCGGTCGTCGCGGCCATCGTGGTAAAACGCCGAGACGGGAATCACGGCAACGCCCGCTTCGCGCGTCATCCATCGCGCGAAATCGTGGTCGGGCAGGTCGGAGATGGCGCCGTACCGCGCCAACTGGAAGTAAGTGCCACGCGAGGGCAGCAATTCAAAGCGCGAGCCGGCCAGTTGCGCGCGGAAGAAATCGCGCTTGTGCCGGTAAAAATCCGCCAGCCCCAAATGCCGCGAGGCGTCGCGCATGTAGTCGGCAATCCCGATCTGGCACGGCGTATTGACGGTAAACACGTTGAACTGGTGCACCTTGCGGAACTCGGCCATCAGCGCCTCGGGCGCGAGGACGTAGCCGACTTTCCAGCCGGTGATATGGTAGGTTTTGCCGAAAGAGGAAACGACGATGCCGGTATCGCGCGTCAGTTCGGCGAGCGCGGCCAGATCGTCGGCGCAAAGCAGGCTGCCGGTCGGGTTATGCGGCGAGTTGATGATGATCATCCGGGTGCGCCCCGTAATCAGCGCGCGCACGCTGTCCCAGTCCGGCCTGTAATCGGGGAACTTGAGGCGGGCGAAAACGGCTTTGCCGCCGACCGTTTCGATCGCCGGAACGTAGCTGTCGTACACCGGCTCGAAAACGACCACCTCATCGCCGGAGCGGACGAAAGCCGCAATCGCCGTAAATATCGCCTGCGTCGCGCCGGCCGTGACGGTGATCTCCCGTTCGACATCGTAGCGCGCGCCGTAGAGCACTTCGACCTTGCCGGCAATCGCCGCGCGCAACTCGGGCATGCCGGCCATCGGCGGATACTGGTTGCGCCCCTCGCGCATGGCGCGCAACGTCGCGTCGAACAGCGACGGATCGGCCTGGAAATCGGGGAAGCCCTGCGAGAGATTGATCGCCCCGCAATCGGCCGCGAGTTTCGACATCACGGTAAAAATCGTGGTGCCGACCCCGGGGAGTTTTGAATCGATGGCGACGGGCGATACGAGCATGGCGGCGCTTGAAGATCCGGTGAAAAAACAGGGCGCGGCCGCCGTAGCGCCCGCGCCCGCTATGCGGCGAAAGGTAAAGAATCAGAGCGGCGGAATACGCAGCACTTGGCCCGGATAAATCTTGTCCGGGTGACCGAGCATCGGCTTGTTGGCCTCGAAAATCACCATGTATTTATTCGGATTGTCGTAGAAGTGCTTGGAAATCTTCGACAGGTTGTCGCCCGAAACGACGGTGTAAAACTGCGCTTCGGGGGCGCTTTGATCGACCGTCATCTTGTCTTCGACCTTCCCGACCCCCTCGACGTTGCCGCAGCAGAGCAAGGCTTTTTCCTTGGTCGCCTGGTCTGCCGCGACGCCGAAAGCCGTCGCCGTGGCGCTTGCGCTATCGAAGGTCACGGTCAGGCCGGTGACGTTCAACCCCTGTTGCTTGACGTAGGCCTCGATGGCGTCGCCGGCGGCACGGTTCAGTTCCTCCACCTTCGCGGCGGCGGCCGCATCGCTGGACGCCTTCTCGGCCGCGGCCTGAGCATCCTTGGCATGAAATAGTTTCTCGCCCGCCGACTTCACAAAATCGAAAAAACCCATGATCTCTTTTCTCCAAATGAGTAATAAGGAACAGCCGGATCAGTCTAGCAGTTTCGTGGTCGGGCACAACGCCGTACAGGTAAAATGTCGGCCATGTTTCAATCCTCGGCCGGCTCCATCCGTCGGACGCAAACCCGCCGGCGGATGGAGCCGGCAGATTGTCCCGTAGACGAGGAGCTTGCATCGGGTCACGATCATATCGTGATGTCAATACAAATCCCCCTGATGGGGGCAACCGGAGTTGGTTTTTGATGAATGTCAATGGCGCCCCCACCCGCACAATCTGGCCCGTCGCGCGCGGACGCGCCGTCGATATTATCGACCAGACCACGCTGCCGCACGAATACCGCACGCTGCGCCTGTCCACGCTCGAAGACGCCGCGCGCGCGATCCGCAGCATGCAGGTGCGCGGCGCACCGCTGATCGGGGCGACCGCCGCTTACGGCGTCGCGCTGGCCATCGCGCGACGGGCGGACGACACCGCGCTGGCCGATGCCGTCGCCACGCTGGCCGGGACGCGCCCGACGGCGATCAACCTGCGCTGGGCGCTGGCGCGCATGCGGGCGCTGCTCTCGCCGTTGCCCGCCGCCGAACGCGCCGATGCCGCCTGGCGAGAAGCCGCCGCAATCGCCGACGAAGACGCGGAACAGTGCCGGCGCATCGGCGAACACGGGCTGCAATTGCTGCGCCCGCTCGCCGAAAAGCGCGGCCGGCTGGACATCATGACGCACTGCAACGCCGGCTGGCTGGCGACCGTCGACCACGGCACGGCGTTGTCCCCGGTTTACGCGGCTTTCGGTGCGGGCATAGCGGTACACGTTTGGGTCTCGGAAACCCGCCCGCGCAACCAGGGCCTGCTCACCGCCTGGGAACTCGGGCAACACGGCGTACCGTACACGGTGATCGCCGACAACGCGGCCGGCCTGCTGCTGGCAAGCGGCAAAGCCGACGCCGTGATCGTCGGCGCCGACCGGGTTGCGGCCAACGGCGATGTCGCGAACAAGATCGGCACCTACCTCAAAGCGCTCGCCGCACGCGAAGCGGGGCTTCCCTTTTACGTGGCCGTACCGCGCTCGACCATCGACTTCGCCTGCCCGACCGGCATCGCCATCCCGATCGAGGAACGTGGTGGCGAGGAGTTGCGCATCGGCCTGGGCGCCGATAAAGACGGGCATCTTGCGCGGGTGCGCCAGCTTCCGGCGGACGCGGCGGTGGCCAATCCGGCGTTCGACATCACCCCGGCGAAATTCGTCGCCGCGCTGATAACCGAGCGCGGCGCCTGCAATGCGTCGGAAGCCGGCCTGCTGGCGCTCTACCCGGAGACGCGCGGTGGCTGATCTGCGCCGGGCGTTGATCGCCACCGCCCTGCGGGTGAGCGCCGCCGGGCTGAACAAGGGCACGGCCGGCAACCTGAGCGTGCGCTGCGGTGAAAACGGCGAGCCGGGTGGCTGCGGCTTCCTGATTACCCCCACCGGCATGGCTTACGGGGCGCTGGAAGCCGACGACATCGTCTTCATGCGCCTCGACGGCACGCCGGTCGGCCGCCGCAAACCCTCGTCCGAATGGCGCTTCCACCGCGATCTCTACGTCGCCCGCCCGGAAGCCGGCGCCGTGCTGCACGCGCATTCGCCTTTCGCCACCAGCCTGGCCTGCCTGCGCCGCGAGATTCCGCCCTTCCACTACATGATCGCCCGCTTCGGCGGCACCACCCTGCGCTGCGCGAGCTACGCCACCTTCGGCACGCAGGCGCTGTCCGACGCCGCGCTCACCGCGATGGAAGCGCGCCGCGCCTGCCTGCTGGCCAACCACGGCATGCTCGTTTTCGGCCGCGACCTGGCGCAGGCGCTAGACCTCGGCACCGAGCTGGAAACCCTCTGCGAGCAATACTGGCGCGCCAGCCAGCTCGGCGATCCGGTATTGCTCGACGGCGACGAAATGGCGTCGGTGCTGGAAAAATTCGCCGGCTACGGGCAGCAGGACTGAGCTTGCCGGCAATCCCCCAGGTCAGGGCATGATCTCGACGTACTCGTAAACCTCGTTGTCGATCAAACGCTTCCTGGCCGGCACGGAGAGTCGCGCGAACCAGGCGTGCGGGTCGTGCCGGTCGATCTCCCGCCCCATGAAGCGGATCAGCTCGCAGATCGGCTCGACGACGTTGGCGCGGTAGCGCCCGTCTTTCTTCACGTAGCCGAGCCAGAGGTTCTTCATACAGTTGCGCCGGCACCAGGGGAACGCTTCGCACTGTTCGCACGGCATTTCCGGCGTCGGCTGCAAGGGGCTTTTCTTCAGCCAGTTGCCCTGGATCTCGCCCATCTGCATGTGGTGGGCGTACATCATATCCGGGCAGGGGTAAATTCGACCGTCGGGCATGACGTTGATGAGGTGCGATGATACGCGGCACTGGGTCAGCCCGGCGTAGAGTTCCCGCCCACGGTTCGGCAGCAGCTTGTTGCGCACGATGCCCATCACCGGAATGAGCGGATACAGCGCGTCGCCACCGGCGAAGAAGCGGTCGATCAGCCGGACGAGCACCGCCTTGCGCTTGTCGACCGAATCACCGGAATACATCTCGTCGGCGACGAACTGCCAGTAGAGATAGTCGACGGCGGCAAGCGCCGAAGCCAGCTCGTCGAGCTCCTCGAACGTGGTATCGGGATTGCCCCAGGTGACGCGCGCGGTGATCGTGCCGCCGACGCGCTCGTGCACCTTGTCGAGATTGCGGATGACCCGGCGCCAGATGCCCCGGCCGCGATAGCCGTCGGTGGTTTCCTCGCCGCCGTCGATGGAGACCAGGATGTTCGAAAGCTTCGCCAGCACCCAGTCGGGCAGGTCGTCGAGCAAAGTGCCGTTGGTCTGCAACTGGTAGCGGAATTCGGGAAAGCGGCGCATGACGGCCAGCATCATGTCCTGGTTCAGCGTCGGCTCGCCGCCGTAAAAGGTGACATAGACCTCTTTGCCTTGCAGGTGCTCGGCGACGAAGGCTGCGAGCTGGTCGATGTCATACCTCAGCTCGGTCTGCGAACCGAGGACTTCGCCGACACCGAGCGAGCAATAGGTGCATTTGAGGTTGCATTTGAGCGTGGTCAACAATTGTAGTTCGACCCGGCCGCCGACGATGGGATCGGGGTCAGAAACCGGCGCGCGGGCCGGCAGGAAATCGAGCGTATGGGAGGGCATGGCAAACAGTCTCTCGGAAACGGGAAGGGAAAACCCGGCGCCCGCGCGCCGGCCAGTTCCGGCGGTTGAAGCCGGGCGCGCATGCCGTTACCTGCGCGGCGGAACACGCGCCCCGGAACTTACGCGCAGGGCGGATGCTCCGCGCCGCCGACGCGGTGCGCGTGGCACGGCGCAAGCCCCGCCTCGCCGGTCTCCACGGGGCGTCCCGGGTCGGCGATCCACTCGCTCCACGAACCCGCATACAGCCTGGAACCGGGCAAACCCGCGATTTCCATCGCCAGAATGTTGTGGCAGGCGGTCACGCCGGAACCGCAGGTGTGGATGACGCTCTCCGGCGGTGCGCCGTTCAGCATCTTCAGGTAGACCTCGCGCAACTCCGCTGCCGGCAAAAACGTCCCGCCCATGTCCAGGTTCTCCTCGAACGACCAGTTGCACGAGCCGGGGATGTGGCCGGCGACCTTGTCCAGCGGCTCGCGCTCGCCGGTAAAACGATCCTCCGGGCGCGCATCGAGGATGCGGGCGCAACCTTGTTCGCGCGCCGCGAGCACCTCGGCGACGCTTAACCAGGCGCCATTGTCCGGCCTCGCCTCGAAGCGGGCGGAGCGGGTCGCTGGAAGGTCGTCGCCAACCGGATATTTGTCGCGCTTCCAGCGCGGAAAACCGCCGTCGAGCAACGCCACCGCATCGTGCCCCAGCCAGCGCAGCAACCACCACAAACGCACCGCCATGCTGCCAAAACTATCGTCATAAACCACGACCTGCGTTGTGGCTCCGACACCCCATTGCCCGAACTTCTCCGCCAGCTTCTCGGGATCGGGCAACGGGTGCCGCCCGCTCGCCGCCGTCACCGGGCCGGACAGATCGTCGTCCAGATGCGCGTAGCGGGCGCCGGGGATATGGCTCTGGGCATACAGTCGACGCCCCCCCTCGGGATCGGTCAGGATAAAGCGGCAGTCGAACACCACCCATTGCGGATCATCGAGATGCCGTGCCAGTTGTGTGGTCGTAACGAGCGTCGTGTATTTCATGTCGGGCGCCAAATAGGTAAGAAAACAGGGAAGAAAGCCGGCGAGTGCCGATCTGCGCCCGAGAGGATAGACGGGCGTCGGACGTTTGTCTATCGCCGGACTCCGCTAGGGCGTGTTCTCAATCGAACCATTCCTTACATGCTATACGCAAACAAGATAGAAAAGTTCGTTCGCGGTCAATGGAATAGCGAGGGGCTGTTCTGAGGCAGGTCGTCAACCGTGGACGCCATCGGCCTCATGCTGCCAGCTGTTTTCCATAGAATTGCCAAGTGAGCTTTCCCCGAAATCTAGTCTGCCGAGGGTGACGTTATTGACGTTACTTTTGGAGGCAAGAGATGGAGTTGGCGGAGCGGGCCTACACCGCCGAGTTCAAGGAGCTGGCGGCCAAGCGGGTCAAGGAAGGGCAAAGCATCGGCGTTGCGGCCAAAGAGCCCGGACCGGGCGACCAGACCTTGCGCAACCGGGTGAAAGCGGCGGCGCGCTTCGCGGAGGATGCGCCGCGAAGCGCGCCCGGGCGTGGCGGCACACCTGGCCGCAAGCGGCTGACCGACAGCCGGATGCCGGCGCCTATCCGAGCTATTCGCGCCGGGCTCAAAGGTGCCTACGGCATTCCCCGCATGGTTCGAGA
>JACQYA010000131.1 GCA_016208425.1 Betaproteobacteria bacterium
CCGCGTTTTGCAACAAGATCGCTGGTTGCTGGAGAGTGTCCAGCGTCCCGGCGGCGTGACATTGCCCCGGCTGAAGTGGGCGCGGCGCGACAAAAAACAGCCGGACGGCGACGCGCACCTGGCCTTGGTGTTTGATGCCTTTCCTTCTTCGGTGAAGACTGTGCCGCTACCGGATGCCACCGGTTCGTATGAAGTTCATGGCCTGGCTTTGTCGCCGGATCGGCAATTCGAGGTCAGGGAAGGCGTGGCGACCTGGCGGGTGCAGGTGCCAACGAAATTCGAGGGCGAGAAGCACCCCGTGGCGCGGGTGTTAAGCGAACGCCTGGTGAAATCCCACGCCGCTGTGCTGGTGGCCGTGGCTCGCTGGTTGGGGGGCGACAAAGGAAGTTGGCCGGTGCTGACGACGCATGTTTCGCGCGATCTTGAAGAACTTTTTGGCAAACTGCACCGGCAATGCGATTGGGTGATTACGGCAGATCGCAATGCCGGCGTGGAATACTTCGATTCCCCGGAAGCATTGAGCAAGGTCTACGACGCTTATCTGATTGATTGCGTGCCGGAGCGGGAAGACTTGGGTTTTTTGCAACTCATTACCTCAACCGCTTGTCTGGATGAGGTTACCGGGATATTCGCCGAAGCCCTTGGCGGCATGGGGCTTTCTTCCAGCCCGACCAATTGCAGCTTTCTGCTCAATGCGCTGAAAGCACTGAGTGGGCGACTGGCTTTGCGCCTTGCCGGATCGGGGAAGGTGGTGCAGGAAATGATTGCGCTGGCGCTCACCCAAAGCCATTGCATCGCCCCGGATAGCGACCGCAGCAAATGGCCGTCACTGTCCGAAGGGTTTTTTGTCCCGCTGGATGACGTACCCGATTTGTTGAAGCACGACCAAGCAAAAACTGGCGATGAGGCCGAACGTCGGGCTGATCTGCTCTACGTGACGGCGGAAAAGCGCGGGGGGCTGCGGTTCGCATTCTATGAAGTCAAATACCGCAACACCCTGCGCTCGGCCAGGAATCAGGAGATGTGCGCGCAGATACAGGAGCAGTTGGACGCTTCGTGCAAACGCTGGGATGCACGTTTTGGCGAAGGGATTTCCGCGCTGGAGCGCACTCTGCGCCGTGCTTCCCTGGCAAAAACCCTGCGCTTTTATTCCTCCAAGGCGCGGCGGCACGGGTTGTCCGAAGAAGCTTATGCCCGCATTTCCCGCGAGATTGAGCGCATGTTGCGCGAACCTGCCACGGTGCTTATCCCCTCCATGGTACAAGCCCAGGATGCCCGGCAGGGTTTTGTCTTTTGCCCGGAATATGCGGGTAGAAAACCCGATGAACTCACGCATGGCGGGGATGCCAAACTCTGGCTTTTTGGGCCGGATCTGCTGCCGGATGGGAACAGCGCCACGCCCGATCCCTTTCTGTACCAACCGTTAGCACTTTCACCTCCCGATGTGTCGACGCAAACCATCGGCCAGAAAATGTCACTTGGTCTGGATACGATTCCCGTTGTTGAGCCAGCGGACGAACAGTTTGCCGATCCAATAGATGCCTCAAAAGCCATCATCAATCTGGGTACAGTGCTTCCCGGTGAAGCGCCGGTGGAATGGGTGGTGGGTACCAACGGCAACCCGCATCTACTGATAGTCGGCCAGCCCGGCATGGGCAAAACCCATTGCCTGATTCGCTTGTGTCAGCAACTGCACGAGCAGGGGATTGCGCCGATTGTTTTTTCTTTTCATCAGGATATTGATGAAAAACTCATGGCAACGGTGCCCGGAGGCGTGCAGACCGTCAGCTACGAGGGGCTGGGTTTCAACCCGATGGAGGTGATTGCCGCTCACCCTCAAGCCTATGTGGAAAGCGTGGATATGCTGCGCGACGTTTTTTCGGCCATCTTCCCCGATCTGGGCGAGGTGCAATTGGGCGGGCTACGCAAGGCGCTCAAGAAAAGTTATGAGGATCAAGGCTGGTCGAGCGACGGTAGTCGTGGGAAAACGCCAGGCTTCGGCGATTTTTTGGGTATTTTGCAGGCGACGCCCAAGGTCGATCAGAAGATGCTCAATCGCCTTGAAGAACTGGCAGACTATGGCGATGAAGCGCACCGGGCCGCCAAGCTCAAGCTTATTCCCACGATGGCCAAGGAGTGCCGCAAATTTGGCCTCTCGTTGATTCTGGCCTCGCAGGAGATCAAGGACTTCGATCAATCCCTGTTTGCTGCCGTGTCCAACTCGCTAACTTTGCGCTTGCTGGAAGCGGACGCCCAAAAAATGGCGAAGAATTTTGGTATTCCTTACGACAAGGTAAAACTCTACGCAGACCGGATCAAGCAGATGCCCAAGTTTCAAGCGTTGTTCAACAGGGAAGGATTAAGGGAGCCGGTCAAAGTTGCCTTGGGGGTGTAACGGCATTCAGTAACTGCACCCAAAAACCCGGTTCAGAACGTCCCGATCACCCAGTGCGGGACGCGCAGGTTGGAGTCCATTGTCTCCATCGACGTGAAGTTGCCGTCGCCCAGCCTGTCCATCAGGTAGTAGGGCGCCCCGCTGGTGGGCGTCACTTTGATCATGTACAGCCTGCCGCGCACGCGAAATTCCTCGACGGTATCCGAGCCACGCTTCTTGATCGTTACTTGCGGTTCAAGCGCAGCGTCGAACGGCACCATTTCCGGGGGGGGCGGCGGGACGGCCGGCAGAGGCTGCCTGTCGGCTTTCGACTGGGCGAAGGCGATGGCGGGCGCGATGACAGTCGCAAACAAGACAAGGCGGGCGATGGGGCGCATGACAAGGGTTCCCGGGTAGCGAATCTTGGAGTGTTGAAGTGTCGGGGTATCGGTTTCGGGCAACGGCCGCCCGATGACCGGCGATTGTATTACAGATTGAGCAGCATTTCGCGCTCGAAAGGCAGAGGCGAGAAACCGCGCGCTTCGTAGTGTTTGAAGATGGCCTCGACGACCTCCTCAGGCTTGTCGATGATCTGGATCAGGTCGAGATCCCGCGCTTCGACCATCCCCTCGACGACCAACCGTTCGCGGAACCAGGCGATCAGGCCGCACCAGAATGGCTCATGGACGAGAATGATCGGAATCATGCGGCTCTTGCCCGTCTGGATCAAGGTCAGCGCCTCGAGCAACTCGTCCAGCGTGCCGAAGCCGCCGGGCAGCACGACGTAGGCGCTGGCAAACTTGACGAACATGAATTTGCGCGCAAAAAAGTGGCGGAAACTCTGTGAAATATCCTGGTAGGGGTTGGTTTTTTGCTCGTGCGGCAACTGGATGTTGAGGCCGATGCTTGGCGATTTGCCAAAAAAGGCACCCTTGTTGGCGGCTTCCATAATGCCCGGGCCGCCGCCCGAGATGACGGCAAATCCGGCGTCGGAAAGCTTGCGGGCGATGTCCTCGGCGAGCTGGTAATACGGAGACTCCGGCGGTGTGCGCGCACTGCCGAAAATCGAGACGGCGGGGCGGATCTCGGACAGCCGTTCAGTGCCCTCGACGAACTCTGCCATAATGCCGAATATCCGCCAGGACTCGCGCGCCATAAAGGATTGGGTACTGACGTCCGGCGCCGTGGCCTGGGGTAATTTGTCTTTTTCGCTCATATTTTTTCTAGGTAAATATGCCTACCTTGCTGCTGGTCGACGGATCGTCGTATCTTTACCGCGCCTTCCACGCGATGCCCGATCTGCGGAATCGGCAGGGCGAGCCGACAGGCGCGCTCCACGGTGTGCTGAACATGCTACGCCGGCTGGAAAGCGACTACAAGGCGCAGGGTATCGACTACAAGGCCTGTGTCTTCGACGCCAAAGGCAAAACCTTCCGCGACGAGTGGTTCCCGGAGTATAAGGCGCACCGGCCGCCCATGCCCGACGATATGGCGCGCCAGATCGGGCCGCTGCATGCCGCGATCGCCGCGTCCGGCTGGCCGGTTCTGGCGGTGGGCGGAGTCGAGGCCGATGACGTGATCGGTACACTGGCGCGCCAGGCGGCCGCGCGGGGGATAGACGTGGTGGTGTCGACCGGCGACAAGGATCTGGCGCAACTGGTCGGATCGCGCATCGTGCTGGTTAACACGATGAGCAACGAGGTGCTCGATGAAGCCGGCGTCGTCGCCAAGTTCGGCGTGCCGCCGGAGCGCATCGTCGACTACCTGACCTTGGTCGGCGATCCGGTCGACAACGTCCCCGGCGTCGAGAAGGTCGGCCCGAAAACGGCCGTCAAATGGCTCGCGCAGTACGGCTCGCTGGAAGGCGTCATCGCTGCCGCGCAGAACATCGGTGGCGTCGTCGGCGACAATCTGCGCCGCGCGCTCGATTTTCTGCCGCTCGGGCGGCGGCTGGTGACGGTGCGCTGCGATCTCGAACTGCCGGTGACAGCGGTCGATCTGGCGCCCCGCGAGCCCGATCACGCGAAGTTGAACGAGCTGTTTACGCGCTACGAGATGAAAAGCTGGCTGAAGGAAGCGCAGGATGCGCCGCCGGTGCCACAACCGGGAGAGCCCGCGGCGCCACCGCCCGGCTTGCTGCCCGACGGCGCGCACCGCAACGGCTATACGACGATCCTCGACTGGCCGGAATTTGAAGTCTGGCTGAAAAAGATCGAAGATGCTCCGCTTGCCGCGCTCGATACCGAAACCACCAGCCTCGATCCTTTTGCGGCGCGCATCGTCGGCGTTTCGCTCGCCGTCGCGCCGGGCGACGCCGCCTATCTGCCGCTTGCCCACCATTATGCGGGGGCGCCACCGCAACTGCCGCGCGACGCCGTGCTAGACCGCCTCAAGCCCTGGCTGGAGTCTGCCGCGAACGCCAAGATCGGTCAAAACCTCAAGTACGACCAGCACGTATTCGCCAACCACGGCATTCGCCTGGCCGGTGTCGCGCACGACACGCTGCTCCAGTCCTACGTGCTGGAGTCGGGCAAGGACGGGCTCGCCGGGCACGGTCTGGGGCAACTGGCCATGCGCCATCTCGGGCTGGCGACCATCCCTTACGAGGCGCTGTGCGGCAAGGGCGCCAAACAGATCGGTTTCGACCAGGTAGCGCTGGAACAAGCGGCCGAATACGCCGCCGAGGACGCCGATCTTTGTCTTCGCCTGCATCGGGTTTTGTTTTCGGCAATCGCTGCGCAGGCGGGTCTGGCGCATGTCTACAACGCGATCGAAATGCCGGCGCGCGACATTCTTTTCCGCATGGAACGCACCGGCGTTCTGGTCGACACCGGATTGCTGGCGCAGCAAAGCCACGAGTTGGGAACCCGGCTGATGGAACTGGAGAAGCTCGCTCACGAAGCGGCAGGCCAGCCGTTCAACGTCAATTCTCCCAAGCAGTTGGCGGAAATCCTGTTCGACAAGCTCGGTTTGCCGGTGAAGAAGAAAACGCCATCCGGCGGCCCCTCGACCGACGAAGAAGTGCTCTCCGAACTGGCGCTCGACTATCCGCTACCGAAGATACTGCTCCAGTCGCGGCAGCTCTCCAAACTCAAGAGCACCTACACCGACAAACTCCCGAAAATGGTCAACGTGGACACCGGGCGGGTGCACACCAGCTACGCGCAGGCGGTGGCGGTCACCGGTCGTCTGGCGTCCAGCGAACCGAACCTGCAGAACATACCGGCGCGCACTGCCGAGGGGCGCCGTATCCGCGCAGCTTTTATCGCGCCGCCCGGCAGCCGCATCGTGTCCGCAGACTACTCGCAGATCGAGCTGCGCATCATGGCCCACCTGTCGGAGGACGCGCGCTTGCTCGAAGCTTTCGCGCGGGGCGAAGACGTGCACCGCGCGACGGCCGCCGAGATTTTCGGCGTGACGCCGCTCGAAGTCGGACCAGACCAGCGGCGCGTCGCCAAAGTCATCAATTTCGGCCTGATTTACGGGATGAGCGCGTTCGGGCTGGCGCGCCAGCTCGATCTTGAACGCGGCGCCGCGCAGGCCTACATCGAGCGCTATTTCGCGCGTTACCCGGGCGTCGCCCGCTACATGGCGACTACCCGGGATACGGCAAAAATGCGCGGTTACGTGGAAACCGTATTCGGCCGGCGTTTGTGGCTCCCCGACATCCGCGCCAGCCAGGCCGGCCGGCGTCAGGGCGCCGAGCGTGCGGCAATCAACGCGCCGATGCAGGGAACGGCGGCCGATCTCATCAAGCTCGCGATGATCGCGGTGCAGGGCAGGATCGACAGCGAACGGCTGAAAACCCGGCTGCTCATGCAGGTGCACGACGAGCTGGTGCTGGAAGTGCCGGACGACGAACTGGCGCGAGTGCGGGCCGAACTTCCGGCGCTGATGACAGCGGTCGCCACGCTGCGCGTTCCGCTGGCCGTCGAGATCGGTGTCGGCGCCAACTGGGACGAGGCGCACTGAGCGGTTCGCGGCCGCCGGTCTATCTGCCGCACCTCCCCGAATTGCGCTGACCGGCCGATCCCTTGTCGTCCCCCGGAACCTTTGCAAATCTCCCCGTTGACGGCAGCTCCGGTTCTTAAGCGACAGGTTTCGTCGCCAGCACGCGGAGAATTACATCCGTCAACATCACTATCAGGGGATTACGGTAGATCGCAGTAAAAGTAACGTCGAAGTTGTAATTCCAATTTGCGTTAGAAACAGGAATTATCTAGGAGTGGCCTTGGCCGCGATTGGTGCCGTATCGCGGCCAAGGCCGCTTCTACGAAGTGCAATGGTTATTCGCATTTGTATTGGGAATTGGAATAAGCCGTCTCCCATATACCCAGAAACCCACGAGATGGGCGCAGAAGAATCCGAAGTTCGCACGATCAAAGAGATAGCCCCTTTCCGCCAGGCCTTGCGGCGAATAGAGCGGCATGATCGCCGGCAAGGGGTAGTCGGTGCCGTTCAGCAGCCTCCCGGCCCAATCGCCGCCTTCTCCCGCACGCTCCAGAACGCGCCGGAGCGGAACACCGGCGCGCGCGCTCTGCGTCAGCGCCGAAATGTCGCCGAACAGGCGGCCGACGTTCGCCGTTTCGTCCATCAGGCGCTCGAACAGGCTGAAATTATCGACCCATGGCGCGTTGCCACCCCGATCGAGGTCGCGGCTCTCGCCCATCGACGCGCAGTGCGCCACCACGACCCGCACACCGTGTTCCAGCGCGCGCCGCAGCCGTAGCGGGTTGCCCAGCGCGTCGTCGCCGGGCATCGCGCGTTCGTCGCCGGCATGCGTAACCAACGGCAGGTCGAGGCGCTGCAACGTGGCGTAATAGTCGTCGCAACGCGGCGCGGCGGGATCGATGCCCTGCGCCGCCGGAATCCACTTCACCGCGCGCGCCCCCAGCCGCTTGACGCGCGCCAGCTCGTCCAGCGCGTCGGCGCGATAGGGATGCACCGACGCCGCCCACGCGAAACGCTCCGGCGCCGCGCGCGCAACGGCAGCGCAGTAGTCGTTGCCGACCAGGAGGTGCGTGCGTTCTGGCGATGCCTTGCCGTCCTCGTCATGCCAGGCGTCGAGCGCCAGCAGCAACAGTTTGTGTCCCGCCGGCATGGCGTCGGCGAGCGCGCGCAGGCGGGCAACGTAGGCGGTGTCGAGCGGGTTGGCGTCCCCGATACACGCCGCATTCAAGAAAAAGTACTTCTGCGCCGCCGCCAGCGGCCAGCGCCACGTTCCCGCCGCATCGTTGAAGGCGACCTGCGCCGCGTTGCCCGCGTCGCCAACGCCGAGCAGATGCGCGTGGCTGTCCCAGACATCGGCCGCGTCGAGTCCGGCCCACGCCTCGCGCACCAGCGCATGCGTGGCCAGTTCGGGCGGCAATGCGCCAAGGCAGGGGTTAAGCACCCCCTGCCCGGGCCAGAAACGCCCGCCCGCGAAGCCGCCCAGCCCAAGCGTTCCGGCAGCGATAAAGTGGCGGCGGGAAATATTCATGGCTGCTATGATCGCATGAGATCGACGGGAGATACACGATGAACGAAACGGTCGCTTTACCGCTCTGGGCCTTCGCCATCCTGGCCGGCTTTGCCGGCTGGGCGGCGCTGGTGCTGCTGTTCGTGCCGGGCATGCGCTGGTTCTTCCGCCGCCGCATCAAGATGGTCATTCACCAGATCGGCGGGCGACTAAAAATCGAGCTGCCGTCCTTCAAGCTGACCCGCCGCCGGGTGCTGATCGACCGCCTGTTCCACGACCGCAAGGTGCAAGCCGCCGCTGCGGCCCACGCCAGCACCGGCAAGGAGGCTCTGAGCGAGGTCTGGCGGCGGATCGATCGTTACGCGCGCGAAATCGTCCCCTCGTTCAACGCCTACGTCTATTACCGCATCGGCTACGCTCTGGCGCGGGCTGCGGCGCGCGCGCTCTACCGCGTGCGTATCGGCTTTGTCGACGAGGCGGCTCTGGCCCAGATCGATCCGAAATCGACCATCGTCTTCGTCATCAACCATCGCAGCAATATGGATTACGTGCTGGTCGCCTTTCTCGCAGCCGAGCGCGCCACGCTGTCCTTCGCGGTCGGCGAATGGGCGCGCATCTGGCCGCTGCAGCAGTTGATCCGCGCGATGGGCGCCTATTTCGTGCGCCGCAATTCCGGCGATGCGCTGTACCGCACCGTGCTTTCCCGTTACGTGCAGATGGCCTCCGAGGCCGGCGTCACGCAAGCCGTTTTTCCCGAGGGCGGGCTGACCGTCGACGGCCGCTTGCGCCCGCCGAAATTCGGGCTGCTCGACTACATGCTGAAAACTTTCGACGAACGCGAAGAAGGCAACGAGGGCGGCCGGCGCGACCTCGTCTTCATCCCGGTCGGCCTCAACTACGACCGCGTGCTGGAAGACCGCAGCCAGTTGCTCAAGCTGCACCCGGAAGCGCCGCGTCCGGGGCGGCTGCGCGGGCTGGGCATCACCGCCGGATTCTTTCTGCGCAACCTGGCGCAGGCGCTCACCGGCGGCTGGCATCGCTTCGGCTACGCCTGCGTCAATTTCGGCGCACCGCTCTCGATGCGCGCCTATGCGCGCGAGCGCGGCGTGCATTTCCCGACGCTGGACGACGCGCAACGGCGCGCCGAGGTGGGCGTCGTCGCCGCGCGGCTGATGGACGCCATCGGCCGCGTCATCCCGGTGCTACCGGTCTCGCTGGTAGCGAGCATCCTGGTGCGCGACCCGTCGCGCGCGCTCGGCGAACTGGAATTGAAAGCTGCCGCCCACGCCCGCATGCGCGACCTGGAGGCACGCGGTGCCCACCTCTATATCCCGCGCCAGGATCACGACTACGCTTTCGGCGTCGGGCTGCGCATGCTGACGCTGCGCCGCATCGTACTGGAAGAAGACGGCCTCTTCCGCCCGGCGCCGGGCGAAACCGAAACGCTGGCCTACTACGCCAACGCGATTGCGCATCTGGACGATGCAACGGCGGATCGGGTCTTGGCGTAGCCACTCCCGCACACCCCGCCCCCAAAACGGGTATGGGCGAACGCCGGACTAGCCGGTAAAGTCGAGTGCAGTCTGCAACCATTCCGAAAAGAGGAACCACACCATGAACCACCTGGAGACACTCAACAGCCGCTTCGCCATCGCCGGACAACTGCGCTTCGACCATGCCGGCGACGGGCTGATCGTCGCCGAGATCGCCAACGCGCACGCCAGCGCGACCCTCTGCCTGCAAGGCGGCCACGTGATGACCTGGAAACCGGCGACGGCCGGCGCGCCGGTCGTTTGGCTGTCCAAGCTCGCCAAGCTGGCGCCGGGCAAGTCGATACGCGGCGGCGCACCGGTCTGCTGGCCGTGGTTCGGCGCGCACGCGACCGAGGCCGGTTTCCCCGGACACGGCCCGGCGCGCACCGTGCCGTGGGAAGTCACCGGAACCCGCACGCTGAACGACGGTTCGACCGAGATCGCGCTGGCGATGGTCGATAGCGATGCCATCCGCGCCATGTGGCCGCATCCTGGCCGCGCGGAACTGCTGGTCAACGTGGGGCAAACGCTGAAAATCGCGCTCACCACGCGCAACTTGGGCGATAGTGATTTTGTGATCGGCGAAGCGCTGCACACCTATTTCCAGATTGGCGACATCGCCGGCACCCGCGTGCTCGGCCTCGAAGGCTGCGCCTATCTGGACAAGGCCGGCGGCAACGTGCGCCAGCGGCAGGAAGGCGCCATCGCCTTCGGCGGCGAAACCGACCGCGTCTACGTCGACACCGAAGCCGAATGCGTGATCGAGGACGCCCGCCTGAAGCGCCGTATCCGCATCGCCAAATCCGGCAGCCGGTCGACGGTGGTATGGACACCGTGGGCGGAAAAAGCCGACAAAATGGGCGACTTCGGCTCCGGAGGCTGGCGCGAAATGGTCTGTGTCGAAAGCGCCAACGCACTAGAAAACTGCGTCACGGTCAAAGCGGGCGGCAGCCATACGATGGCGGTGGAGTATCGGGTGGAGGCGATGATGTAGCCTGTCGGCCGAAACAGACCGATGCGGGGACACAGCTTTGCTGGATCGGGCTTGCCCGCGATTGGGCGTTTCGGTGGCGTCTTTTGCGCGGTGGGTTGAAAACTCGCCCGCTCCCACAAAAGCGGCTCCTCCATCCCTATGTTTCAGGTTGACCTACACGCGCCCGCTCAATCCGGAAAACCGCCGAGCAGCTTCTCCACGACCCACTGCGCTTCCGCTTCGCTCAGGAACCGGCTCCAGGGCGGCATCGGGGTGCCGGGGCGGCCGCCGTGGATGGTGGCGACCAGCGACTCGGCCGGCTTGTCGCGCAGCGCCTGCGGCTTCAGCGAGGGCCCCAAGCCGCCTTGCAGCGTCATGCCGTGGCACGAACCGCAGTCCTGGCGGACGAGATGTACCAGCTCGCGCTGACGCTCTGCCGAAGGGGCTGAGGACTGTGCCGGAACGAGGGTCGGAAGGATAAATAGGGCGAGGGCTATCGGGTAGCGCATGATCGGGGCGTTGGCCAAGTCGGACGGTCAAGCCGGATTCTATCCGAAGACGCCAACCCCGATTGCTCTCCGTGCTCCTAAGGCAACGCAGTGCTCAAGGCAAGGTCAGAATCCAGCGCACGAGAACCTTGATATTTTCGATCCCGACCCGCTTGTTTGCCGACATCGTGTCGTCGCCCCAGGCGCCGCCACCGCCTTCGTACACTTTCTTGACCAGCGCTTCCTCCATTTCCGGCTTGCCGCGATAGCGTCTGGCGACATCTCGCCACGCCGGGCCGCGCACCGTGTCGTTTACGTCGTGGCAGGTCAGGCAACGGCTGGCGTCGGCCAGTCCGAGCATGGCCGCCTGCTCGGGCAGCGGCGCGGCAAGAGCGGCGCCGGCGAACGCCAGACCGCCGAGCAGCAGAAACATCCCTTTCGCTTCCACGTTGTTCGCCTTTCTATTATTTGGTGCT
This sequence comes from Betaproteobacteria bacterium, assembly GCA_016208425.1. Classification (GTDB taxonomy): domain Bacteria; phylum Pseudomonadota; class Gammaproteobacteria; order Burkholderiales; family Rhodocyclaceae; genus JACQYA01. The sequence continues at coordinate 11,302 of JACQYA010000131.1, forward strand.
CGTCGGACACTCCCCGGAACGCGCTTGTTCCCCGACCCGGAAAATCAGATCTCCGAGGATCGCTGCCGGCCGCACCCGGCCACCGCCCGGAATTGGACGAAGCCCGCCAATCCGGCGTAGGATTCCGCATCGCCGCTTGCCAGGAAACTGCCCCATGATTCCCTCCGACCTCGCCAGCCGTTTGCAGGTCACCGCCGACGCAGCCTTGCGGCCGGTCGCCAACATTCAGGAAATCACCGACCGGCTTGCCGGGCTGGCTCCCGGCCAACGCCTGATGGCCGAGATCCAGGCGCTGATGCCCAACGGCACTTACCGCGCGCTCATCAACCAGCGCGACGTGACGCTGGCTCTGCCATTTGCCGCCAAAGCCGGCGATGCGCTCGAACTTGAGGTGGTCGGCACCGAAGGCAAACTGACGCTCGCCGTCCTCTCCCGCCCCGCAGGGGAAGCCGGAAAAACGCCCGCCGAATCCGTCCCAACCACGTTGAGCCGTACCGGCCAGTTGATCGGCAGCCTGTTCGGCGGTGCCGGCGACGCCAAATCCGCACCGGAGCCGACCGCGCTCAACGCCAACCGGCCGATTGCCGGCTCACCGCCGCTGAAGGCGCAGGACATCCTGCCGCAGCTCAAGCTGGCCATCGCACAAAGCGGCCTGTTTTACGAGTCGCACCAGGCCGGATGGGTCGACGGGCGCTTTCCCAAGAGCGCCTTGCTCCAGGAACCGCAAGGCAGGTTGCCGCCCCAGTTTGCGACCGCCGCGACCGCGCAGCAGATGCTTGCGCCGCCGGCGCTCCCGCAACCGGGCGCCGACACTTACCGGAACGCGCACCCCAAAGAACCCGTCGAGCCGGGAAGCCAGGGCGCCCGTGGCGAACCGTCCGATCTCGCGCGCCGGGCCGTCGATGCGGCGCAGACGGCCGGCGCGGGAGCGGGAATCAATGCCGACAAGGCTGCCCCCGGCGCAAGCCAGCCGGCGCAACTCGTCGCCGCGCCGGCATTGCCGCTCGTGCAACAACAACTGGAAGCGCTCGCCACACAGAATTTTATCTGGCAGGGGCAGGCCTGGCCGGGACAGACGATGCGCTGGGAGATCGAGGAAGACGCCGGCCAGCGCGGCAGCGATGGCGAGGAAACGGCCAGCCGCTGGCAAACCAGCCTGCGCCTGACGCTCCCCCGGCTCGGCGAAATCGATGCACGGATCGGGCTGCAAGGGCCGCAGATCGCGCTCGCACTGGCGGCCGGCAACACCGGAACGCAGGCGCTGTTGCGGGACGCGACGGAAGCGTTGCGCGGCCAGCTCGACGCCGCCGGCCTTGTCCTCGCGTCGCTCGGCGTCGGCCCGGCCGAGGCCGGCTGAGCGCATGGCTCGCCCGAAACAGGATTCCTCGCTGAAAAGCGCCGTCGCGCTCGCCTACGGCGAGACCGACGCCGCGCCGCGCGTCGTCGCCAAAGGGCGTGGCCTGATCGCCGAGCAAATCATCGCGCGCGCGCACGAACACGGCGTATACGTGCACGAATCCCCCGAACTCGTCGCCCTGCTGCTGCAAATCGATCTCGACCAGCGCATTCCGCCACAACTCTATGTCGCCGTCGCCGAACTGCTGGCCTGGCTGTACCGCCTGGAAAGCGGCGGCGCCACCGCCGGCTCGCCGGCGCTCACCCTTCCCGACGAAGGCGCTGCCACGCCGTGAACCATGGCGGATCGGTGCACCGATCCCCCGGCGGGTTCTCCAGCCGATTCACGGCGCGGTTCCAGAAGATGACGTTTTCCATTAAACTCGCCGGAACCGCCAAACTCAGGATGGAAAATGGCAGAAACGGAAGTCCAGGAGCATGCCGGACAAATCCCGCCCCAATTTGAACTGGAACAGGTAGACGACTACCGTCAGTTTTTGCTGCATACCAAGCCGGAAATCGTCTCGGTGCTGCGCAACCTGGTGCAAAAAGGCGCGATGATAACCGCCTACTTCGACCACGGAAAATCCTTTCTGCTCACCGCGCTGCTTGCCGTGAATGCGGAAAACAACGAGCTTCTGCTCGATGTCGGCAGCGACAGCGAAATGAACAGCCGGGCGCTGCTCGCGGGCAAGCTGATTTTTACGACGGCCGTCGACAAAGTCAAGATCCAGTTCAGCCTGAACAAGGTGACGGCCGGACAATTCGAGGGGCACCCGGCATTTCGTGCGGCGCTGCCCGAATCTCTGCTGCGCCTTCAGCGGCGCGAGTATTTCCGCCTATCGACCCCGGTAGCCAGCCCGATCAAATGCGTCGTGACCGTGATGCGGCCCGATGGTGGCTCTTACGTCGCCGGAACGCAGCTCCTCGACATCAGTGGCGGCGGCGCCGGCCTGCTGGTTCCACCGGAACAAACGCTCAGTTTCGGCAAGGACGTGGTGCTGAAAAACTGCAAGATCCCGCTCCCCGACGAGGGGCAGATTGTCACTTCCCTTGTCGTGCGCGACGTTTTTGACGTGACGACGCGGAGCGGCAACCGCTATCTGCGCGCCGGCTGCGAATTTGCGAACCTGCCCGGATCGCAGCTCACGATGATCCAACGCTATATCACCCGCGTCGAACGCGAGCGCAAGGCGCGCTTGACCGGCATGGCCTGAGGCGCGGGGAAAACAGTCCGAAAGGGTGGGGCGGGCGCGGGCGCGGGCAACGCCAGAAACTGCGGCCATGGAATCTCCCGCAACAGCCCGGCCAGCCGGCCATCAAACCTGCATGTTCATCACGTCGTGATAGGCCGTCACCAGCTTGTTGCGTACCTGAACCATTTCCTGGAACGACACATTGGCTTTTTGCAGCGCGATCATCACCTCGTGCAGATTGCCGTTGCCGTCGCCGGCGGCAAAATTTGCCGCCATGCCGTCCGCCTGCTGCTGCGCCTGATTGACCTGCTCGATAGAATTTTTCAAGACTTGGGCAAAATCCGTCGCTCCCGCCGCCGGCGCGCCCTGCGCCCCGGTCACGCCGCCGCTTGCCTGCGTCGCGGTCGCCCGCAACATACCCAACATCTGATCGATACCTTTGGTGTCCATTTGCTTCTCCTGCCGCCTGTTGCACAATCACGAGCAACTAGCGTGCCATGTTCTTCGCCGAACGGTCGCAACCATTATCTCCGAATTCGCGTGCCCGGAACAGCCATACGCCCGGGAGGCAGGGCGAAACTGCGCTGACCGGCCGATCCCTTGTCGTAACGCGATTCTCTTCCTGCTTTACCTGCTGATCTCGGCGGCGCCGGCTCTGGTTCTGCTGCTGCGCGGTCGCGGCTGGCGTCCCCGCTTCTTCGCCGTAACGTTTCTGATCGCCTGGACGGGAGGCACTGCTTGCGCAATCCCTGTTGCGCGGCACATCTGACGGCATAGGCGAACCTGATCCCGAATGTATCGAACGAACGTAACCATCTGGCCTCAATCCGTCGGACGAGTAGAGGATTTCCGCCCACAGGTGTGTGCGCCCTGCCGGACACACCAAAAAAAAGCGCGACTCGTGTGAGTCGCGCTAAATCCACACCAAAAGGAGGAGGGTGGAGGAGACAAAGCCGGAATGCGGTCAACGAAGAAGCACTCAAGTTGGGCAAATTGTAGTGGAACAAAATACGCAGGTCAACAAATATTTGTGCGACGCAGTATATTTTTTCTGCCCAGTTTCAGAACAAGACAAAAAATTTCTTATACAAATAAACACAATACATTACGTTATAAATGATTAACTACTTGCATATTACGTAACTCCATAGCGGCGAGATTAACGGCCATTAAGCCGCCTTTGTTATCGCAGTGCACCATTTCTCTCGCAACGGCCGGTTGCCAGCTTCCGGCTAGAATACCGTCTTTGCCAAAAACGGAGCGGGACTATGGAGTGCAGGGTTAGGTGGACGGGCGACGGCATGTCGTTTCTGGCAGAAACGGGCAGCAATCACGCCATCGTGATGGATGGTGCGCCGGAAGCGGGCGGCCGCAACCTCGCGCCGCGACCGATGGAACTGCTCCTCGCCGGCACAGGCGGCTGTACCGCCTTCGATGTGGTGCTGATCCTGAAAAAAGGGCGTCAGGCCGTCATGGGGTGCGAGGTTAGCCTCAAGGCCGAACGGGCGGAAAGCGAACCCAAGGTGTTCACCCGAATCCATTTCCACTTCACCGTTTCCGGCAGGCAGTTGAAGCGCGAGGCCGTCGCCAGAGCCATCGAGCTATCGAAGGACAAATATTGCTCGGCCTCGATCATGCTCGGAAAAACAGCGGAGATTACGCACGACTTCGAGATCGTCGAAGCCTGATTAGAGGTAATACGCCGTTCGCGTCATCGCCCGCGAAGCCAGTCTCATGGCCGCTTTCGCGGCCACCGGGAGCTCCCGCGCACCGAGGCGGACGGCGGTTGCGGCATGCGCGGTTTCGTCGTCCTTCATCCGGCGCACGATGGCGCGCGATTTGGCGTCTTGCGCCGGCAAGTCCGCGAGGTGGCGATCCAGGTGAGCCTCGACCTGCCGCTCGGTCTCGGCCAGAAACCCCAGGTTCCAGCGGTCTCCGAATTTTCCGGCGGCGATGCCCATCGACAGTGCGCCGAGATACCACAGAGGATTGAGCAAGCTCTTGCGCCCGCCGAGTTCCCGGATGCGTCGTTCGGTCCACGCGAGATGTTCGGTTTCTTCGTGCGCGGCTCGCGCGAGCGCCCGACGGATGCCGGTGTCGCGGCAAATCAGCGCCTGCCCCTGATAAAGCGCCTGCGCGCATATTTCTCCGGCGTGATTCACCCGCATCAAAGCCGCAACGTGGGAACGCTCGCCCGCCGACAGAGGAGATTCCGCATGATCTTTGCCCGGAACATCGCGCGTCGTGGGCGCAGCCGCGAAGATCGTGCGCAACGCTTTGTCGAACTCGGCGATAAGGTGATCGGCCGTCACGGCAACACCCGCCATCCGAGACCCGGAATGAACGCGCTCACCGGTTCTTGATCGACGGATGGCCGCCGGAACGCAAAGCGCTACGAGCTTCGCCGGCGTCGCGAACAATCAGGCCGTTGGGGCAGAAATACTCGAAATAGAGCGCCGCGTGTTGCCGGTTAACGACCGATGCCCTGATGCCCGACCACTGGTTGCCGCGCGCCCTCGACCATGCCTTGTCGTCGCGGCCGAAAGCGTAGAGGCGACGTTCCATCGCCGAACAGCGCAAACCTTCGTAGCTGACATTCAGCGCACCGGACGGGCTGGATACGACCAGCGTATAGCGAACGACGCCGTCCGTTCCGACCGTGATCGACTCGCCGTCGACCATGAACCTGTTTTCGGTCGCCGCGCTAACGAAAAAAGGCAGCAGGTTCTCCGTCTTCGGATACGCTGGGAGCCGGGTCTCGATTTCCTGCCAAGGCTTTTCCGCGTAGTCCTCGTCGAAATCGGCCGCAGCCGCCGAAGCCGACACTAAAACACTGAAGAAAAGTAATCTGCCGATGCGCAATTTGCCCACTGAATCGCCGCCTATGTCGATATTGCTACAGCCACAAAAAGTTCGGTTACGCCGCAGTCTCACGCAGGCCACACCGGATGCCGGGACGACAAACGCCCGCGCGCGGAGCCGCCGCGCCGTTCCCGCTACTTCTTTCCGGCAACTTCCGGCGCCGGGGCATTCTGTCGCCAGAGGCCGAAAAGCCCGGTACGACGGCGGTCGGCGTCGAGAAAACGCGCCAGCTCGTTCAGCGCCTGCTCATAAACGCCGCGCTTGAATTCGATCACCGAGTCGAGCGGCACCCAGTAGTGATTCCAGCGCCAAGCGTCGAATTCCGGGTGTTCGCTGGCGCGCAACGAAACGTCGCTATCCCGCCCCGCCAGGCGGAGAAGGAACCAGATCTGCTTCTGTCCCTTGTAGCTGCCACGCCACTCGCGTTTAACCCAATGTGTCGGCACATCGTAACGCAACCAGTCCTTGGTTCTGCCGAGAATGTTGACATGCTCGGGCAGCAAGCCGACCTCTTCGTGCAGCTCCCGGTACATCGCCTGCTCGGGGGTTTCGCCCCGCTTGATGCCGCCCTGTGGAAACTGCCATGAATGTTCTCGGATACGCTTGCCCCAAAAAACCTCGTTCTTCGCGTTACACAGAATGATGCCGACGTTCGGGCGATAGCCTTCACGATCAAGCATGTTGAAAACCTGCGAATTTGTTGTATAAAGTTCATTCTTCCATATTTCGCCATGCTTGGAAAGGAAAGTTCGGCTCAGAATGGAGTCGCGCTGGCGTCTGTGGTCTTGTAAAATCCCATGCTGTTCAACGATAAACACCCCCTTTTATGCGCGCTTCGCAATTTTTTCTGTCCACGCTGAAGGAAGCTCCTTCCGACGCCGAAATCGTCAGCCACCAACTGATGCTGCGTGCCGGACTTATCCGGCGACTGGCCGGCGGCATCTACACCTGGATGCCGGTCGGCCTGCGCGTGTTGCGCAAGGTTGAAAGCATCGTTCGCGAGGAAATGAATCGCGCCGGCGCCATCGAGCTGTCGATGCCGGCGGTACAGCCCGCCGAACTGTGGCAGGAATCCGGTCGGTGGGAAAAATACGGCCCCGAGCTGCTGCGCCTGAAGGACAGGCACCAGCGCGACTTCGTCATCGGCCCGACGCACGAGGAAGTCATCACCGACGTGGTGCGCAAGGAGGTCAAAAGCTATCGCCAGTTGCCCCTGCATTTCTACCAAGTGCAGATGAAGTTTCGCGACGAAATTCGGCCGCGCTTCGGCGTCATGCGCGGACGCGAATTCCTGATGAAGGACGGGTACTCCTTTCACGCCAGTTTCGAAGACTTGCAGCGCGAATACCGCAACATGTTCGACACTTATACCCGCATCTTCACCCGGCTCGGGTTGAAATTCCGCGCCGTTGCGGCGGATACCGGTTCGATAGGCGGCACCGGTTCGCATGAATTTCATGTGCTGGCGGATTCCGGCGAGGATGCATTGGCGTATTGCCCCGATTCCGACTACGCCGCCAACGTCGAGCTGGCCGAAGCGGTTGTGCCGGCTGTGGTTCGTGGTGCAAGCTCAGCCGTCGTGCAAAAAGTCGCGACGCCGGGAAAGACCAAATGTGCCGACGTTGCCGCGTTCATGGAAATAGCCATCACGCGCATGGCCAAGGCTATCGCCATCGTTCGCGAACCCTCAGGCGGCGATGGCGAGCGCTTTGCGCTGATTCTGCTGCGCGGCGACCACGAGCTGAACGAGATCAAGACGCAGAAGATTGTCGGCGACTTCCGCTTCGCGCGCGACGACGAGATCGTCGCCGCTCTCGGTTGTCCGCCAGGCTATATCGGCCCGCTTGGTGTGGGCAATATCGCTGTATTTGCCGACCGAACGGTCGCCACGATGAACGATTTCGTTTGCGGCGCCAACGAAGCCGGCTTCCACTTGAGCAATGTACAGTTCGGCCGTGATTTGTCTGAGCCGGCAACCGTCGCCGACCTGCGCAACGTCGTTGCCGGCGATCCCTCGCCGGACGGCAAGGGGCAACTCGAACTCTGCCGCGGCATCGAAGTCGGCCATATTTTTCAACTGCGCACCAAATACGCCGAAGCGCTCAAGTGCAGTTTTCTCGACGAAAGCGGCCAAGCGAGGATCATGGAGATGGGTTGTTACGGGATCGGCGTGTCGCGTATTGTCGGCGCCGCGATCGAGCAGAATCACGACGAGCGCGGCATTGTCTTTCCTGCTGCTATCGCGCCCTTTGAAGTCTGTATCGTACCGATGGGTTACACCAAGAGCGAAACGGTCAAGGCCGCTGCCGACGCACTCTACGCGGAACTCGAATCGGCCGGCGTCGACGTCATCCTCGACGACCGCAACGAACGTCCGGGCGTGATGTTTGCCGACATGGAACTGATTGGCATCCCCCACCGCGTCGTCGTGGGAGATCGCGGGCTGGCCGACGGCAAGCTGGAGTACAAGGGTCGCCTCGACCGGGAGGCGCAGTTCCTGCCCGTCGCCGACGTCGTCTCATTTATCAAGGCGAAGCTATGCAACGCCTAGCGTGGCTGATCGTTTGCGCGCTGTTCGCCCATTGCTCTTCGGCTTTCGCCGGGGCGCAGCAGTACGAGCCGCTTTCAGCCAGCGTTCAGACCGCACTGTCGCGCGCGGTGTCCGATACGGCGCCGACCAATACGGCATTCAACGACTCGATGGAGGCAGTGGACTGGCTGGTGCAGATGTCCAATCGTCTGGAGAAAAAAATACCGGAACGCGAAGCGCGCCTCGAACTGCTGCGCGCGGTTCATTACGAAGCGACCCGTGCCGGCCTCGATCCGCAACTCGTGCTTGGCCTCATCCAGGTGGAAAGCGGCTTCAAGAAATACGCCCTGTCGTCGTCGGGCGCGCGCGGCTACATGCAGGTGATGCCCTTTTGGGGCAAACTGCTCGGTCGCAGCGAAGACAACCTCTTTCACCTGCGCACCAACCTGCGTTACGGCTGCACCATCCTCCGCCACTATCTGGACATCGAAAAAGGCGATCTTTTTCGCGCTCTCGGCCGCTACAACGGCAGCCTGGGACAGGCCGAATACCCGAATCTGGTGCGCGGCGCGTGGCAGAGCCAATGGAGCTATGCTAAGGTGGAAATCGCCCAGCGCTAGCGCGATATTCGGCTAGCGCATCCCCGGCAACATTCCTTTCATGCCGCGCATCATCTTGGCTATGCCGCCCTTGGCGAACTGTTTCATCATCTTCTGGGTTTGTTCGAACTGGTTCAGCAAACGATTGACTTCCTGTACCTGAACTCCTGCCCCGGTAGCGATGCGCCGTTTGCGCGAGGCTTTGATGAGCTCCGGCTTGGTTCGTTCGGCCGGCGTCATCGAGTTGATGATGCCTTCGAGCCGGCCGACCGCTTTCTCCTCGGCGCCGGCCTGCATCTGGCCGGCGGCCTGGGCAAACTGCGCCGGCAGTTTGTCCATCAACGACGAAAGGCCGCCCATCTTGCGCATCTGGCCGATCTGCTCCTTGAAATCGTTGAGGTCGAAGCCCTTGCCGGATTTTAACTTCTTGGCGAACTCGACCGCCTTCTGTTCGTCGATCCCCTTCTTCGCATCCTCGATCAGCGACAACACGTCGCCCATGCCCAGGATGCGCGAGGCCATCCGTTCGGGATGGAAAGGCTCCAGCCCGGAGAGCTTCTCGCCGACGCCGGCGTACTTGATGGGGCGGCCGGTGACGTGGCGCACGGAAAGCGCCGCACCGCCCCGCGCATCGCCGTCGAGTTTGGTCAGAATGATGCCGGTCAGCGGCAGCGTCTCGCTAAACGCCTTGGCCGTGTTGACGGCATCCTGGCCGAGCATCGCGTCGACGACGAACAGGGTTTCGATCGGTTTGAGCGCGGCATGCAGTTCCGCAATTTCACGCATCATCGCCCCGTCGATCGCCAGACGGCCGGCGGTGTCGACGAGCAGGACATCGTAGTAATGCCGCCTGGCCCAGTCAACGGCGCCGGCCGCGATATCGGCGGGTTTGTCGTCCGCTATCGACGGAAAGAAATCGGCGCCGGCTTGCGCCGCCACGGTCTTCAACTGCGCGATGGCCGCAGGCCGGTAGACGTCGCAGGAAACGACCAGCACTTTTTTCTTTTGGGTCTCGCGCAGCAGTTTCGCCAGCTTGCCGACCGTGGTTGTCTTGCCCGCTCCCTGCAAGCCCGCCATCAGAATGACGGCCGGCGGCTGGGTCGCGAGGTTGAGGCCACTGTGCGCCTCTCCCATGATTTTTGTCAGCTCGCGGTGCACAACGCCGATCAGCGACTGTCCGGGCGTCAGAGAGCCGATGACTTCCTCGCCGACAGCCCGTTGTTTGACGGCGGCGATGAATTCCTTGACGGCCGGCAAGGCAACATCTGCCTCCAGCAAGGCGAGGCGCACCTCGCGCAGGGCGTCGGCGATGTTGTCTTCGGTCAGACGGGCTTCGCCGCGCAGCGTCTTCATGACGCGGGCAAGGCGTTGGGTCAGGTTGTCGAGCATTTGGATTCCGGCTTGGTGTAAACTGAAAAAATGTCGGACATTCTACTGCACCTTCTCCCGCCCATCGCTTCGTCCTTACTCTACGCGGTGCTCGGCTTCCATTTCTGGCGCACGCGCTGGCGCGAAACCGACAAGCCGCTGGCGGCGCTGCCCATGCAGCTCTGGGAGCGGGGCGCCATCGCCGCAGTGCTGGTGTTGCAGGGCATCGGGATCTACGACGGCCTGTTCGGTGCGGGCGGCATGCGCTTCTCGTTCGCTTACGCCTTGTCGCTGATGCTGTGGCTGGCCGTCTTCATCTACTGGCTGGAGAGCTTTCATTCGCGCATGGACGGGCTACAGCCGATGGTGTTGCCGGTGGCCGCCGCCTGCGCGCTGCTTCCGGCGCTGTTTCCGCAAATGCACCCGGTCGCCCACGCCGGCGCGTGGGGGTTCAGGTTGCATTTTCTGGCCGCGATGCTGGCCTACAGCCTGTTCACGCTGTCGGCGCTGCACGCCGTTTTTATGGGTTTCGCCGAACGCAAGCTGCATCGGCGCGCCTTGTCCAAGAGCCTTGCCAGCCTGCCGCCGATCCTGACCATGGAGGCGGTGCTGTTTCGCATGATCGTTATCGCTTTCGCCTTGCTGACGCTCGCGCTCGGCAGCGGCGTTCTGTTTTCCGAGGCGATTTTCGGCAGGGCGATGGCGCTCGATCACAAAACGCTGTTCGCGTTCGTTTCCTGGGGGATTTTCGCCGCCCTGCTGGTCGGCCGTCACGCCTACGGCTGGCGAGGTAGAATCGCCTTGCGCTGGACTTTGGCCGGCTTCATGGTATTGCTGCTCGCCTACGTCGGCAGCCGCTTTGTCGTCGAAGTGATACTCGGGCGCCCGTCCTAACAAACACGGCCCGTGCAAGACATACCCTTATCGGCTCTTTTCGCCGCGCTCGGCGTGCTGCTGGTTCTTTCCGGCTTTTTCTCGATGTCCGAGACGGCGATGATGGCGGCCAACCGCTACCGCCTGCGCCACCTCGCCAAGGAAGGGTATCGCGGCGCCAAGCTGGCGACCGTTCTGCTCGACAAGACGGACAAACTGCTCGGCGTCATTCTGCTCGGCAACACCCTCATCAATGCCGCGGCCGCCACGCTGACCGGCTATATCGCCCTGGCGCTTTTCGGACAAGAGAAATGGGCTCTGGAAATCGGCGCTTTGTGTATCACCTTCGCGCTCCTCATCGTCTCGGAAATCACGCCGAAGGTGATCGGCGCGACCTACGCCGACCGCATCACGCCGGCCGTCAGCTACATCCTGACGCCGCTGCTGCGCCTGGCCTACCCGTTGGTCTGGTTCGTCAATCTGTTCGTCGCCGCCCTGCTGCGCGCGATCCGCCTGGCGCCGGAAGCGGGGCACGAAGCGCCACGGCTGTCTCCCGAAGAACTGCGGACGCTGGTGCTGGAAGCCAGCAGTTTCGCCCCGCAAAAGCATCACAGCATCCTGCTCAACCTCTTCGATCTCGACCGGATCACCGTCGAAGACGTGATGACGCCGCGCTCGACCATGGAGGCCATCGATCTGGGCGCGCCCTGGGAAGACATCACGGCGCAACTGGCGACGAGTTACCACACGCGGCTGCCGGTCTTTCGCGATGGCCTGAACAACGTTGTCGGTATCCTTCATCTGCGCCGCCTGATCGGTTTGATGCATCGCAACGAACTGACCCCCGAATCGTTGGCCGAGCATATCCGGGAACCGTACTACATTCCCGCCGCGACGCGCGTCTTTTCCCAGCTACAGTTCTTCCAGGAAAACCGGCAACGCGCCGGGCTGGTCGTCGACGAGTACGGCGAGGTGCTCGGGCTGGTGACACTGGAAGACATCATCGAAGAGATCGTCGGCGAATTCACGACCTCGCTGCCGGGGTGTAGCTCCGCGCTCGCGTGGGACGAACAAGGCAGCGTGCTGGTCGAAGGCAGCCGCCCGCTGCGCGAGATCAACCGCAAACTGGGGCTTTCCTTCGGGCTCGACGGGCCGAAGACGCTGAACGGGCTGGTCGTCGAGCATTTCCGGGATATTCCCGAAGCCGGCACAAGCCTGAAGATAGACGGGATACCGATCGAGATCGTCCAAACACAAGACCGCAGCATCAAGGTTGCGCGCCTGTTCAATCCCGCCTATACCCGCAAGCTGGCGCAGCCAACCCGGGATAACGGCCGAAACGTGCTGTGATTCCATTTACAGATCATTCGTGACACGAAGACGAGCCGCAGGCAGTGCGGTAGCACGACAAGGCGAAGCCGACACTTCGACAAAACCACGGACGGTTTGGAAATGGAATGACGCACGGGTTCGCCGGCCTGTTCGCCTTTCTTTACAAACGGGCCGGCTCAATGCATTATCATTTGCGCTGCGCCGGTTACGGTCAGCATTCGTGACTAGAGAGCATTCTGCGGCGAACTATGGCGGCCAAATCCCAACAATCGAATCTCAGCGGTCTCGCCCGTGCGCTCGTGCAAGCTGCCCGCCTTACGGAGGCTGATGCCGAGGCGTTGATGATCCAGGCTGCGGCGGCCCGGATCGGTTTCATCGAACAGTTGATCGCTTCCCGCAAAGCAAACGCTCTCGACGTCGCGCGTTTCGCATCGGACACCTTCGGTTACCCGCTGCTCGATCTGAACGCCTTCGACGAATCCCAAATCCAGAAGGACGCGATCGATCGCAAGCTGATTACCGCGCACCGGGTTGTCCCCCTGCACAGGCGCGGCAACCGGCTATCGATCGGCATCGCCGATCCGACCAATCTTCGCGCGCTGGACGAAATTCGCTTCCAGACCGGAATGGCCGTCGACCCGGTCATCGTCGAAGAAAACAAGTTGGCGCCCCTGCTCGCCAAGCTCGCCGAATCGGCTGCCGATTCGCTCAAGAGCCTGGTGGCCGAGGATGACGATCTGGAATTTCCCGAAGAAGAGCTCCAGGAAAAAGCGGAAGACCCGTCGGCCGGCGAGGTTGACGATGCGCCGGTTGTCCGCTTCATTCAGAAAATATTGCTCGACGCGATCGGCGACGGCGCTTCCGACATCCATTTTGAGCCGTATGAGAAGAACTACCGAATTCGTTTCCGAACCGACGGCGTGTTGCGCGAGGTTGCTTCTCCACCGTTGATTATCAAGGAAAAGATCGCGTCGCGCATCAAGGTCATCTCGCGCTTAAACATCGCCGAAAAGCGTGTCCCGCAGGACGGGCGGATGCGGCTGGTTCTTTCCAAGACCCGCTCCATCGACTTTCGGGTCAGTACCCTGCCGACCATGTATGGCGAAAAAATCGTTCTGCGGATTCTCGACCCGAGCAGCGCGAATCTGGGCATCGAAGCGCTCGGCTACGAGCCCGAGCAAAAAAGGGTTTTGCTCGACGCCATCGAACGCCCCTACGGCATGGTGCTGGTGACGGGGCCTACCGGATCGGGAAAAACCGTTTCCTTGTATACCTGCATCAACATTCTGAACAAGCCCGGAATCAATATTTCGACCGCCGAAGATCCGGCCGAGATCCCCTTGCCGGGCATCAACCAAGTCAACGTCGACGACCGCGCGGGACTGACCTTCCCGGTCGCGCTCAAGGCTTTCCTGCGGCAAGATCCGGACATCATCATGGTCGGCGAGATCCGCGATCTGGAAACGGCGGAAATCTCGATCAAGGCGGCGCAAACCGGGCACATGGTGTTGTCGACGCTGCACACCAACGATGCGCCATCGACCATCACGCGCCTGATGAACATGGGCATTCCGACGTTCAATATCGCTTCGAGCATCCTGCTCATCACCGCCCAGCGCCTCGCGCGCCGCCTGTGTTCGTGCAAAAAACCGCTGGAGGTGCCCGTCGAGGCGCTACGCAACGCCGGCTTTGCCGACGAGGATCTCGATGGGTCGTGGACACTTTACGGGCCGGGCGCCTGCGAGCGCTGCAAAGGCAGCGGATACAAGGGGCGCGTCGGGATCTACCAGGTCATGCCGGTGACCGAAGAAATTCAACGCATCATCATGGCCAACGGCACCGCGCTCGACATCGCGAACCAGGCACGGCGCGAGGGCGTCAACGACTTGCGCACCTCCGGCCTGATAAAGGTGAAACAGGGGTTCACGTCGCTCGAAGAAGTGCTCGGCACCACGAACGTCTAGGAGGCGGAACACGGCCATGCAAAAGCAAAAATCGGCTCGCGACGTAAAGGAGTATATCTTTGTCTGGGAAGGCAAGGACAAGCACGGCAAGCTCTTGCGCGGAGAACAGCGCGCTCCGACGGCGACCGTCGTACAGGCGTCCCTGCGCCGGCAGGGCGTTCTC
>JACQYA010000141.1 GCA_016208425.1 Betaproteobacteria bacterium
AAAACCTTAAAACCCGTCGTGTTCATTACATGAAAATAATACAAGGAGCGGCCTTGGCCGCGATACGGCGCCAATCGCGGCCAAGGCCGCTCCCACATAATTCCTGTTTCTAACGCGAATTGGAATTAAGGGGTCTGGCTGTTCGCAATGAATGCGCAACTACCAAAGCACCTTCGTCTCAAAAAGCGCGAACGCCGGATCGCAGGAAATCAATATCGCGGATTCCAGCGCACTTTGCGCTGCCGGCATCCGATCAACAGGATCGCGGTGATCGACTTCGTAGGCTGCGGCCTTCAAAGCGTGCAAGTAGTCGACCGGTAAATGCTCAAATCCATCTGCCGCTATCAGCTCGTTAAAGCGCGAAACAAGCTCGGCTGCGATTTCCAGCTTCCCCAGCCGGAATTTCGTGGCAACTTCCCAAGCGCTGGCCGCACTGACCAAAATTGTATTGACCTCGTCGGAGATCACTTCCCTGGCGCGCGATGACCGCTTGGGGTCGTCGGTCAGCCACCAGAGCAGGGCACGGGTATCGAGCAGGAACCTCATTTGCCTTCCCAAGCATCCAGTTCCCCAATGGGCAAAGGCTCGAAAAAGGCTTCCGGCACCCGCCCGGACAAGCGCCCCGGCTGTCGCGTGATGCCGGTCGGCGCCAAAGGTATCAGGCGGGCATAAGGTTTGCCGGCCTTCGCCAGCAGGATTTTCTGCCCGGCGTGCGCCTGCTCCAGAAGGCGCGAGAAATGCGTCTTCGCTTCGTGAACATTGATCGTTAGCGGCATACTCGCCTCCAGTCGGTTGAGCGATGGACTATGCCGCCATTGTCCGCAGTATTCAAAATCTGGCTATCAAAGGTGGGGTTCGGATTTGCTTTGAAACAATAGCGATGCTTAACCGGCCACCCACGCCGGTTTCCTCTTCTCCAGAAACGCCGTCAGCCCTTCCGTCCCTTCCTGGCTCGCCCGCACGCGGGTAATGCGCTGCGCGGTGTCTTCCATGAGCGCGGTGTCGATGGCGGCGCCGGAAACGGCGCGGATCAACTGCTTGCACTCGGCTTGCGCTTGCGGGCCGTTTTTTAGCAGGCTGTCGAGAATTTTGCCGATGGCTTCGTCCAGCTGCTCGACGCCGGGCGCGATTTCGTGCACCAGGCCGATGCGGTACGCTTCCGCCGCCGAAAAACGCTCGGCGCTCAACATGTAGCGGCGGCTGTAGCGCTCGCCGATGGCCGCCAGCACGTAGGGGCCGATGACAGCGGGAATGATGCCGAGCTTTACCTCGGTGAGCGCGAACAGCGCGTCGTAGGTGGCGACCGCGATGTCGCAGCAGGCTATCAGGCCGACGCCGCCGCCGTAGGCGGGGCCGTGCACGCGGGCGACGGTCGGTTTGGCTAGCCCGTTGAGCGCCGCCATCAGATCGGCGAGCTTGCGGGCATCGGCGAAATTTTCTTCCGGCGTGTAGCCTGCGGCGCGCTTCATCCAGTCGAGGTCGGCGCCGGCGCAGAAGCTCTTGCCGGTGGCGGACAGCACGACGACGCGCACCCGCCGATCGGCCTCCAGCTCGCGCAGGCCGGCGGTGATTTCCGCGATCAGCACGTCGTCGAAGGCGTTGTGACGCTCGCCCTTGTTCAGCGTGAGGATGCCGATGGCGCCGTCGACTTCGGTGAGGATACTGGTGTACATCGCGCCTCCTTCAATCGTTCGCTTTCCTGCTCCAGACAACTTCGTCGTCAACCGCGTACAGCTCGCAAAGCTTATCGGTTTTACCGCGACAAAAATCGATGGCCCGCTGGTTGGGATCTTCTCCTCCCCACGCATAACCACAACGCCCGTCCCCCGAGACGGCAAACGCGCGCGGATAATCGGCGTCGATAAAGGTCTGGTAAAGGTTGCGGCAGCGCTCGCTGGCCCGGATCGCGGCAGCCTGCCCGGCCTCCGCCAGGCGGCGTAGCGCGGGATCGTCCGCCGCTTCCAGGGTTGCCAGCGGTTTCACCGGCAGCCCGAGCCCGGCCAGAAAGCGCTCGACTTCCGGCCACCAGACCGGCAAACCCTTTTGGTCTGAAAACAGCTTGTGGGCGTCGTCCTTGAACGCGCCGAAGGAGACCAGGCGCGCCTTGCCGCCGGCTCCGACGTAACGCGAATACATATCCGCGACGACCTCCTTCGACCAGTAAGAATCGTTGTCGCCATAGAACCATAGCGTCGGGTAGCGGTTGCTGGCGCCGTATTCGCCGAAGGCGGCGGCCAAGCTGTCAGCCCAGCCATGGCAGTTGTTGAGCCGCAGTCCGCCGGCAAAATTGACGAGGCCGAGCACGCCGGGATAGGAGGAGGTGCCGAAAGCCATCGTCGTCAACCCGCCGTGCGACTGGCCGACGACGATCATCCGCCGCCGGTCGACGTAAGGTTGTTCGACCGCAAAATCGAGCGCGGCCCTGACATCCGCCGCCTGCGCCATGCCGTTCCCGGCTATGTAGCATCCGCCTTCGACATAGCCGCCCGAAGAGCGCGAAAAGCCGCCGCGCATCGGGATCAGCACCGCATAGCCGCGCCGGACAAACTCGCGGCTTGCCACGATATAGCGCGCACGCGGCTGAAACCGCGGATTTCCAAACTCTTTGCCGTGATTGATGACGACCAGCGGAAACGGGCCGTCTCCGTTCGGTTTGAAAATCGTCGTTTCAAGTTGGGCGCCGAACAGCCCCGAACCGCTTTTCACGAAAACGATCTGTTCGTTCAAGGCCTTGTTGGGGCGGGGTTCGGCCGCGTTGGCCGGAACCGCCGACGAAGTTGCCAATACCGCCAGCAGCAAGAGAGTCGAGCGTGTCATCTGGTCACCTCACATCCTGAAAATGCCGAACTTCGTCGCCTCGGCCGGCGTGTTCATCGCCGCCGACAGCCCCAGCCCCAGCGTGCGGCGGGTTTCCGCCGGGTCGATGACGCCATCGTCCCACAAACGGGCGCTGGCGTAGTAGGGGTGCCCCTGCGCTTCGTACTGTTCGCGGATCGGCGCCTTGAACGCCGCTTCCTCTTCGGCGCTCCAGGTCTTGCCGGCCGCTTCGATGCCGTCGCGCTTGACCGTGGCGAGCACGCCGGCCGCCTGTTCGCCGCCCATCACCGAGATGCGCGCGTTCGGCCACATCCACAGGAAGCGCGGCGAATAGGCGCGGCCGCACATGCCGTAGTTGCCGGCACCGAAAGAGCCGCCGATAACGACCGTGAATTTCGGCACCCTGGCGCAGGCGACGGCGGTGACCATCTTCGCGCCGTCACGCGCGATGCCGCCGTTTTCGACCTTGCGGCCGACCATGAAGCCGGTGATGTTTTGCAGAAATACTAGCGGGATGCCGCGCTGCGCGCAGAGCTCGACGAAATGCGCCGCCTTCAGCGCGGATTCCGAAAACAGGATGCCGTTGTTGGCGACGATGCCGACCGGGTAGCCCCAGAGTCGCGCGAAGCCGCAGACGATGGTCGTTCCGTAGCGCGCCTTGAATTCGTCGAACCCGGAGCCGTCGACGAGGCGGGCGACGATCTCGCGCACGTCGAAAGGCTTTTTCGTGTCGGCCGGAATGATGCCGTACAGCTCTTCCGCCGGGTAGAGCGGCGCCTGCGGTTCGGCCAGGCTGACCGGCGGGCGCTTTTGCCAGTTGAGGTTGGCGACGATGCTTCGGGCGATGGACAGCGCGTGCGCGTCGTTTTCGGCCAGATGGTCGACGACGCCGGAGATGCGCGAATGCACGTCGGCGCCACCGAGATCCTCCGCGCTGACGACTTCGCCGGTCGCCGCTTTGACCAGCGGCGGCCCGCCGAGAAAGATGGTTCCCTGCCCCTTGACGATGATCGATTCGTCGGACATCGCCGGCACATAGGCGCCGCCGGCCGTGCACGAGCCCATCACGGCGGCGATCTGCGGAATGCCCTGCGCCGAGAGATTAGCCTGGTTGTAGAAGATGCGTCCGAAGTGGTCGCGGTCGGGAAACACTTCGTCCTGCATTGGCAGGAAGGCGCCCCCGGAATCGACCAGATAGAGGCAAGGCAAACGGTTCTCGCCGGCAATTTCCTGGGCGCGCAGGTGCTTCTTGACGGTCAGCGGGTAGTAGGTGCCGCCTTTTACCGTCGCGTCGTTGGCGACGATCATGCACTCGACGCCGTTGATGCGGCCGATGCCGGTGATGAGGGAAGCGGCGGGCACCTCGTATAGATTCGCGCCGCCATACATGCCGTAAGCGGCCAGTTGGGACAGTTCGAGGAAGGGCGAGCCGGGGTCGATCAGCGCGCCGACGCGCTCGCGCGGCAGCAGCTTGCCGCGCGCGATGTGTTTTTGCCGGGCGGCTTCCGGGCCGCCGAGCGCGATCTTTTCTATCGTTTGGCGCAGGTTGTCCACAATCTTGCGCATGGCCTCGACATTGGCCAGAAAATCGGCGCTGCGCGGGTTCAGCCGCGTGCTCAGGACGGCCATCAAAAGCCCCCGCTTTCCAGCCAGCGCCCGATTTGCGGCAAGCGGTCGGCACCGCAGAAAGGCTCGCCGTCCACGACGACGTACGGCGAGCCGAAAACACCGATTTTCAGCGCGTTCTCGCACGCCTCCCGGAGCTTGTCTTTGAGCGCCTGGCCGGCCAATGCTCCGGCCAGAGCCGCGCGGTCGGCGCCCAACGACGCGGCCAGGTCGAGCACGACATCGGGCGAGGAAATGTCGCGCCCCCCGGCAAAATAGGCCCGGTACGCGGTGTGGGCGAACCGGCGCGCCAGCGCGCAATCTTGGCCGTGCAGCCAATAATAGCTGCGCGCGGCATGCTGCGTAGCAATCGGGAAGTTGGCCGGCTGCGCGTAAGGAATGCCCATAAATCGTGCCGATCGGGAAAAATCATGCAGCGAGTATTCGCCCTTGAGCGGCGCTTGGGTCAGCGGCGTCGCGCCGGTCGCCTTGAAGATGACGCCGAGCAGCACCGGGTGCCATCTCACCTTGCGGCCGTACTTGCCGGCCAGCGCGTCGATTTTTTCCGAGGCCAGATAGCCGTAGGGCGAGGAAAAGTCGAAGTAGAAATCCAGCGGTTCGCTCATGGTGTCTCCCGTCCCCGTTATCGGCTATTGGTTGTCGGCGATGGCGCGGCCGATCACCATGCGCTGGATGTCGTTCGCCCCCTCGTAAATCTGGCAGACGCGAACGTCGCGGTAAATGCGCTCGACCGGGAAGTCGCTGACGTAGCCGTAGCCGCCGTGGATCTGGATGGCGTCCGAGCAGACCTTTTCGGCCATTTCCGAAGCGAACATTTTGGCCATTGACGCCTCCTTCAGGCAAGGCCGGCCGGCATCCTTGAACGCCGCCGCGCGCCAGACGAGCAGGCGGGCGGCGTCGATCCGCGTCGCCATGTCGGCGAGGCGGAAGCCGACCGCCTGATGCTCGATGATCGCCTTGCCAAAAGTCGTGCGCTCCTTCGCGTAACGCACCGCCGCTTCAAACGCTGCGCGCGCCATGCCGACCGACTGCGCGGCGATACCGATGCGCCCGGCTTCGAGGTTGGAGAGGGCAATCTTGTAGCCCTCGCCTTTCTTGCCGAGCAGACAGGAAGCGGGAATGCGGCAGTTCTCGAAAAGGATTTGCGCGGTGTCGGAGGCGTGCTGGCCCATTTTTTCTTCGATGCGGGCGACGATGTAGCCCGGCGTTGCCGTGGGTACGAGGAAGCAGGAGATGCCCTTTTTGCCG
>JACQYA010000142.1 GCA_016208425.1 Betaproteobacteria bacterium
CGAGGTCGATGGTTTTTCCGTCCATGTCGGGCAAGTTCAGGGCGGGATGCGCCTGCGGCTCCGTTATCGGCGCGAAGCCGCTACCCTGCGCCGGCGCTGCCGCCGGCAGCAGCCCGGCCACGGCCAATACCACGACGAGAACTTCAATCCAGCGGCGCACAGGCGACGTCATCGACAGGTAATTCGACAATCTTTCCTCCTTCGTTGAAACGGGCGACGATGCGGAATTTCCCCTCCGGCCGCTCCATCAGGTTGGCCATGCCCATGATCCAGTCGCCGCGCGCGAATTCCTGTTCGGACGGAAACTGCACCCAGAGAAAGGCGATGCGGGCGGATTTGTCGATGCCCTGCTGCTCCCAGTCGCGGTCGAAAATACTTGGCGGCAGAAAGTGCACGATGCGCCCATCGGCCTCGGCTTTCCACTTTGCCAGATGGGTGGTCAGCAGCGGCCGCTCGCGGTTCTCGAAGACGAAGGAAAAACCGCAGGTGCGCGCATAGGGCGCGATTTCGTCCGCCGTGAAGCCGCGCGCGATGAAGAACGCCGTCTTCTGGTCGGGCGACAGGGGCGTCACCGTGAGCGAAACGCCCTGCGCCTCGACACGGCGCGTTCCCGGAGAGTCGTTCGCGTTGGCGGCGAAGGCCGCCAGACCCAGGCACGCCAGGCCAAGAATTTTCCCGCGCCAACGGGGCGGGCGGCGTGCCGGGAGCGGCGGTATAAAAATGGTGGGGCGGATTGTCATGGGGATTTCCTGTCAGGCTCCAAATACGCTTTTCAGCAAAATGTAGCTGGCGACGGCGACCAGGAACCAGGCAAAGCCGCGCTTGAGCGACTCGCCCGGCAGGCGGCGGGCAAGACGTGCGCCAACCAGGCTGCTGGCCACGGTGACGGCGGTAAACGACCCCATCAGCGCGTAGTCGACCGGCACCGCGCCCAGGTAGCCGGCGAAGCCGGCGTAGGATTTGGCGGCGACGATGGCGAGCGACGTGCCGATGGCCTGGCGGATGGGAATGCCCGAGAGCAGCACCAGCGAAGGCACGATCAGGAAGCCGCCGCCGACGCCGACCAGCCCGGTGAGCGCGCCGACGACAATGCCGTGACCGGCGATATGCGCCATGCGGCGGCCGAAGATCGGCTCGTCCGGCGGCGGCGCCGGCACGATTGTTACGTCCGCAGCGGTTTTTTTCGCCAGCATCTTCCCTGCCGCCGCGTACATGATCAGCGCGAACAGCACCAGTTGCACGATGACCGGCGTCAGTACGCCGAGCCGTGCGCCGGCATAGGTGCCGATCATGCCGAACAGCCCGAAGACGGCGGCGATGCGCAGGTTGACGTTGTGGTGACGCCAGTGGTCGAACGCCGAAATGGTGGCGGTGACGGCGATGATGCCCAGGCTCATCGCAATCGCCTGCTTGGCTTCCACGTCGAGCAGGTAGAGCAGCGCCGGCATGGCGATGATCGAGCCGCCGCTGCCGAAGATGCCGAGCACGAGTCCGGTGGCGATGCCGGCGATCAGGGCGAGCGGTGTCATGAGTTTCCTTCGTCGAGCATTTTTTCGATCTCGGCGTCGAGCGCCGGGCCGAGATCGCCGGCGGCGCTTATGCCGTTTGCGCCCAGTGCGGCCAGCACGTCGTCCGGCATGACGATGACGCCATCCGAGGCGGCGACCGGCGCGCCATTGATCCACAGCGAGGGGAAACCGTGGCCGTTGGCGTCGCGCATCTCGCTGTAATCGATCCGGCTGCTGGCGCCCAGGCTCCGGGCCAGAGCGTCGGCGTAGCCGGCGTAAAGCTTGCAGCGCCCGCCGGGCTGGTGCTGGGAAATCACCCGCACGTCGAGCGCCGGAACCGCGAAAGCTGGCGGTGGCGCCGGAGGCGATGGAGTCGCGGGATTCAGGCGCGGATGCGTCTCTTCGCCGAGGATCAGCAGGCCGATGCCGGACAGCAGCATCGCCGCCGCGACGAACCAGAAGGCACCCTCGATGGCGTGCGCCGAGGCCGCCGCCAGCCCCAGGCCGAGCGCGCCGATGCCGTAACCGAGATCGCGCCAGAAGCGGTAGGTGCCGATCGCCGAGGCCCGCCAGTGCGGCGCCGAGATGTCGGCGACGGCGGCCGAGAGATTCGGGTAGAGCATGGCCATGCCCAGCCCCGACACGGCGGCGCTCATCGACCACCACGCCCGACCTTCGCCGAACAGCATCAGCGCGACGCCCGCGCCGCACACCCACATGCCGGAGACGTTGAGTTTTTGCCGGCCCCAGGTGTCGGACAAGCGGCCGGTGGCGAGTTGCGCCGCGCCCCAGGTGAAGCCGTAGACGCCGACGATCCAGCCGATGCCCGGCAGCGAAACACCCTTTTCGTAGAGATAGACGGGGTAGAACACCCACACCAGCGCGTCGACGAATTTCTCGACCAGCCCGGCCTGGCAAAGCGCGAAGAAGCGGCGGTCGCGCCAGCTGACCAGGGTGAAGATCTCCCGCGTCGAAGGCTTGGCCGAAACGCCCGCCGGATAACGCGGATGCAAGGTCTCGCCGCTTGCCGCGGCCATCGGCTTTTCCTTGCGCGCCCAGGGCAGCGTGTCCTTGACGAAGAGCGCGGTGAGCAGCGTGGCGAGGCCGATCACCGTCAGGCCGAAGATCAACAAACCGCTGCGCGGGCCGAGTTCGGCTGCCAGATAGCCGGTGACGACGCCGGCGATGGCGACGCCGATATAGCCGGAGAATTCGTTGAAGCCGATGGCCAGCCCGCGCTGGTCGGGGCGGGTGAGGTCGAGCTTGGCGGTTTGCGTCATCGACCAGGTGAAGCCCTGGTTGACGCCGAGCAGCAGGGTGGCGACGACGATCCAGTCCCACGACGGGGCGAAGTAGATGAGCAGAGGAATCGGGATCGCCGTGACCCAACCGAGCAGCAGCACGCGCCGCCGCCCCCAGGATTCGGCCAGCCGTCCGGCGACGAAGTTGAGCGTGCCCTTGACGAAGCCAAAACCGACGACAAAGGCGACGAGCAGCGCGAAAGAGCCGCGCGGTACGCCGAACTCGCTTTCGGCCAGCGCCGGCACCACGGTACGCGTCATGCCGATGGTCATACCGACCAGCAGCACCTGCAACAGTTGGTGCAGGAACTGGCCGAGGTTGGCGCGGATGCCGTGCCGGATGTCGGCGCGGTGATCGGTTTCGCTCATGCCGGTCGTATCAGCGGCCGAGGTTGGCGGCGACCATGCGTTCCATCTCGGCCGGACGCGGCGGGATCTCTTGCGTCAGGGCGTCGACGAAGGCGTCACGCTGCATCGCCAGCAGCGGGTTCCAGCGTTTCTCGAAAGCCAGCGTCGAGGCCGGCTTGCCGGAGATGCCGGCGCCGCAAACGCTGCCCGCGGTATGGCCGGGATAGATTTCGACCTCGCCCGGCAAGGTGAGAACACGCTGGTGCAGGCTATCGTAAAGCTGGCCGGCCATTTCGCGCTCCTGACCGGCCAGATCGGGGCGGCCGATGGCGCCGACAAACAGCGAGTCGCCGGTCAGCATGAACCAGGGCGCCCCGGTCGCGTCGCCCACACGCCGCTTGTCGCTGACGTTCAGGCAGATGCTGTCGGCGGTATGCCCCGGCGTGTGGACGACTTCGGCGACGACGTTGCCGACGACGATGTGCTGCCCATCGCGCAGCGCCTCGAAAGCGAAACCCACCCGCCCGGCGTTGCTCTCGTGCAGGCAATAAAGCGCACCGCAACGCTCCGCCAGCGCCCGTCCGCCCGAGTAGTGGTCGGCGTGGACGTGGGTGTCGATGACGTGGGTGATTTCCACATCCTGCTTCTTCGCCTCGCCGATGAACCAGTCCTCGTCACCGAGCACCGGGTCGACGGCCACGGCGACATGGCAACTGCCGCAGCCGAAGAGGTAGGAAAGGGTCGCTTCTTTGGTCGCCAACTGTCGGAAAAACATCTTTGCCCTCTCGCGAACGATGAAATTTTTTTGTAGGGGCGGCGGAACCGCTCAGAAAACCAGCACCTTGTCCGCCGCCAGCGTCCACTCGCCCAGTTGATCGAGCGTGCCGCGCGCGGCGCCGTCGATCAGGTCGGCGGCGCCTATGCCGCGCGCTTCCATGCAGGTGCCGCAAACGCCGATTTCTCCCCCGGCACGGGCCACCATGCCGAGCATGTCGCCGATGTTGTAAAAGCCGGCCGGCACTTTCTGCCCGACCTTGGCGCAGGCGGCGGCATCGCCGAGCAGGAAGATTTTGACGGCGGCCTGTTTTCCGTCTTTTTTCAGCAGGTTGCGCGCCAGGCGTAGCGCGTTGTAGCTGCGCTCGGTGCCGTAGGGCGGATCGTTCAAAACGAAGAGGACGGTGTTCATGGCATTCTCCGGTCAAGGGTTGCTGGAATCAGTTTCGATCCGTTTCGATCCGCTTCAATCCGATTCCAGGGACAGGCCGGCGGCCAGCCATTCGGGCACGCCGTCGGCGATCTTTTGCGCGCTGAAACCCCGCTGGCGCAGCAGCGTGGCGGCCTCGCCCGACATCAGGCAAAACGGCCCCCGGCAGTAAGCGACGATCTGCTTGTCGGCGGGCAGCTCGGCCAGCCTCATTTCCAGTTCGTGCAGCGGCATCGAGCGTGCGAACGGCAGGTGGCCGACGCGATATTCCGCTTCCGGGCGCACGTCGATGACGATCACCTCGCCGTCGCGCGCACGCTCCCACAAGGAGCGGCGGCTCTCAGGTGTGAGGCGTTCCGGCGCCGCGAACATGCCGTCCAGCGCCACGCGCAGTTCGACCAAATGTTCCTCGGCAACGCCGCGCAACGTTACCCATAGCGCCGCCACGTCCCGGCCCGACAGGCGGTAGTAGATATTCTTGCCGTCGCGCCGGGGCAGCACCAGGTTGGCGGTGCGCAACGCGCGCAGATGGGCGCTCGCCAGCTTCATGTCGATGCCCGCTTCGTTGGCCAGCAGTTCGACCGGCTTTTCGCCCTGGCTCAATAGCTCAAGGAGCTCTAGGCGCTTCGGGCTGGACACCGCCTTCCCGATACGGGCGACGAGTTCGTAGAGGTTGTTTTTGATGTCTCGCGAGTTCATGCTTACACTCTAACGACTGTTAGAGTGTAAGTCAAGAAATATTCTGGACAATTCCGACCGCGACCCGCCGGAAAACCGTGATCGGCCGTTCCCCCCCCATTTGCGGGCGACCCCGACGTTCGTGGCGACTCCCGTCCGGCTTCCGAAAGGTGACTTTTTTCACCGGAAAACTGCGCGGGTGGGTGGGGGAAGCAGAAACGGGCGCCACGACGGCGCGCGCCGCGCGTTCGCCGGAGCCGCCGTCGCGGTGCACGATGCGGCGCACGGGAGCCGGGCCGGGTCTCTCCTCGGGCAATCCGTCTTCCCGTTGCAGGCGCGGTGAGGCGCTGAAACAGGTGGTTGGCCTATCGCAACGCCGGGACCGGCACCGTTGCCGGCGACGCGAAACAACGCTCTCCGGCCACCCGGAGAATACACGTAAAGCCGCGTAGATACTGGGTTTCCGAGCGTTGGCCAGCGACTCGCGGAGCGCCGTTTCGGACATCCGCGCAGCGCCGCCGGCGCGCGGTCTGGCCGGCGCACCGAGCGCGCGGCGCCGGCCGCCTGCTCGCCCGGAAGAGGGCGCCAGAGCCAAAACCCCGCGTTGCCGCGCGGCAGTTCGCCGCGTGAGCCGTGCGAGAGCAGCGGCGACCCTGTCCTTGGCGCGCCCGTTGTGCGGCTGGCGAGGCCGATCCGATCAGGATAAACCGTGCCGTTGTCCTGTAAACGGTTACCGTAATCCCCGGCGGCCGCCCCTTGTCCGGCGCCGCCCGTATCCGCTCAAGCGTTCAGCCAGCGCGCCAGCGCCGCCGCCAGATCTTCCTGGCGAAACGGCTTGGCGACGAAGTCGTCCATCCCGGCAACGCGGCACTTTTCGCGATCGCTCTCGATCACGCTGGCGGTCAGGGCGACGATGGGGACGTGCCGTCCGCTGCCCGCTTCTGCCGCGCGGATCGCGCGGGTGGCGGCGAAACCGTCCATCACCGGCATCATGCAGTCCATCAGTATCAGGTCGTAGGGCTTTTCCAGGTGGGCCTCGACAGCTTCGCGGCCATCGCTGGCCCGGTCGTAGCGGCGGCAGCCGAGCTTGTGCAGGATGGCGCCGACCAGCGCGAGATTGATGTGGTTGTCGTCGACGACGAGGATGTTTGCCGAAGCCATCGGCGTTTCGTCGCCGGCGCTGTCGGCGGGAGGCACGGGCGCCGCTTCCCGCGAAGACAGGAGCGCCACCTCCGGGTGGGCGCCGGCCGCCGAAAAACGCACCGTGAACCAGAACTCCGACCCGGCGCCCGGCGCGCTGGCGACGCCCACCTCGCCGCCCATCAGCCCGGCAAGCTGCTTGCAGATGGCCAGGCCGAGGCCGGTGCCGCCGTACTTGCGGGTGATGCTGCCGTCGGCCTGGGTAAAAGCCTGAAACAGCCGCCCCCGCACCTCCTCGTCCATGCCGATGCCGGTGTCGCGCACGGCGAAGCGCAACAGCCCGCCCCGCGCGTCGCCGGACAACGCGCCGACCTCGACGCGGACGCTGCCGCGTTCGGTGAACTTGATCGCGTTGCCGAGCAGGTTGGAGAGGATCTGCCTGACGCGCAAGGAATCGCCGCTGACGACTTCCGGCAGATGCGGGTCGGCGGCGACCGAAAACTCCAGCTTTTTGCGCTGCGCCTGCCGGTCGAACAGGGCGCTCACGTCGCGCGCCAGTTCCGCCGGGCTGTAATCGAACGACGAGATAACCAGATGCCCGGCCTCGACCTTGGAGAAGTCGAGAATATCGTTGATGATGGCGAGCAGCGCCTTGCCCGAATCGTTGACGATATTGGCGTATTCGCGCTGCTCGGCGGTCAGCCCGGTGCCGAGCAGGAGTTCGTTCATGCCCAGCACGCCGTTCATCGGGGTGCGGATCTCGTGGCTCATATTGGCCAGGAACTGGCTCTTGGCGATGCTTGCGGCCTCCGCCGCTTCTTTGGCGACGACCAGCTCGGCGGTGCGTCGCGCGACTTCTTCCTCCAGCGAGTCGCGGTGCTCGGCGAGCAGTTGGTCGCGTTCGGCAATCTCGCCGAGCATGCCGTTGAAATCATCGATCAGATCGCCGATCTCGTCGTCGCGGTGTTTTTCGACGCGCCGCGAGAAGTCGTGGTCGCGGGCGATGGCGTGCGCTGTCGTGGCGACCTGTTCGATGGGCTGCACGATGGCGTCGCGGAAGCGCGCGGCGATCGACCAGGCGACGCCCATCGCCGCCAGCGTCGCGGCGAGCAGGCCGAACAGCACGTCGGACAAGGCCGACGGCAGGCTGCCCAGATCGGCCTTGACGCGCACCGTGCCGACCCGCTCGCCGTCGAGCAGAACCGGCCGCGAGACGACGAAAGTCCCGTCCCGCCAGTCCATGCCATCTTCGCCGAACACCGTGGCGGCCGCCGCTTCGCCGTTCGCCCGGTAGGCGGCGAAGGGTTCGCCGGTGCGGCCGCGGACTTCGGCAACACGTATTTCTGGCTTGACGCGCAAAGCGGCGAGCGTCTCTTCGGCGCCCTTTTCGTCGCCGAAGGCCAGCGTCGCCCGGCTGTGGATGGCGGTGGCTTCGGTCAGGGAAACGATCTGCTGGGCGATGCTCTGGCGCAGGTGCACGACGTTGCCGACGACCATCGCGAGGAAGAGCAGCGCCAGCCCGATGCCGGTCGACAGCAGCATGGCGCTGGTCAGCTGGCGTTTCAGCGGCCGGCCGGGAACATGCGGCTTCATCGCGGCATCACCTCTTGACCCTGCGCGCCAGTTTGACGAACTGCGCGGCGAGCTTGAGGTTGCCTTTCTGGGCCGTTTCCAGGTTGATCTCGAACTGCACGCGGTTGTCGGCCGTCAGCAGCCCGATAGCGCCGCCGCTGTCGACGAACTGCGGGGCGGCGCTGACCGACAGCACGCCGTGCGCCGTCGCCAGGCGCGCCAGTTCGCCGGCGCGCGCCGCCTCGCTCTCGCCGATCACCAGGATATGGCAGGTCTTGACCGCTTCGGCGCGCGGCGGGACGGCGCGCACGCGGATCTCGCGCCCCTGCACCGGTTTGCCTTCCAGGCGCGGCAACGCGGCCAGCAGCGCGTCCTCGCCGCCGACCACGCACAGGTGGAACAGGCCGCCCGGCGCGCCTTGCGCTTCCGCCGGCAGCGTCGGCCATTCGACGAACTTGGCGAAGTTGAAGACAAAGGCCGCTTTCAGATCGCCCTCGCCCAGTTGCGCCCATGCCAGCCCCCAGCCGCCGAGGCAACAGGAGAACGCGCAAAATATCCGTCCCCAAGGAATCAGAAAGGCCATAGCACCTTCAGGCGCCCGGCGCGGCCGTCCTGCGCGAGCACCTCGCGGGGCACGCCGGAGGACAGGCTATCGTCGGGGAAAACGCCGTACCAGCGCTTGTCGAAAAGGTTGAAGATGCTGGCCGAGACTTCGACGCCTTTTTCGCCGCGCGGCCGCCAGCGCAGCGTGGCGTTGACCAGCGTGTAGCCGCCCGTCCAGCCGCCGGGCGTCGCCCGGCGATCCACGTACTGCGCCTCGATCCCCGTGCGCCAGGCGGTCGTCCCGAACAGCGGCGACGAGAAGTTCAGCTTCGCCATCCGCCGTGGCGCGCCGTTCAGTAGCCCGGCCGGCCGGTCGGCCACCTGCTGCGCCGAATAGCTGGCGCGCAGCGCGGCGCCGCCGTCGAAGCGGTGCTCCAGCCCGAACTCCGCACCGCGACCGGAGACCGGCGGCCGGTTCTGGTACTGCAAGGCGCCGCCGTTATCGCCCTGGACGATCCAGCCGGCGATGCGGTAGCGGTAAACGCCGGCGCTGGCGCGCGTTGCCGGGCCGAGATACTGCTCCCATACCGCTTCGTAGGTGTCGATGACTTCCGGCTTCAGGCCGGGATTGCCCTGCTGGGTCGGCGCGCTCGGAAAATCGTAGAAGCGCTCGAAGGCGTTGGCCGCCCGGAACGCGCTGCCGTAAAGTAGTTTCAGTGTGGTGTCGCCGCGCGGGCTGTAGATCAGCCCGACGCGCGGGCTGAGGTGGCCGGCCGCCTGGCTGGCGCGGTCGTAGCGCACGCCCAGGTTCAAGCGCCACCGTGCGCCGAGCGCGATGTCGTCGGTCAGCGCCAGACCGAGGCGATAACCGGATTGCCGGGAGTTCAGGCACGGGTCGGCACTGCCGTTGGCCACACACTGCAAACTATTGTCGAGCGCGCCGTTGAACTGGTCTTGGCGGGCGTTGTTCTGGTAGTCGACGCCCAGACCCAGCTTGTGGCCGGCGAAGCGTGTCAGCGTCAGCCGCGTCTCGGCGCCCCACCAGCGCGCTTGCGCCTTGTCGAGCGAGGTGTACGGGGTCTGCCGGGGAACATCGGCAAAGACGCCGTAGAACTTATAGTCGTAGCGGTTGTAGTAGATCCGGCTGTTGAGCGAGAGATCGCCCGCCAACTGGCCGGCGTAACGCGCTTCGGCGAAGCTCTGGTTGTCCTCGAAACGGTTCGCCGGATCGTCGAACACCGTGCCGAAAGCGCCGGTCGGATCGTTCTTGCCGCGACGGCTGACGCCGGCCGACAGCGTCAGCCCGCCGAGGTTGAGCTTGCCGTAGAACTTGCCGGCTCTTTCCCGGTCGGCAGCGCGTTGCGCGGTGGCATCAAATTCGGGGAAATAGTGCAGTTGCCCTGCGCCGCGCAAACCGGACAGCGACAGGAGATAATCGCCGCCTTCCGCCAAATTGCCGCCGAGCGTCGCCCGCGTATCGTAAACGCCGTGGCTGGCCGCGCTCGCGGCCAGTTCGCCCCGCTTGAAGTCCTTGCCGCTGCGCGTGACGACGTTGATGACGCCGAAGAAGGCGTTGGCGCCGTGCACCGGCGAACTCGGCCCGCGCACGATCTCGATGCGCTCGATCAGATCCACGTCGAGCAGGAACTCGTTGCCGAGAAACGCCTGGTCGAAAACGTTGTCGTTAGTGCGCATACCGTCGATCAGCAGCAGGAGCCGCGAATTGTAGTCGCCCGGCGGCAGGAAGCCGCGCACCCCGGCATAACGGTAAGTGCGGTCGCTGCTGGTATGGAAGCCGCGCACGCTGTTCAGCGCGTCGGCCAGCGTGCGCCAGCCGTAATCCCGGAAATCTTCGCGCGTCAGCACCGACACCGACGACGGCGCCTGGCTGGCCTTTTGCGAGAACAGCGAAGCGCTGCCGATCTGCACGTCGAGCAACTCTTCGAGCGACATCGCCGTCAGATCGTCGGCGGTCGCCAGCAACACGGGCTGGGAGGCCGCCGTACAGGGCGAGGCGATCCCCGACAACAACAAAATGGCGCAAACCAAACGCGAACGCATCATCGTCCCTCCTTGGGAGACCATTATGCCTCAGCGCCGCCGATGCGGTTTGTTCATCACCGCATCCTGCGGGCTACGGGCTTATCCGCCCCACGGCTACCACGACCGGATAGTTTCGTCCGTGCTTATCCGGTTGTCACAGACACAGAACATGTGCCCCACTTACGGGCAGGATTTGTGGTGAAATCGGCTGCGCGCCCGTCTGCTGGTGCCGAAAACTGCGGCGGCACCCCACTTTCGGGCTGAAAAATGGCGTCTATTTTTGCTGTCTGTGTTAACCGGATAAGCACGGTTTCGTCTTCCCCGGGTTCAAAGGTCGCCGTTGGCGCCCGCCTCCATGATCGCCGCCAGGTTGTCGCGCACTTCGGCGGCCAGACCTTTGAGTTTGGCATCGAGCCGGGCGCCGCCGATCAGCGGGCCGAGGTCGAGCATGATGAGCCACGCCTGCCCCTTCTCGTCCTCGATCAGCGCGATGCGGCACGGCAGGTAGGCGGCGAAGTCGATGTTGGCGTCGACCATCTGTTTGGCCGTCATCGCGTCGCAAAACTGGTAGATCGCCATCCGGCGCCCGGGCTTTCCGGTCGTCGCCTCGACCTGTTTGGAAAGCGGCAGTTCGGCGACCAGCTTCACGTTCAAGAAGTTGGCTTTCGATTTCATTGACTCGACCGCGTCGTCCATGCTGACGCCTTTGGCGACGGGTATCTTGACGACGGTCAGGCCGATCGGGCTGGCGGCCGCAGGCGTCGCGCGCTTCGTTTTGTTCTCGGCGGCGGCGGGCAGGACGATCAGGGCGGCGCCCAGACAAGCGGCAAACCCAAAGTTCAACATTTTCATCGAAAACAAACTCCGGTTGGAAATCTCCCCCTTCAGGGGGGTGATCGAACACGGGAGAGGCGTAAGCGCTTCCGTGTTGTTTCGTCCGGCTAGTCCGGGCGCGGATTGAAACATGGCGGCAATCCTGTGCTCGGTTATCGGAACATGGGGGGGCGGGTGATGCCGGGCTTTGCCGCGCTCGGCGCCAACCCGCCGGAAAACGCTCCACGGCGTGCCGCGAAGCGATATTTTCTCAACTGACGCGGAAACGGCCGATCATTTGCTGCAACTGGGACGACATGGCCGACAGATCCTGGGAGATATTGCCGACGCGCCCGAGGCTGGCGCTGTTTTCCGCGCTCATCGCGACCACCTGATCCATATCGCGCATCGTGCTGTTGCTGGCGTCGAGCTGGGCCTGCGTGGCGTCGGCGATCTGGCGCGCCAGCTGCGTGACGCGCTCGGCGGTGGCGACGATGCCGTCGAAGGTCTCCCGCGTCTCGCGCTCGTAACGCATGCCTTCGGCAACCTCGTCACGCACCCGCGCCATCGCCTCGACCGCCGAACCGGTTTTGCCGCGTATCGATTCGACCATGGAGGTGATGTCGCTGGTCGACGCCGACGTGCGCTCGGCGAGTTTACGCACCTCGTCGGCCACCACGGCGAAGCCCCGGCCCTGCTCGCCGGCGCGCGCGGCTTCGATGGCGGCGTTCAGCGCCAAAAGGTTGGTCTGGTCGGCGATCTCGCGGATGGTTCTGGTGATCTCGTTGATGCGGTCCGTGGCGGCGGAAAGCTCCTGGATCACGCCGGCCGAATCGTCGACCGCCGCCGCCACGCGCTGCGTCGCGGCGATGCTGCTTTCCATGCGGCTGTCGCCGGCGGCCGCGCTGGCGCGCGCTTCTTCGGAAGCGCCGGCGGTCTGCGCCGAACTGCTGGCGATGCCCTCGGCGGCGGCGCTCATGTGCTGGATCGAACCGGCCGCACGGCCCATGAACTCGGACCGGCCGCGCCCGCGCTCGATGACTTCGGACAGTTCCCGCGTCATCGATACGGCCGTGTCGGCCAGGCGGTCGCCGGCGCGCTTTACGCCGCCGATGATGTCGCGCAGGTGTTCGAGCGTCGTCGCGAGCGACCTCGCCATGTCGCCCAGCTCGTCCTTGCGGTGCGTTTCGGGTTGCGCGGAAAGGTCGCCGGCCGCGACCTTGTCCAGCGTCGATTTGAGATTTTCGATGGCGCGGGCGAGCGAGCGGGCGAGCGGCAGCAGGAGCAGCGACAAACCGGCCGCGCTGAGCGCGAAGGCGGCGATCGCCAGCGTGTTGAGCTTGCGGCCATCGGCGGCGCTCTCTCGGAACGTTGTATTGACCGCCTCGACGCGGGCGGGCACCAGTTGCGACAAGGGCCTGGCGAGTTTCTTCTGGATCGGCGGCCACTTCTGCTGCAACAGTTCGACCAGCGCGGCCTTGTCTTCCGTCGCATAAGCCGCGTCCAGCGCATCGAAAAACGTAGCCAGACCGTCTATCTGCCGCCCTATGTCGCCGATCTGTTCCTTCTCTTCGGGCATCGCGCCGCCGGCGTCGAAAACCGCCATGAACTCGCCCCAGGCCGGTGACAGGCGCTCGCGCGCTTCCTTCAAACGGTTGCGGGCGCCGGTGTACGAAGTCACTTCGAGGCTGGCGCCCGCCATGTCGAAGCGTATGTCCTTGAGCCGGCCCTCGATCTCCTGGATCGCCAGCATCGGCTTCACGGCTCTGGCCTGAACCGCTTCCAGCGCGCCCGTCGCGCGCTGTTGGCCGTACAGGTTGACGCCGGCCAGCAGCGTGAGAAAGCCGACGGATATTGCCGCCGTGATGAGCAGGCGACCCCGGATGGATAGTGCGTCGAACATGGCAACCCCCCCCCCGAACTTCCCCAAAAATGCCGGAGACATCGCCGGCATGCGTTGCAGGGATGCTACCGGACGCCCGGCGATCACGCAACGTCCGTCCGCCCCGGATTCCCGCCTTCGCGGGAATGACGGGGTTTTCTGATGAGCGCTTGGGGTACTGCCAGATTTTTCTCGCTTCGTAACGCAGCCAGGCGGGAATTGGCGGTGTTCGCGGCAGAATTTGAATCTCACAGGCGCCCAACCCCATCCGGTCTCTGGATCGCCGGCTCACGCAGCCCCAGCCAGCGCAGCAACGTTGCATACATCTGCCCGGGTTCCACCGGTTTGGCGACGAAGTCGTTCATGCCGGCTTCCAGGCAGGCGCGGCGATTTTCGGCGAAGGCGTCGGCGGTCATCGCCAGTATGGGCGTGTCGCGGCGCCCCGGCAGGGCGCGGATGGCGCGCGTCGCGTCCAGGCCGTCCATGCCCGGCATCTGCACGTCCATCAGGATCAGTGCGTAATCGTTCAGCGTCGCCAGGCAGACGGCCTCGCTACCGTCGGATGCCAGGTCGCCCGTCAGGCCGACATCGTCCAGCAGCATGAGTCCCACTTCCTGGTTGATCGGATCGTCCTCGACGAGCAGGATGCGTGCGCCGCGATGGTCGCGCTGCAAAACGGCCTCCGCCGGTTCGCCCTGCGCCGCTTTGCTTTCGGCGTCGGTGGCTTGCCCCTTGCCCAGGCGGGCGGTCAGCCAGAAGGTGCTGCCCTGTCCCGGCGTGCTGTCGACGCCGACTTCGCCGCCCATCAGTTGCGCGATGCGCTGCGTGATCGCCAGGCCCAGTCCGGTGCCGCCGTATTTGCGCGTGGTCGAGCTATCGGCCTGCTCGAAAGCCCGGAACAGGCGCGTACATTGGTCGGCATTCATGCCGATGCCGGTGTCGGCGACCTCGAAGCGCAGCAGGTAGCCGCTGTTGTCTTCGTCGACCGATCTGCCGCACAGCGTGATGCTGCCGCGCTCGGTAAACTTCAGGGCGTTGCCCAGGTAGTTCACCAGCGCCTGACTGAGCCGGGTGGCGTCGCCGTGCAGTGCCTGCGGCATGCCGGCGATGTCGACCAAGAAACTGAGCCCTTTGGCGCGGACGCTATCGCCGATCACGGCGCTGACCGCCTTGAGCGTGTCGCCCAAAGCGAAATCCTGCGCTTCGAGCTGGAGCTTGCCGGCGTCGATCTTGGCCAGATCGAGGATGTCGTTGATGACGCCGAGCAGGTGGTGGCCGGAAGCGTCTATCTTGTCGAGCTTGTCGGCCTGTTCGGGCGTGACGCCACCGCGCCGCAACAGGTGCGCCATGCCCAGAATGCCGTTCATCGGCGTCCGTATCTCGTGGCTCATGTTGGTCAGAAAGATGCTCTTGGCGCGGTTGGCCGCTTCGGCGGCATCGCGCGCGGCAGACAGTTCGGTTGTGCGGCTGACGACCAGTTCCTCCAGATGATGGCGGTGGCGGTCGAGTTCCTCGCCCATCCTTTTCTTTTCGCTGATGTCTTCTTTGACGGCCACGTAATGCGTGATGCGCCCGTCGGCTTGCCGGATCGGCGCGATGTGGGCGAATTCGACAAATTCGCTGCCATCCTTGCGCCGGTTGATGAACTCGCCCTTCCAGGCTTCGCCGTGGGCCAGTGCCTGCCACAGGGCATCGTAGGTGGCGCGCGGCGTCTTGCCGGATTGCAGGACACGCGGGTTCTGGCCGAGGGCTTCCCCGCGGCGGTAGCCGGTATTGCGGACGAAGGCATCGTTCACATATTCGATCCCGGCATCGGTGTTGGTGATAATGATGCTTTCCGGGCTTTGTTCGACGGCGAGAGAGAGTTTGCGGATCTGTTCCTCTGCGGCTTTGCGCGCGGTGATGTCTGTGGCGATCCCGCAGACGGCATTGATCGAGCCGGAGGCATCCCGCAGCGGAAATTTGAGCGAAATGTAGATGTGAATGCCGTCGTCGTGCGGCACCCGCTCCTCGACCTCGAAGGGCTGCCCGGACCGGGCAACGGTACGGTCGTTTTCGACGAAGGCGTCGGCCATCGCCTGCGGGAAAATATCGTAGTCGGTCTTTCCCCGGATCGCCGCATCGGACACATGGAACAGCGTTTCATATAAGCGGTTCACGAAAAGATACCTGCCGGCCAGGTCTTTCACGAAAATTACCGCGTTGCTGTTGTCGGCGATGCCGTGCAACAGCGCTTCGTTTGTGCGCAGCTCCTGCCGGGCGTCGTTGCGTTGGACGTACAGGCGGCGCGAGACGCCCAGCCCCAGCAGGCCGAGCAGCCAGACCGCGCCGTGGGTCAGCGCCAGGCCAATACCGTGTTCATGCGCATGCGCCAGATAGGGCGCCAGCGGAACGGCCGTACCGACCCCGACGCGGATATCGCCCAACCGGTAGCCCTGGTGCTCGTGGCACTTG
This sequence comes from Betaproteobacteria bacterium, assembly GCA_016208425.1. Classification (GTDB taxonomy): domain Bacteria; phylum Pseudomonadota; class Gammaproteobacteria; order Burkholderiales; family Rhodocyclaceae; genus JACQYA01. The sequence goes on from JACQYA010000142.1 coordinate 15,487, forward strand.
AGACAGCCGCGCTCGACGATGAAAGGCAGCATCATTCTCAGATAGGGTTGCCCATCGATCTCCTGCGTTTCCAGAAACTCCTTGCCGCCCTGTTCGAAGTGCTTTAGCGCCTTGGCCTCCCAGGCATCGGGCGCGTTTTTCGGGTTAAGCGGCTTGAGGCTGGTGATGCGGCTAAGGATGCCGTATTCACCCGGAAAATCGGCCTGCATCTGGCGCAGCATGTAGTCCGGGTTCATCAGGGTGAGCGCCTTGCCCGTGGTGGTGACCACATCGCGGTCGGGCACTTCGAGATAGGGATTGGGCGGGGTATGTCCGGTCGGGGGGACATAGACGCCGCCGTGGAAACTTGCCCATTTGCGGAAGCCGATGTCCTTGGCGATATTGGAGCGGGCGGCGGCCGTGGCCGATTCCAGGGAGAGGTGTGTTTCCTGATGCAGGCTCCATGCCAGCGATCCGCCCACCAGCACGCACCAGACCGCTGCCACAAAGCCGATCCTTCGCCAGCCGTCGAAGAAGAACAAGGGTTTCATGCTGCTCCGGCCTTACGTGACGGGCTAGCGGCGGTCGTCCGCGCTATGGCGGGGGGGGGTAACTGCCCGCTCATGAAGTCCTCCGTCGCGTTACGGCGGCGCGCGCACTCCGAAAAACCATCCGCAAATCGCCGCATTCCGCAAAGATAACCGATTTTCAATTGAATGGGTATCTACTCAGGAGCTCATCAAAAACCCCGTCATTCCCGCGCAGGCGGGAATCCATACTGCGGTGGGGAGACGAAGACCCTATGGATTCCCGACTGCGCGGGAATGACGGAGCGGGGGAGGCTGAGTAGTTAGTGCGCCAGCACAAGCTGGCAGATCGCAGTTGATGCAAGTTCAATACAGGGAAGAAATGGCGAATCACTCTGACCCCGAGTCATGCGTTGCACATCGCGAGGTGGGGGGCGAAGCGTTGGCAGGGGAAACCGGCAGGCCAGCCATTGAGCCGCGAAACCAAGAAATCGGGGTGCCGACGGAGTTAACTATCCCGGAAGGGCACATGGGGCATGGCGCCAATCGCAAGTCAGTCATCGACACCGCCGAGAAGCCGGATACACCCGTAGTACTGAGGAAGCCGCCGAACAACGGGGGACCCGCGGAGGTGGTGGAGGGAAGGGGCGTAGCCGAGGGGAATGCCGGAGAGGCTCCTGCGGAACGGACACAGAGCCGAGAAACCGCATCGACGGGACTCGAAGGCATACGCGAAGCCGCCAGGCGGGATCGGCGGATGAAGTTCACGGCACTCTTGCATCACATCACGCCAACGCTACTCGTCGAAAGTTTTTACGACTTGAAGCAGAACGCGGCGGCTGGTGTGGACGGGGTGACGTGGCGGGACTACGAGAACGCGCCCTATACGCGAGCACATGAATTGCACCGGGAGATATCGTTCGCCATGCGGACGACAGCGTGTTCGGGTTCGAGCGGCGCGAGGATGCGGAAGCGTTCTTGGCTGGCATGCGGGAACGGCTGGTGCAGTTTGGCCTGACGCTGCATCCTGACAAAACGCGGTCGATCGAATTCGGGCGGTTTGCAGCCGAGAACCGGAAGCAACGGGGCGAAGGGAAGCCGGAGACATCCGACTTTCTGGGTTTCACGCACTGTTGCGGCAAGACCCGCAAGGGCTGGTTCAAAATTCTGCGGCTGACGGTGAAGAAACGGATGCGCGCAACGCTGAAGGCGATCCGGGTGAAGTTGGGAAGCATGACGCACCATCCGGTTCCCCAAGTCGGAAAATGGCTGGGGAGCGTGGCGCGAGGATACTTCAACTACTTTGCGGTGCCTGGAAACGAATATCGGCTATGCAGCTTTCGCAGTGAACTCTGTCGCGCTTGGCGGCGCATGCTGATGCGGCGCAGTCAACGGCATAACCTGTCATGGGAGCGGTTC
>JACQYA010000143.1 GCA_016208425.1 Betaproteobacteria bacterium
CAGGATCGAGAGCGACCAAGTGCCCGGAACCTCTGCCTTGCCCGGCGCATCCGGGCTGCCGTAACTCAGCGGGCGGCTTTCCGGCCGGCGCGACCGCGGTCCGGTCAGCGCGGGAAATTCGATGAAGTAGGCCAGTTGCCCCATCGGCGTCGCCGTGCTTTCTGTATCCCAGCGTACTTGTACGCGACCCGCCGCCGCCCGCACACCGGCACACGACAAAAGCATTTCTTTGCGCTTCGCCAGCTCCAGTTTCGGCTCGCCCATCGGGTGACTCCCATGATGGTTACGAATCCCTTGGCCCGCCTGAGTTTCAAGCAGATTGCACACCGTCAACTGAGTTTTTTAGGATAACTCTTTATATTGCAACTAAGCACTAGTGGGTGTCTGTGACAACCGGATAAGCACGAAACGGACTTTGACTATGACAAGCAAACAGCACGACGAAGAGCGTGGCCGCGCAAGAACCCCTCGATCGACGAACTTAAAGTACTTGCGGCGCGAATCACTGTGACGTGATTTTTGCGCGTTGGCCTGTTTGCCGACGATCTCTACAGGGGATTGGTCGATCACGCACCCAAACGCTTTTGCCGGTTGTTCTATCTCCCGATCCAGTCGTAGTCGACCGCCAGCGGGGCGTGGTCACTAAATCTCTGCGTCTTGTAAACCTGTGCCACCCTTGCGCTGCCCGCAATTCCGGCTGTGGCCAACTGGTAGTCGATGCGCCAACCGACGTTCTTCGCCCAAGCCTGGCCACGGTTCGACCACCACGTATAGCACTCCTCGCCCGCCTCCGGGTGCAGGCTGCGGTACACGTCGCGCCAGCCACCTTCGCCCAGCAGGCGATCGATCCAGGCGCGCTCTTCGGGTAGAAAGCCGGAATTCTTTCGGTTGCCTTTCCAGTTCTTCAGGTCGATTTCCCGGTGCGCGATGTTCCAGTCACCGCAGACGACAAACTCTCGCCCGCTCTTGCCTAGCCCGACGAGGTGCGGATAAAAAATCTCCATGAAGCGAAACTTGGCTTCCTGGCGTTCGGGCGAGCTTGAGCCAGACGGCAGGTAAAGCGAAATCACGGAAAGATTGCCGAAATCGGCGCGCAGATAGCGCCCCTCGGCGTCAAACTCGGCATTGCCCAGCCCTTCGACGACCGCGTCGGGTTTTTGCCGGCACCACAGGCCAACCCCGCTGTACCCCTTTTTCTCGGCACAATGGTAGTAGGCGTGCAGGCCGTCCGGGCGTCTCATTTCGTCGGTCAGGTCGCCCGCCTGCGCCTTGAGTTCCTGCAGGCAGACAATATCGGCCTGTTGCGCGGAGACCCACGGCAGCACGCCTTTGCTCCATGCCGAGCGAATGCCGTTGAGGTTTAGAGTGATGATGCGTAACATAGGAAGCCCGAGCCGGAAAATGGCGCCAATACTACGGTGGTTATGAACTTTCGTCAGGAATTCATCGAATTTGCCCTCGCCTGCAACGTCTTGCGTTTTGGCGAGTTCAAGACCAAGGCCGGGCGGCTATCGCCCTACTTCTTCAACGCCGGCCTGTTCAACGACGGCGCGACGCTGGATCGGCTGGGAGAATTCTACGCGAGGGCGATCACCGACAGCGGCGTCCCCTTCGATACGCTATTTGGCCCGGCTTACAAGGGGATCCCGCTGGCTGCCGTCACTGCCGTGGCGCTGGCGCGCGCGGGCCGCAACACACCGTTTTCCTTCAACCGCAAGGAAGCGAAGGATCACGGGGAAGGCGGCAATGTCGTCGGCGCGCCGCTGGCCGGCAGAGTGCTGATTATCGACGACGTGATTTCGGCCGGCACCTCGGTGCGCGAATCGGTCGACATCATCCGTGCGGCGGGAGCGATACCCTGCGGCGCGGTGATCGCCCTCGATCGCATGGAACGTGGCACCGGCGAATTGTCGGCCGTGCAGGAAGTCGAGCGCGATTACGGTATTCCGGTAGTCGCCGTTGCCAACCTTGATGATTTGATGGGTTTTCTTCATGAACGTCCCGATTTCAAACAGAACGAAGCTGCCGTCGCCAACTATCGCCGGGAGTACGGGATCGCGCGCGACCGTTAGCCCGAGCCTCCTGGCGTTGGCGCTGCTGCTCGCGGCGCCCGCCGAAGCAGGGCGTTTGTATTGCTGTGCCGACGACCAGGGCAAGCAGGTGTGCGGCGACCTCCTCCCGCCGGTTTGCCGGGATCGCGCCTATCGCGAAATTGGCAACTCCGGGCAGACCGTCCGCCGCGTCGATGCGCCGCTGACCGCCGAACAGACCGCGCAGCGCGAAACCGAAGCGGCGCGCCGCAAGGAGCAGGAAGCGGCGCTCAAGGAACAGCAGCGCAAGGATCGTGCGCTGCTCGCCACCTACGGTAACGAAAAGGACATCGAAACGGTGTACAACCGCTCCGTGCAAGAGACGGTGCAGGCAATCAAAGCCGCCGAAGATAAAATCGCCGACATACGCAAGCGTCGCAAAACATTCGAGAACGAGGCGGAGTTCTACAAAAAGCGGACGCTACCGGTCGAGGTCGAAAAAGGCTTGCGTGACGCGGATACGGAAGTCAAGACGCAGGAGTCGCTGATCGGGGTCAAGAAGAAAGACCTCGAATCGCTTCGTGCCCGGTACGAAGACGACCTCCGCCGCTATTCCGAACTGACCAAGCGCTCGCGTTGAGATTGTCCGGGAAGCGGCGACAACAACCCGCGCCGTTTGGCCGCTGCCCCTTATCCCAATAGCTTCTTGCGCAGCAAATCGTTGACTTGTTGCGGGTTGGCCTTGCCTTTGGTCGCTTTCATCGCCTGGCCGACCAATGCGTTAAACGCTTTTTCTTTGCCGGATTTGAATTCGGCAACCATCGCCGCGCTGGCGGCGAGCACCTCGTCGATCAGCGTTTCGATGGCGCCGCTGTCAGTAATCTGTTTCAGCCCCTGTTTTTCGATGATCCGGTCGGCGGCGGCGGCTTCACCGCCCCCCTCGCCATTCCATAGGGACTCGAAGACTTTCTTGGCGATATTGTTGGAAATCGTGTTGTCGGCGATACGCGCCACCAGAACGCCGAGCTGGGCTGGCGTTACCGGCGCCTCGCCGATACCCTTGCCGTCCTTGTTCAGCCGCCCGGCAAGATCGACCGCCACCCAGTTGGCGCACGTCTTGGCGCTGGCCTTGCCGGCAACGGCGACGGCCGACTCGAAGTAACCGGCGGCTTCGGGCGAGGAAGTCAGCGCGCTGGCGTCGTAAGCGGAAAGCCCGTAGTCGGCCAAAAAGCGGTTCCGCATCGCGGCCGGAAGCTCCGGCATGGCCGCGCGCAACCGCGCGACCCAAGCGCTATCGATGATGAGCGGCAGCAGATCGGGATCGGGGAAGTAGCGGTAGTCGTGCGCATCCTCCTTGCTCCGCATGGCGCGCGTTCCGCCGGTATCGGGGTCGAACAGCACGGTCGCCTGCTCAATGCTGCCGCCGTCCTCGATGGTCGCGATCTGCCATTGCACCTCGTAGTCGATGGCCTGCTGCATGAAGCGGAAAGAGTTGAGATTTTTGATTTCCCTGCGTGTGCCGAATTCTTTCTGCCCGACTGGTCTAACCGAAACGTTGGCGTCGCAGCGGAACGAGCCTTCCTGCATATTGCCATCGCAAATACCGATCCAGCGCACCAGCGCGTGCAAGGCCTTGGCGTAAGCCACCGCTTCGGCCGAGGAACGCATGTCCGGTTCGGTGACGATTTCGAGCAGCGGGGTGCCGGCGCGGTTCAGATCGATCCCCGACTTGCCGTGAAAATCCTCGTGCAGGGATTTGCCGGCATCTTCCTCAAGGTGGGCGCGGGTGAGGTGTACGACCTTCTCCCGGTCACCTACCTGGATGCCCAATTGGCCGCCAACGACGACCGGCAGCTCGAACTGGCTGATCTGGTAGCCCTTGGGGAGATCCGGGTAGAAATAGTTCTTGCGCGCGAAAACCGACTTCGCCGCCACTTCGCCGCCCACCGCCAGACCGAACTTGATCGCGCAGTCGACGGCGCCCCGGTTCAGCACCGGCAACACGCCGGGCAAGGCGATATCGACCGCGCAGGCCTGCACGTTCGGCGGTGCGCCAAAAGCCGTCGAGGCGCCCGAAAAAATTTTGGATTGGGTCGAGAGCTGCGCGTGCGTCTCGATACCGATGACAACTTCCCACTGTCTCGTCATTTGTTACTCGCTCGTCAAAAACAGCGGCCGTTCCGGGTGTCCACCAGAATCGGCCAAAGATAGCTGAAGGACTCCCCGCTACACTGTGCCTCGCAACCGTTGAAGGCCACCGTAACGCTCTTGTCCTGCTCCCACATGCGCACCAAACAGCCGCTTTCCCTGTCGTTCAACAACACTGCCGGCAGCCTCGCCGTCTGGCGGAAATTTTTGATGTCGAAACGGCAAATGCCCCGCTTCGAAATATTCACTTCGGCGTTGAAACGCTGCACCTCGGCGTTCTTCACTTGCAGGTCGAGCTTGCCGCGCGTTCCGACCGCATCGTTGAAGGCGCATTTCGTCTGCACATTCAGCGCGCGTACCGGCATCGCCTTCAGGTTGCGGTTGGCCAGGTGCTTGAGCGGTTGCGACACGATGCGCTCGGGCCGCGATCCCGGTTTCTTCGCGACGGTCTCCGGTTCGGCGGGCGCCGGTTCCGGTATCGGCGCGGGTGCGGGTTCCGGTACGGCGCAGCCGCCGAGGATGGCCGCCAGCGCCACCGCGCAGACCCGGACTCGCGACACGTCGGCCTCAGTCGAACCCGGCGGCACGCCGCGAGTGCCAGTCGGTCGCTTGCTGGTAGCGGTGCGCGATATCGAGCAGCTTCGCTTCGGCGAAATAGTTGCCGATCAGCTGTAGCCCGGCCGGCAGCCAGACCGATCCGCCTCCCTGCCCGACGTGGGCAAAACCGCAGGGAACCGACATCGCCGGCAAGCCGGCGAGGTTTACGGCGATCGTGTAGATGTCGGACAGATACATCTGTACCGGATCGGCGGCTTTTTCGCCAAGCTTGAACGCGGTGCTCGGGCTGGTCGGCCCGAGAATCACGTCGCACTGTTTGAAGGCGGCGACAAAATCGTTGGCGATCAGCCGGCGGATACGTTGCGCCTGCAGGTAGTAAGCATCGTAGTAGCCGTGCGAGAGGACGTAAGTCCCGATCAGTATCCGGCGTTTGACCTCGGCGCCGAATCCCTGGGCGCGGCTCTTGCCGTACATGTCGTTGAGGTCGCCGTATTCCGCCGCGCGGTAGCCGTAGCGCACGCCGTCGAAACGCGACAGGTTGGAGCTGGCTTCGGCCGGCGCGATCACATAGTACGCAGGCACCGAAAGTCTCATGTTCGGCAGGCTGATATCGACCGTTTCGGCGCCGAGCCGGCGGTATTCGTCGATGGCCGCTTCGACCAGCCGCATCACCTCCGGGTCACAACCCTCGCAACCATCGCCGAAAAATTCTTTCGGCAAGCCGATTTTCAAGCCGGCCAGCGGTTTGTCGCCGGCGTTTGCGGCGAGATCCCGGCAATAGTCTTCGGCCGGTCGGTCGAGGCTGGTCGAATCGCGCTCGTCGAAGCCGGCCATGGCGTTGAGCAGCATCCCGCAGTCTTCGGCGCAGCGCCCCATCGGCCCCGCCTGGTCGAGGGACGAGGCGAAAGCGATCATCCCGTACCGCGAAACGACGCCGTAGGTCGGCTTCAGGCCGGTGAGGTTGCACAGCGCCGCCGGCTGGCGGATCGAGCCGCCGGTGTCGGTACCGGTCGCGGCCGGAGCGAGCAGCGCGGCGACCGCCGCCGCCGAGCCGCCGGATGAGCCACCGGGAACGCGGCCGGTATCCCAGGGGTTATTCACCGGGCCGAAAAACGAGGTTTCGTTCGACGAGCCCATGGCGAACTCGTCCATGTTGGTCTTGCCGAGATTGACCGCACCGGCCGCGTTGAAGCGCGCGATCACCGTCGCATCGTAAGGGCTGACGAAGTTACCGAGCATCTTGGAGCCGCATGTCGTCAGCCAACCCCGGGCGCAGAAAATGTCCTTTTGCGCGAGCGGGATGCCGGTCAGCGGCGCGCCCGCACCGGCGGCCAAACGTTGGTCGGCCGCCTCTGCCTGAGCCAGGCTTTTCTCGGGATCTACGGTGATGTAGGCGTTGATCCGCGGATTGTGGCGGGCGATGCGGTCGAGGTAGAGCCGGGTCAGTTCGGCGCTGGATATTTCTCTGGCCGCCAGAGCTTGCGAAAGCGTCTTCAGGTTGCGTGCGATCATTCGATTACCCTCGGCACGAGGTAGAGGCCAGCTTCGGTTTCCGGTGCGATGGACTGAAAGGCGGCGCGCCGGTCGGTCTCGGTCACGCGATCTTCGCGCAGGCGTTGCGCGAGATCCTGCGCGTGCGCCATCGGCGCGACACCTTGTGTATCGACGGCCTGCATTTCTTCGATCAGCGCGAGAATCCCGTTCAGGTGACCTAGCGCGCTTTGCGCTTCGGCCGCGCCGGTTTCGATGCGGGCGAGGTGGGCGATGCGTTGGACTTGTTCCAGGGTGAGCGACATGGCTGTGAAATCGGTAAGATAGTATTTCGGGGAGCCTTATAAGGTATCATAATTGTTTTATCCGTCGCAGCCTCTGCGGCTTTCTTACAGCTTTTCTCACTGGTTTCTCACGGATTTTCAGCATGTTCAGCTTTCTGCGCAGTTATTTTTCGAACGATCTCGCCATCGATCTGGGGACTGCCAATACCCTGATCTACGTCCGTGGCAAGGGCATAGTCCTCGACGAACCTTCGGTGGTCGCCATCCGCATGGAAGGCGGCCCCAACGCCAAAAAGACGATCCAGGCGGTCGGCAAGGAGGCGAAGGAGATGCTCGGCAAAACGCCCGGCGCGCTCACCGTCATCCGTCCGATGAAGGATGGTGTGATCGCCGATTTTACGGTCACCGAGCAGATGCTCAAGCAGTTTATCAAGAAAGTGCACCACTCGAAGCTGCTGGCGCCCAGCCCGCGCATCATCATCTGCGTGCCTTCCGGTTCCACGCAGGTCGAACGTCGCGCCATCCGCGAATCGGCGATCGGTGCCGGCGCCAGCCAGGTGTTTCTGATCGAAGAACCGATGGCGGCTGCGATCGGCGCCGAGCTGCCGGTGGCCGAGGCGACCGGTTCGATGATCGTCGATATCGGTGGCGGCACCACCGAGGTCGGGGTCATTTCGCTCGGCGGGATGGTCTACGCCGGCTCGGTGCGCGTCGGTGGCGACAAGCTGGACGAGGCGATCATCAACTACATCAGCCGCAATTACGGCATGTTGATCGGCGAAAATACTGCGGAAAACATCAAGAAGACGATTGGTTCGGCGTTCCCCGGCGCCGAGGTGCGCGAGATGGAGGTATCCGGCATCAACAAGGCCGAAGGTATCCCGCGCAAGTTTACGATCTCGTCGAACGAGATACTGGAAGCGCTGACCGAGCCGCTCAACAATATCGTTTCGGCGGTCAAGTCGGCGCTCGAAAAAACGCCGCCCGAACTCGGCGCCGACATTGCCGACAAAGGCATGGTGCTGACCGGTGGCGGGGCTCTTTTGCGCGACCTCGATCGTTTGTTCATGGAAGAGACCGGGTTGCCGGTGATCGTCGCCGAAGAGCCGTTGACGTGCGTCGCGCGCGGCTGCGGTCTCGCGCTCGAGAAAATGGATAGCCTCGGCAGTATTTTCGCTTCCGATTGAGCGGTTGCGGCGTAATTCGACCCCCCAACCATCCGTGACTTTGCCGACGTGTTGACCTCGCCTTACCGTGCTACAGCACTGTCTGCGACCCGCCTTCGCACCGCGAACGATCCGGAATCGGATTAGCTCGAACACCGCGTTTTGGCGCTTTCGATTTATTGATGGATCATCAACCGCCGCCATTTTTCAAGCGCGGGCCGGCTCCCCTGGCGCTGCTTTCTTTCTACGCCGCACTGTCGCTGGCGCTGCTGGTGGTGGACGCGCGTTTGCATACGCTGGACGTATTGCGCCGGACGCTGTCGGTTTTGACCCATCCTTTGCAGCAGGCGGCCCAAACACCGGCGCAGGTGATCGGCAACGCGGCCGGTTATTTTTCCAGCATCGCCATGCTGGTGGACGAAAACACGCGGATCAAGCGGTCTCAGACCGATAGGTCTGCGACTCTTTTGCGCACCCAGCAACTGGAAGCCGAGAACGGGCGTCTTCGCCGTTTGCTCGGCATCAAGGAGCGGCAACCGGCGATCGGCCTGGCGACGCGTATCCTGTATGCCGCGCGCGATCCGTTTTCCCGCCGGATCGTGGTCGACAAAGGCCAGCAAGAAGGGATCGTGGCCGGTCAGCCAGTGGCGGACGATGCGGGAATCGTCGGCCAGGTGACAAGAGTTTTTCCTTTCGTCGCCGAGGTGACGCTGATTACCGACAAGGATCAGGCGGTTCCCGTGCAAATTGTCCGCAACGGGCTTCGTTCGGTAGTCTTCGGCCTCGGCGCCGGCCAGCTTGAATTACGCTACATGCCGGCCAACGCGGATGTGCAAAACGACGATCTGCTGGTGACCTCCGGCCTGGACGGAATCTTTTTGCCGGGCTTTCCGGTCGCCAAAGTGGTACATATCGAGCGCGACGCTTCGTACTCCTTCGCGCGCATCACCTGCACGCCGGTTGCCGGCGTCGAGAATTTCGGCGAGGTCATGGTGCTGGCCTTGCCGGAAGCCGACGCACTACCGGAAAGCCTGGTCAAGGATTCTTCCGGCGAGGCCGACAAGGCGGGCGAAAAATCGGCGCGCAACAAGAAAAAGCGCCTGAAAAGAGACGGTTAGACCGGAAACCGGAAACGCGATGCAACCTACCTTTTCCTCTTCGCGGATTCTCCTGCCGGTGCGCCCGTGGTTCATCGCCTTGAGCGTGCTCGCCGCGTTGTCCCTGAACTATCTGCCGACCTCGAACTGGCCGGGACTGCCCGATTGGGTGGCGCTGACGCTGATTTTCTGGAGCGTGCGAGAGAGCCGTCGCGTCGGCATGGGATGGGGGTTTATTCTCGGTCTGGCGATGGATGTCGCCGATGCCAGCCTGCTCGGCCAGCATGCGCTGGCCTACGTCTTCGCGTCCTATGGCGCTTCGTCGCTGGCGCGCCGTATCCTGTGGTTTCCTTTGGGGCAGCAGGCGCTGCATATTTTCCCCTTGCTCTTGCTGGTGCAGTTAGTCCAGTTCGGCGTGCGCACGTTGGCCGGCGCCGAATTTCCGGGAATCGGTTTTTTTGTTGGCCCGTTCGTCGCCACCGCGCTTTGGCTGCCACTGACCTATTTGCTGCTGCTGCCGCAGTACCAGCCGGTAGTGCGCGACGTCAACCGGCCGATCTGAAGGGACGGTCTTGCGCATGCGGGGCTCGCCACTGAACATACAGGACAGCGAACTTGACCGTTTCCGCTTCCGTCTGGCCGTAGCCGCTTTCGGGGTCGCGCTGTGCTTCGTCGTCCTGATGGGACGATTTTTCTTTCTGCAAGTCGTTCAGCACGAGTACTACACGACGCGCGCCGAAGACAACCGGATTTCGCTCGCGCCGATCATCCCCAACCGCGGCGTGATCGTCGACCGCAACGGCGTGGTGCTCGCCCGCAACTACTCGGCGTTTACGCTGGAAATCACCCCGTCGAAGGTGGCCGATCTCGATTCGACGATAGAGGGGCTAGGGCAGGTGATCGAAGTGTTGCCGAAAGACCGCCGGCGCTTCCGCAAGCAGCTCGAAGAAAGCAAGAGCTTCGAGAGCCTGCCGATCCGCACCCGGCTGAGCGACGAGGAAGTGGCGCGCTTTGCCGCCAACCGCTACCGTTTTCCCGGCGTCGAGGTCAAGGCGCGGCTGTTCCGGCAGTACCCGCAGGGCGCGGTCGCCTCGCATGCGCTGGGGTATATCGGCCGCATCACCAGCCGCGACCTGGAGGTCATCGAAAGGAACGACCAGAGCGCCAATTACAAGGGCACCGACCACATGGGGAAATCCGGGCTGGAGCAAAATTACGAGTTCGAGCTACACGGAGAAACCGGTTACGAGCAGGTCGAGATCGACTCCGGCGGGAGGGCGATACGCGCTTTATCGCGCACCGCGCCGGTGTCCGGCAACAACCTGACGCTGACGCTGGACGTCAAGTTGCAGGAGATTACCGAGAAGGCTTTTGGCGACCGGAGGGGCGCGCTGGTCGCCATAGACCCGTCGAACGGCGGAATTCTCGCCCTGGTGTCCACCCCCACCTACGATCCCAACCTGTTTGTCGACGGCATTCGCACCGACGACTGGGATCTGCTCAACAACTCGCCCGACAAACCGATGCTCAACCGCGCCCTGAACGGAGCTTACCCCCCCGGATCGACCTTCAAGCCATTCATGGCACTGGCGGCGCTCGAACTGGGCAAACGCAGCGCGAGCCAGACCATTTCCGATCCGGGCTTTTTCAACTTCGGCGGCCACGAGTTTCGCGACGACAAAAAGGGCGGTCACGGCTTGGTCGATATGTACAAGTCTATCGTGCACTCCTGCGACACCTACTATTACCTGCTGGCCAACGATATGGGGATCGACAATATTGCCCGCTTCATGGGGTCTTTGGGTTTTGGGAGCCGTACGGGGATCGATATCGAGGGCGAATCGGAAGGCGTTTTGCCCTCGCCGGAATGGAAAAAGCGCCGCTTCAAGCGCCACGAGCAACAAAAATGGTATGCCGGCGAGACAATTTCTATCGGCATCGGCCAAGGGTACAACGCCTACACGCCGATCCAGTTGGCTCAGGCCGTGGCGACGTTGGCCAACGATGGGGTGATGTACCGGCCACATCTCGTGCATTACATCACCGACAGCCGGAGCGGGGAAAAAACGTATATCGAAGCACAACCGCTGCGCGATCTCAAACTGAAGCCGCAGAATGTCGAAACGATAAAAAGGGCGATGGTCGGCGTGAACACCGAGGGAACCGGCGCACGCGCCTTTGCCGGAGCGGGTTATTCGTCTGCCGGCAAAACCGGAACGGCGCAGGTCTTCAGCCTGAAGGGCGAGGAATACAAGGAAGGCAAGCTGAAAAAAGATTTGCGCGACCACGCGCTCTTCGTCGCCTTCGCGCCGGCCGACACGCCGAAAATCGCGCTTGCCGTGCTCGTCGAAAACGGCGGCTTCGGCGCACAGGCCGCAGCGCCCATCGCACGTATGGTTTTCGACTACTATCTGTTGGGGAAACTTCCCGCCGGTCCGGCGCCGGAAGTGGAAGCGGCCGAGGAGGAATAGTGTTCCACCGATTGAGGTTGCGCATCGCCGAACACGTCGACGGCCCGCTGCTGCTGATTGCCGGGGGGCTGATGCTGGCCGGTCTGGCGACCGTCTACAGCGCGACCTACGACACCAACAACCGCGCTCTGGGACAGCTGTTCAACCTGTTGGTCGGCGTCTGCGTGATGTGGGGGGTCGCCCAGTTGCCGCCGCAGAAGCTGATGCGCTTCGCCGTGCCGCTTTATCTGCTCGGCGTCGTTCTGCTGCTTTGCGTTTTCCTGTTCGGGGTCAAGGTCAACGGCGCCAAACGCTGGCTGTCGCTGGGCTTCACGCGAATTCAGCCGTCCGAGATCCTGAAAATCGCGATGCCGTTGATGCTGGCCTGGTATTTCCACAAATACGAGTCGGCGCTCAAGTTCCGGCATTTCGTCGTCGCCGGTTTGCTCCTCGCCGTCCCCTTTGCCCTGATCGCCAAGCAGCCCGATCTGGGCACGGCAATCCTGGTGGGAGCCGCCGGGTTTTACGTGATATTTCTTGCCGGGTTGCCGTGGAAAGTTTTGCTCGCCATGATCGTGGCCGGCGCCAGCGCAGCCCCTTTCGTGTGGACGATGTTGCACGATTACCAGCGAAAACGCATCCTGACGCTGATCGATCCGACCACCGATCCGCTCGGATCGGGTTACCACATCATCCAGTCGACCATCGCCATCGGTTCCGGCGGCGCACTGGGTAAAGGCTGGCTGGGCGGAACGCAGACCCACCTGGAGTTTATCCCAGAGCGGCATACAGACTTCATCTTCGCAGTATTTTCCGAAGAGCGTGGCCTGCTCGGCAACATCGTCCTGCTGGCGCTGTATACGCTGCTGATCGTGCGCGGCACGATGATCGCCGCCAACGCGCCAACGCTCTTTTCGCGTCTGATGGCCAGCTCGATTGCGCTCAGCTTCTTTACCTACGTCTTCGTGAACATGGGCATGGTCAGCGGCATTTTGCCCGTCGTCGGCGTGCCTTTGCCCTTCATGAGCTACGGCGGCACGGCGCTGGTCATGCTGTTTCTTGCGCTGGGGGTCTTGATGAGCATCCAGACACACCGGATGCTGGTAAAAAAATGAGCGTCGGAGCGACGCGGCGGCGTCTGCTCGCCTGCTCAACCGCGCTGTCGCTGGCGGCCTGCGGCGGCCCGGCGGTTCGGACAGAGCTTCCCGGAGAACCGCCGGCGGCACAAAAACCGGGGCAGAAGCCCACTTCGCCCGCGCAGAAGCGGGGCGGCGCCTATTACAAGGACGACGGCCCGGCCGCCGAAATCCCCGTCGATCTGGACAGCATTCCCGACGCCGAACCGCGCGCCGAACCGCTGCATCGCGCAGCCAACCGGCCCTATGTCGTTCTCGGCAAGTCCTACGTTCCCCATACCACCCTCAGGCCGCACCAGCAGCGCGGCATCGCGAGCTGGTACGGAAAGAAATTTCACGGCCAGAAAACATCGATCGGGGAAACCTACGACATGTTTTCGATGACCGCAGCGCACCCGACGCTGGCGCTGCCCTCGTATGTGAAGGTGACCAATACGAACAACGGGCGCTCTGTCGTCGTCCGCGTAACGGATCGCGGCCCCTTTCTCGCCGAGCGCATCATAGACCTGTCGTATGCCGCCGCGCACCGCCTGGGCTACGTGAACAGCGGTAGCGCCCCGGTCGAAGTCCTTTCCCTCCTGCCCGGCGATGCGACCGGCTTGACCTACGCCCAAATCAAGCCGCCCGCCCCCCCGGCGGTCAAGCCGGCAGCGGCGCGCGATGATCGCGACGAAATCGAGGATCTGGCGCGCAAACTGGCGGCCGAAGACTCGCCGGCGCCCCCATCGGCGGGCGCCGCGAGCGCGCAACGCGGTGTATTTCTTCAATTGGGTGCGTTTTCCAGCGCCGACAACGCCGAAAGCTTGCGCTCGCATTTCGCGCGCGAGCTCGACTGGCTGAACGAAGGCATACACGTCAACGCCGGCGGCGGCATCCATCGCGTCCATATCGGCCCCTACCCGAGTCGTGCCGACGCGGAGAAAGCCGCTGAAAAAATTCGTCTGGCGTTTGGTCAGAAGCCGGCCATCGTGACGCGGTAAGCGTACCGGCCCCACAAGCCACCCAAAGCCGCTCACAGCCCTCTCGCCCAAGCCGGCCGCAGATGCGCCGCCCGTGGCCGGACAATCGCCGCGCGCACCTGTTGCAGCAAGCGTTCCTTGTCGGCGCCCAGCGTACCCTTCAGGATCAACCAGTTGGACGCATGATCGCTGCGAAACACGGTGCGGCGGAGTTCCAACCGCTCCAGAAAGCGCTCCATCTCCTCGAACAACTGATGTTGTGTGAGCGGTTGCCAACCTGGAAATCCGCTTCGGAAGCGGTCTTCGCCCGCTGGAAAACTGACGACCAGCATAGCGAGATACTCCGGCTGCACGAAGTTGAGCAGCCGTGCCGAGTTCTCCGCGTGCCGGGCGGAGTACTGCGCGCCACCGAGACCGTTGAGGATCATCACCGAGCGCGTGATGCCTGCCTCGCCGAGCTTGTCCAGCGCTTCGCGGCTCGATGCGAAGGTTTCGCCCTTGGCTGCGCGGACGAGCACTTCGTCGTCGCCCGATTCGGCGCCCACGTAAGCGATGGAAAGACCGGCATCGGCCAGTTCGCGCAGTTCCTCGACCGACTTGCCGCGCAGGTTGCGCGGCAGACAGTAGCTCGATACCCGGCGGACGCTGGGCAGATGGGCGCGGATCGCGTGGAGGATGGTGAGCAGTCGCCGTGTCGACAGCACCATCGCGTCGCCGTCGGCGAGAAACACGCGGCGCACCGCGCTGCCGAACCCGGCTCCGGTACGGCGGATGCTCTCCAGAACTTCCGCTTCGTCGCGCGGCCGAAAACGCTTTTGCGGCGCCGTGTACATGTCGCAAAAGGTGCAACGGTTCCACGAGCAACCGTCGGTGACCGGCAGAATCAGCGACTGCGCCTCGCTGGGCGGACGAAAAACCGGCTCGATGTAACGGATCGGAAGACTGTGAGGCATCGGAGAGACGTTGGCGGTAGAAGCCGAAGAAGCAATGTTAGCGCGCAATGGGTTGTTCGCGTCCAGTGCTGCGCTGCATGACGAAGCTTGTAGGTCTGGCGGATCGTTTCCTGATACATTCGCCCCCAAATAAACCAGCGAGGGAGCCATGAGCGACAACCTGTTTTCGATTTGCCGGCCGCGCCAGGACGTTTTGCTGGGCGCGCTGCGCGAAAGCGACTTCGCCGCCGATCTTTCGCAAGTTCTCAAGGGCGAAGCGCCAGACGAATACAAACTCCCCGCGCAGTTCTTTGCCAATACCTATCCGACCAAAGGTCTGAAGAGCATCCTCAAGCTGGTCGCGCTGCGGGTGATGGATAGGCCGGAACAGATCGGTGCAATTTTTCGTCTCGACACCCAGTTCGGCGGCGGCAAGACCCATGCCCTGATCGCCCTCGCGCACGCCATGCGCGACCTGTCCGGCGTGGCCGAAGCCGATGAATTTCTCGACGCAGAACTGCGACCGGCCAGCCCTATTCGCATTGCCGCCTTCGACGGCGAAAACGCCGACCCGGCAAACGGGCGCAAGCTCGGCGACAGCATTCGTGCCTACACGCCGTGGGGCGAACTCGCCTACGCCCTGGCTGGAGAGGCAGGCTATCGCCTCGTTGAAGCCAGCGACACCGAAGGCATAGCACCCGGCGCCGATACCCTGCGCGAACTTCTCGGCCAGCATCCCGCCCTGATTCTGATCGACGAAATCGCGCCTTACTTGCGCAAGGTTTCTGGCCGCAATGCCCAGCGGGCCGGCGAGCAACTTCTCGCCTTTATGACCTCTTTGATGAAGGCAGTCGAAGGCAGTCCCGGCGCTGCGCTTGTCTTCACGCTCGCCGTTGGTCGCGACGGCAAGGCCAGCGATGCCTATAGCCGCGAAACGCAGGATGTTTCGGCTTTCTTCGCCGAGGCCGAAAGCGTCGCCGCACGCAAAGCCACGGTGATCGACCCGACGGAAGACGAAGAGACCGTCAAAGTCGTCTGTCGCCGCCTGTTCACAAGCATCGACCGCACCAAAGCCGCCGCTGTCGTCGCCGCCTACAAAGCCACCTGGGACGCCAACCGCGACAGCTTGCCGCCGGCACCGGCGCAGGATAGGCGCGTCGAAGAGTTCGAAGCCGGCTACCCGCTGCACCCCGAGCTGGTAAAAGTCCTCACGCAAAAGACCGGCACGCTGGGCAACTTCCAGCGCGTGCGCGGCATGCTGCGGCTGCTCGCGCGCACCGTCGCCCGTCTGTGGCAAACCCGCCCGGCCGACGCCTTTGCCATTCACACGCACCACATCGACCTGGCCTTCGAGCCGATACGCCTCGAACTGATTACGCGCCTGAAACAGGAAATCTACGTTCCGGCGATCAAGGCCGAAATCGCCAACGGCGAGCAAACGCCCGCCCTCGCCGAACAGCTCGACGATGGCCCGTTCAAGGGGCTGCCGGCCTACGGTTCCTACGTCGCGCGTTGTGCCTTCATGCACACCCTGGCGTTTAACGACAGCCTGCGCGGCCTCAACGCCGAAGAGCTGCGCTACGCCATTCTCAGCCCCGGCACCGACATTGCCTTTGTCGACGACGCCCGCAAGCGCTTTGTTTCCGAATCCGCCTATCTCGACGACAAACCCGGTGCGCCCTTGCGCTTCCTCGCCGAAGCCAACCTCACGCAAATCATCCGTCGCGAAGAAACCAATATCGACCGCGACGAAGCGCGCAGCAAACTCAACGCCACCATACGCGAGCTGTTTGCCGGCCCGGCGCTCAACCTGATTCCCTTCGCCTCCGGCCCGCACGACGTGCCGGACGACGACGGCAGCGGCAAACCCTACCTCGTGATGCTCAACTACGAAGCCGTGCAACTGGTCGGCGACACCATCCGCCTCGACCCGCTGGTCGAGAAAATCTATATCCACAAAGGTGCCAGCGGCGACTGGCGGCACAACCGCAACAATCTCGCCTTCCTGCTCGCCGATGCGGCGGGTGTTCCCAACATGAAGGCGCGCATGTTGCGCAACATGGCACTCGACTCGCTGCGCGCGCCGGGCAAACTGAAAGACCTTGCCGACTACCAGGTCGCCAAACTGCTGGAGGAATTCGAGCGTTCCAAACAAAGCGTCGCGCTGGCCGTCCAGCAGTGCTACCGGCATATCTTCTATCCCTCGCGCAACCGGCTGGAAGGCGTTGCCACCGACCTCGCGCACACCGTCGTCGACATCCAGACCGCCTCCGACCGGCCGGGCGACGGCCAGAAGCAGGTCGTCACCCAGTTGCAGAACGCTGACAAGCTGCGCCTGCCGACCGATCAACCCAATTCGGCGATCTACGTGCGCGACCGCACGCCGCTCAAGAAAGGCCAGATCACCACCGCCGCGCTGCGCAACGAATTCCGCCAGGACCCCTCGCTGCCCATGCTGGTCGGCGACGACGTGTTCATCAAAGGCATACGTCAAGGCATAGACCAGGACGTCTACATCTACCGTTCCGGCGAACTGCTGCGCGGCAAGGGCGACCCGCACGCCGAAATCAAGGTCGACGAACAGTCCTTCCTGTTCACCACCTCGTACGCGCTCGAATACAACATCTGGCCGCGTCCCGAACCCGATCCCGATCCCGAACCTAATCCCTATCCGTCGCCGCAGCCGACGCTGCCACCCAGCGTCAAATCGCCGAACGTCATCGAAGCCGAAGACGTACTCAAGGCTGCGCTCACCCAAGTCTTCGACCGCGCGCGGAAAAATGGTCACAAATCCTTGGCGGGCATGGTCATCCGCCCCTTCGACAAGGCCGACGCCCTCAAGCTGCTGCCTCTGGTCAAATCCGTGCCGAACGCCAGCAAGCGTATCGAGCTAAGTGTCTCTTTCGAAACGCCGTCCGGCTCAAGTGCGGAAATCGAATTCAAGGGCGACCTCGACGACGCCGCGCCGCTCAAGGACTACCTCGAAGCACAATTCCGCGCCGCCTCGGAAATCGACGCAGCCGTTAGCTATACGCTAGACTTCGACCCGCCGCTGGCCGTGCACGGGCCATCGGCCGACGGGCTGATCCAGCGCCTCACCCGTCTCGTGTCGCCCGCCGCCCACATCCTGGCGACGGCCTTTGAAGAGTCGTAACAAACCCGCTGAAAAATCCGCCGAGAGAACCAAGCATGGCCAAAGTTACCCGCCTGCAAGAACTGCGCAAGCCACAGCCCTCCGCCCTGCCGCACTACGAAATGCGCGCCCGTCGCCTGCATGGCTCGGATAGCGAAATCGAGTTGTGGCAACTGCCGGCCAGCGCCACGCCGCACATCAAGCAGCCGACCTACGTGGCTGGTTTGCGCGGACGCAACCTCTCGCTGATCGAGCACCGCCTGTTGCGCCGCTTCAAAGCCTGCCGCATCGGCCTGAACAATCTCCCCGCTTTCGATGCCCTGCGCGTCGCCATCGACGAAGAAATGGCGATCAACCTCGGCCTGCTGTTCCGCGCACTGGCGCCGATGCGCAACCGCGAGCACATGGCCGCCGTCGCCGCCGGCATCGAAGCGATGAGCAAGGAAGAAGCCGGCTACTGGCTGGGCATGTCCATGCACCGCAAGCATCCGCGCCGGGTACTGATGGCCTTGCGCTTCCTGCTCATCGATCCGAGCCGTTGAGCGACCGACCAACATGGCAGGAATCCGCACCGACCAAACTCCCCTCGCCCCTTGTGGGAGAGGGGCTGGGGGAGAGGGGGCGGTCTCCGAAGCACGCGCACCCCTCTCCCCGACCCTCTCCCCGACCCTCTCCCGCAAGGGGCGAGGGGGAAAACCAGTGGTCTCGGCAAATCTTCCTGGCACCGGTTCGACCAGCTGCCACCCATAAACGCCATGCCCGACAAGTCCCAAATCCTCGAACTGCTCGCCCGGCTTGAGCACGTCACCGCCGACGCGCTGGAAGGGCAGGAACTCGACTTCAAGGAATGGAGCACGCGCGGCCATAAAGAAGCCGTCGCCCTGATGGTCGAAATGGCCGTCTGCATGGCCAATGGCGGTGGCGGCACGGTGGTTTTCGGCGTGCGCGACAAAGTGATAGGCCGTGCGCAAGCCATCGTTGGCGTACCGCCCGAACTCGATACCAACCTGCTGACGCGCGCTGTCTACAACGAAACCGACCCCAAACTCACCCCGGATTTTGAGGAGCTGGCCGTCCCCGAAGGCACAGGCCGACTCCTGCTGATGCATGTGCGCGGCCCGCTCAAGCCCTACACCGACACCGCCGGGCGCGGCAAAATCCGCTTCGGCAAGGACTGCATGCCGCTCACCGGCAGCCAGCGCGCCAGCCTGCTGGTCGCCACTGGTCAGGCCGATCAGTCGAAATCCTGCGCGACATCGCCCGCCAGGAAAACGCCCCGGCCGACCTGCTGCAACAGCCCGACCTCGATCTGCTCGGCAGCCTCGGCGTGCTGGCCGATGGCCGCCTGACGCGCGCCGGCCTGTTTCTCGCCGGCAACGAGCGCGCCTTGCGCCAGCACTTGCCCAACTACGCGTGGACGCATCTGCGTATGGTCAGCGACACCGACTATCGCGACCGCGCCGACGGCACCCACGCCTTGCCACAAGCGCTCGCCCGGCTGGAAGAACGGATAGACGCCGACAACCCGATCACCACCGTCGAATCCGGCCTTTACCATTTCGAGTATCGCAGCTACCCGGCACGCGCCCTGCGCGAAGCGCTGATGAACGCGCTGTGCCATGCCGATTTCTCGCTCGCCAGCCCTGTCCTCGTCAAGCAATTCCCGGATCGCCTAGTCATCACCAACCCCGGCGGCTTGATTGGCGGCATCACCCCAGCCAACATCCTCAACCACGCCCCGGTCGCCCGTAATCCGCTGCTGGTCGCCGCACTCGCCCGTCTGCGCCTGGTCAATCGCAGCAACCTCGGCGTGAGCCGCATGTTTGAAGCCATGCTGATCGAAGGCAAGGCACCGCCGACCCTAGAAGACATCGGTAGCGCCGTGCGCACGCAGTTTCTCCGGCAGGACGTGCAGCCCGCCTTCCGCGCCTTCATTGCCGACGAAAGCCGGCGCGGGCGCGTGCTCAGCGTCACCCAGCTGCTCGTGCTCACGCACCTGCTGGCGCACCGCGAAGCCGATACCGCAACGCTGGCGGCGCTCGCCCAGCGCGAGGAAAGCGCCTTGTTGGCGGTGCTCGACGACATGGCGCGCCAGCTTGGCTATCTCGAACGCGGTGGCAGCGGGCGCGGCACCTGGTGGCGGCTGGCTCCGGTGCTGCACCGCCAGCTTGCCGGCCCCGGCCACCCCGAGCGCGACGGTCGCATCGAGTGGGAGGCGGCGAAAGCGCGCGTACTGTCGATTCTGATGACGCGCAGCAGAAATGGCAGCGCCGGCCTGAGCAATGAAGAGATACGCACCATCACCCAGCTCGACCGTGGCCAGGTCAAGCGCCTGATGCAGGAGTTGCGCAACGATCACCCCGAAATTCAGGCACCGGGCCGTGGTCGCGGCGCCTTGTACGAGTGGAAGGCCGCCGTCTGAATGGTTCAATGCCATTGTTCGTGCCATTTACGCTTGAAATGGCGCAAACAATGGCGCAGCTCCATTGATCGCACTTAATGAACTAAAACCAGCGAAGCAAAACCAAGAAAAGCAAAATGACCCGACGACTGATTGAAAACTGGCTGCCGATAGCCGCTCTGGGCGAAGAAAGCGTGCGCGAACGGCGCTCGATGACCGCGCTACCGCCGACCTACTATCTGCATGTCTGGTGGGCGCGCCGCCCGCTGGTTGCCTCGCGTGCTGCGATACTCGCTTCGCTCCTGCCGGCCGACGCCGATCAGACGCAGTTCATGCAGATGCTCGGGATACATGGCGATCCGGTGG